>NZ_JBEXCR010000009.1:0-369351 GCF_040605375.1 Nonomuraea sp. NPDC005650
GAGTCCACGGCGATGTCCCAGTCCACCCGCCCCTCGGCGTCCTGCTCGGCCTGGATCGCGGTCAGCAGCATCTGCCAGGTGCCATCGGCCGACCAGCGGCGATGCCGTTTGTAGACCGTGATCCATGGACCGAACCGCTCGGGCAGGTCCCGCCACGGCAGCCCGGTCCGTGCCCTGTACAGCACGCCGTCGATCGTCGTGCGGTGGTCATTCCATCGCCCGCCCCGTTGGCCACCTTCGGGCAGCAGCGGCCGGAGCCGCTCCCACTCGGCGTTCGTTAAGTCACCACGCCCCATGAACTGATCGTGACAACATCACCACGATTAGTCAGCAGATCTAAGAAACAGCTCTTAGTCGTCTGAGGTCCTTGGCGGTCCCGCCCCGGAGGGTGGGTGCCAACGGCGAGGAGCGTTTGGTGGTCCCGCTCCGCGGGGTGGGTGCTAACGGTGACGGGCGTTTGGTGGTCCCGCCCTGCGGGGTGGGTGCCGGCGGCGATGGGCGTTTGGTGGTCCCGCCCCGTGGGTTGGTCACGGTGGCTCGGGGGATTTGGTGCCGCTGCGCCCCACTGAACGAGCAGGCGTGGTGTCGATGGGTTGGTGCTATCGCTCGGATCCTGTAGGTGCCTCCGCGCTCTGTGGACGGGCATGCATGCTTGTCCTGTGCGCCCTGCCACTGCGCTGGTGTCGCGGCGTACTCCTGGGAGACCGATGATGCGGCGGATGAGTTCCCATACACCCCTGAGCCGGGAGCCGGCGCTCAGGCGTGAGCTGGTGTGGTGATGGGCCGGTCGCATCAAAGGCTCCGAGGCGGACATCTCAGGCGTCTCTCCGGCGTACCAGCCACGCGGCCGCCAACAACGGGACCGCCGCATAGGCGACCAGCACTGCGGCAGCGGCTGCGGGAGACAAGAGGGAGCCGTATACCGATGTGGTGATGAAGTCGCCGGTGAGCTCGCGGGGAAGGGCGCCGATCATCACCGAGCCGAGGCGTTCACTCCAGGGCTCCGGGATGTTGCCGATGATTATGGGGATCACGTAGACGAGGCCGGCCAAGGTGGCGATGGAAGCGGCGGTCGAGCGGAAGAGCGCGCCTAGGCCCAAGCCGAGCAGCGCGAACGTGGGCACCGTGAGGCTGATGGCGGTGAGGAGTGGCAGCCTGTCCACGAAGGCGCCGGTGTACGCGCCGGAGAAGCGGTCGCCCAGCACCCATCGGGTGACGAAGTACGTGCCGAAGACCGTCAGCAAGCCGATGATCAGGCCGAGTGCGCCCACGACCGCGGATTTGGCGGCAAGGACGGGCCAGCGGCGTGGCACGACGGTCAAGCTCGTTCTGATCAAGCCGGTTACGTATTCGGAGGTGATGGCGAGCGTGCCCAGGATGCCCATGCACAGCTGGGGCACGATCACGATCACCTCCTCCAGGTCCGCGATCCGGGCGTTGGGTTGCTGGGTGGCGGGAGCGGTGTCGTACATGTTGGCGGCCATCACGGCGAGCGCGAGACCCAGGAGGACCGTGCAGAGACTGAGCCCGAGGATCAGGTAGGTCGAACGGAGGGAACGGACCTTCAGCCATTCCGAGGCGAGAACGCTCATGCTTCCGTCCGCTCCGAGCTGAGGATGCCCACGGGGGTATCCATTCTTCGGATGTGTGTGTTCATGTGAGGTGGGTCCGTTCCTGGGGAATTGCTCTGTAACCCCAGTTCCTGGGGCGGCAGCGTTCGTGCGGGGTTGCATTCACGTTCCCGGGGTCTTTAGCCCTGGTACGGAAACGTTCGGATAGGTGATGGTGGGGGCGTTCGTGGGGCGTTGTTGAGGCGCTCGCCGAAGTGTGAGAGGGAATATGCCCCCGCTGGGGTGCTCGCCTGAGCGGCGCTTCCGGCTGCAGGCGGATGTTCGTATAGGCGGTCCTTCGTGGCGAAAGCGTGCTTGTTCGCGTTGTTACTGCAGTTGGGACATTCACGGTCGTTGGTTCTGGGGTCGGAGATGCTTGAGCGGGCGCGCCCTTTGGCGGGAGCGTTTGCTCGGCCGGCTGCTGCTGCGGTGAGAACAGGCATTGCGGTCTGCGCTCCTGTGGCGAAAACAGGCTTTGCGGTCTGTACTCCGGCGGTGGGAGCAGACTTGTGGCTGCTTGGTGCCCGTATGGAGAAGCTCAAGTAACTCCTGACGCGGGATGGATGCTCGTGCGGGCGTGCGGGCGTGCGGTTTGGGTGAGGGTGGCTGTGTGGGTTTTCTTTCAGGGCTGGTGGTGTTCTACGGGTGGTTATCGCCGTTTTGGTGATGCCTGTGAGCGTTTCGTTCTGGAAGAGGGAGGGGTCACACGTCTCTTCGGTGGAGTTGGTGGTAGCCGATGGCGAGGGCGATGAGTGGGTAGGCGAGGAGAGCGGCTAGTGCGGCCCAGGGCGGCAGGAGCCCGTCGCCCAAGCGTGAGGAGAGGCGCTGGTCGGCTATTTGGGGGACGAGGTTCGGCAGGAGGAGCGTGGCCACGCGGGTGTTCCAAGGTGGGGGCAAGTAGTTGACTACGCCCGGTAGTACGAAAAGCAGTGCCACGATCGAGACGATTGCTCCCGCCGTTGAGCGGATCGCGGTGCCCAGGCCGAGGCCTACCAATGCCAGCGCGGTCACCGACAGGCCGGAGGCAAGCAGCATCGGCAGGTCGTCGGTTATCGAGGTGTCGTTGAAGCCCAACTCGTGACCGCTCGCTATCAAGCGGCTCGCCGAATAGGTGACCAGGAGGACCGCGTTCGCGGCTATCAAGGTGGCCAGGCCGACGATGCCGGCCTTGGCCAGAAGTAATGTGCCGCGTTTCGGGACGGCGATCAGACTGGTGCGAATCGTTCCTGTGGCGTATTCGGAAGTGATCGCGAGCACGCCCAGCACTGCCAGGCTGATCTGGACGAGTGGGAGAAAGCCCTGCTCCGGGGCCGCCGCTCTCAGCTCGCCCCGCTCGTCGGCCAGGCCGCTCACATAGACGGTCCATGCCGCGCCCAGGAGCACTGTGAGGGCCGCCGTACCCATCGTTTGGTAAGTGGAAGTAACTGAGCGTAGCTTCAGCCATTCGGCGGAGAGGACCGCTCTCATCGGGACGCTCCGTACTGGACGCTGCCGGCGGTCAGGGCCATGTAGGCGTCTTCGAGCGAGGGACAGTGCGCGGTCAGCTCCGCGACCGTGGCCTCGGCGATCAGCTTGCCGCGGCCGACGATGACGA
This sequence comes from Nonomuraea sp. NPDC005650, assembly GCF_040605375.1. Classification (NCBI taxonomy): domain Bacteria; kingdom Bacillati; phylum Actinomycetota; class Actinomycetes; order Streptosporangiales; family Streptosporangiaceae; genus Nonomuraea; species Nonomuraea sp. NPDC005650. The sequence continues at coordinate 3,205 of NZ_JBEXCR010000009.1, forward strand.
TGCGCTCGGCGGTGAGGGCCATCTCGCTCATCAGGTGGCTGGAGAGCAGGATCGTGCGGCCTTCGGCGGCCAGAGAGCGCATGAGGTCGCGGATCCAGCGCACGCCGTCCGGATCCAGGCCGTTCACCGGCTCGTCGAACATCAGCACGGCCGGATCGCCGAGAAGCGCCGACGCTATGCCGAGCCGCTGTTTCATGCCGAGTGAGAACCCGCCCACCCGTTTTCGCGCCACGCCGGCCAGCCCGACCTGGTCGAGCACCTCGGCCACTCGGGTGGCGCCGATGTCGTTGGTGCGGGCCAGAGACAGCAGGTGGTTGTAGGCGCTGCGGCCGCCGTGGACTGCACCTGCGTCGAGGAGGGTGCCCACCTCGTGCATCGGCTTGGCGATCGACGTGTATCGGCGCCCGTTGACCAGCGCTTGGCCGGAGGTCGGGGCGTCGAGGCCGAGGATCAGGCGCATTGTGGTGGACTTGCCCGCGCCGTTGGGACCGAGGAAGCCCGTGACGTGGCCTGGCTCGACCCTGAACGACAGGTTGTCCACGGCGAGGGTGTCGCCGTAGCGCTTCGTGAGGTGCTGGAGTTCGATCACGCCGTAAAGAATGCGGGACGGCGGGTCGCCGGCGCGTCGGACCACGGTTCGAATCTCAAGGTCAGACCCTGGGTTGACGTGAGGGGACCGCGGCAGCGGCTACCGTTCAACGCGTGGACGACACCCATCCCTTCTTCGCCAGGCGATTGAGCCGTGGCCAGTTGCTCATGCTCGATCTGGTGGCAGGGATGTGCTTCGCCTTAGTTTCCTTCACGGTTGCGGTGAACGCCACCGCGCTGCCGCCCTGGATGAGAATCGCCATTCCTCTCGGGCTGGGGCTGCCGCTGGCGCTGCGGAGACTGTGGCCTCTGCCCGTCTTCTGTTTCACGCTTGTGCTCGCCATCTTCGCCGCGCTGGTCGACGCCGTGGGATTCGCCTATCTCGCGCCCGCGTACGCCCTATATATAGTCGCCCTCTCCGGCAGGTTCGGCGCGGTGGTCCCGACGTCGGCCATCGGCGGGTTGAGCCTGGTCACGGTTCTCGGCCTGGCTGTGGCAGGTGCGCCGCGTGACACCGCTCCTGGATGGCTGGTGCATCTCGACCAGCCACTCATGGGGATCGCGGCGCTGGGCGGCGCTTGGACGGTCGGTCGGGCCGTGCAGGAGCGCAGGCATTACGCGGCCCGTGACGCTGAGCGGTTGGCGACGCAGGCGGTGACGGAGGAGCGTTTACGGATCGCTCGGGAGTTGCACGATGTGGTCACCCACAGCGTGGGATTGATCGCCGTCAAGGCCGGTGTGGCCAATCACGTGATGGCGACCAGGCCGGACGAGGCGCATGACGCGCTGCGTGTGATCGAGACTGCCAGTCGGAGCGCGCTGGTTGAGATGCGCCATCTGCTCGGTGTGCTGAGATCGTCGTCCAAGCCTGAGTTCGTTCCTGCTCCTGGCCTCGCGGGGATCGAAGGGTTGGTGGCGCAGGCTCGGCTGGCGGGGGTCGAGGTCGAGCTCAAGGTACGGATCGGGAGCAGCGATGAAGCGAAGGAGGGGCAGCCTGAAGGGCGAGGGCGGCCACCTGAGGGCGTGGGGCTGTCGGTTTATCGCATCGTGCAGGAAGCGCTGACGAATGTCATCAAACATGCCGCGCGTGCTCGCTGTCGGGTGTCCGTGTTCGCTGATGGAAAGACGGTACGGATCGAGGTGGTGGATGACGGGGCCGGCAGCCGTGCGTCGTCTGCTGCCGGCACCGGGCATGGCCTGATCGGGATGCGGGAGCGGGTCATGATGTACGGCGGGACGTTCGAAGCCGGGCGCCTTTCTGGTCGAGGGTTTCGTGTTTTCGCCGAACTGCCTTATGAGGAGGTCTCGTGATCCGGGTCGTTATCGCCGATGATCAGGCGTTGCTCAGGGGAAGTTTTCGAGTGCTGGTGGACTCCGAGCCCGATCTGGCTGTCGTCGGAGAAGCGGCCACAGGGGTCGAAGCTGTCAGTGTTGCTTTGGAGCAGCGGCCGGATGTCGTGCTTATGGACGTTCGAATGCCAGAAATGGATGGGATTGAGGCTGCTCGGCGCCTCAGGGATGTTTCACGAGTGCTTGTCGTGACGATGTTCGATCTCGATTCTTACGTCTATGATGCGTTGCGGGCCGGGGCTAGCGGATTCCTGTTGAAGGACACGCCGCCTGCGGATCTGCTTGCCGCTATCCGTGTGGTCGCGAGTGGGGAGGCGCTGCTGGCGCCTACGGTTACCCGCAGGCTGATTGAAGAGTTCACGCGTACGCCTGTTCTGCCCCGGGTGAAGGGATTGGGCGGGGTTACGGAGCGGGAGCGAGAAGTTCTGACGTTGATCGCGCGGGGCTTGTCCAATGGGGAGATCGCGGAATATCTACAGGTGAGCTTGGCTACGGTGAAGACTCATATCACTCGGCTGCTCGCCAAACTGGAGGCCCGGGATCGGGCGCAACTCGTTATTGCGGCGTACGAGAGTGGGCTGGTTTCCGCTGCGGGCTGAATTTGCCTGCACCGGCACGGGTTGCGTGCAGGGCTGAAGCGTTCTTGTCTGGTGGGACGGTCACATCCCTTGGGTGGGTAGGTGATTCAGGGCGCCCTGTCGGCGTACGGGTCAATGAGTAGAGCCGGGTATGTGTGAACGTGCGCGGGCCGATGGCGCTGTTCAACGGTGGACTCATGAGGCGTCCGACACGGTGCGTCACGATGATCGCCAACGGGTCACCATTCCGGAAGTAGAACGTCCACAACTGGCTGTAGCGTGCACAAGAACCAACATCGACGCTTACGTGGGAAGGTGCACGGTGCGATCTCGAACAGGGGGCATGTGGTGGGGAACCGCTATCGAGGCGCCCGACCCCGGCGCTTTGGCGAAGTTCTACTCCGAGCTGCTCGGGTGGCCCATCGGCCATGAGGAGCCGGGAACGACGATTCTCGCCGCTCCCGAGGGATCTATCTATGTCGTGTTCCAGCAGGCGACCGGTTACCAAGCTCCCGTCTGGCCACCTGTCGATGGGCAGCAGCGTCCGATGATGCACTTCGACTTCCAGGTCGGAGATCTGGACTCCGCGGTCGCCGAGGCGGTCGCCCTCGGAGCTTCGGTCGCCGAAGAACAGCCGCGAGACAATGTCCGGGTGCTTTTCGACCCGGCCGGCCACCCGTTCTGCTTGTGCCGCGACGACGGCTGATCGCGCGGCCGTTGATCGGCAGAAGTGGACGTGCTGGCCGGTGGATGTGATCGTCGCGACGGCACGCTGGTGTTGTGGGCTTGCCGTGTTGGCTTGTCGCGTCGTAAGCGGTTGGGTGTCGGACCTGTTTGCGCTCATCGCATTGTCTACAAGCAGGACGCTGTGCGCGTTCTGTCGTATGCGGCTTTGCACGCTGCCCTGCTCGCGGGCACACTCCGGTGCGGAGATGATAGACGCGGCCCCGGTGGTCACCGCCGACGCTCTGCACACCCAGCACGAACACGCCCGGCAGATCGTCGAGGTGGGCGGCCACTATGTGTTCATCGTCAAAGGCAACCAGACCACGCTCCTGCGCCAGCTCAAGGCCCTGCCCTGGCGTGAAGCCATCCTCGCTCCTGTGCCGGCTCAAGGGCCTGCCCTGGCGTGAAGCCATCCTCAACGACCGCACTGACGAGCGCGGGCATGGCCGCCGCAAGATCGCCGCATGAAGATCTGCACCGTCCGCCCAGGGCTGCCCTTCCCGTATGCGGTCCAGGCAATCCAGGTCAAGTGTCGCCGCACCGACCGCAAGACCGGCAAGACCACCATCGTCACGATCTATGCCATCACCAGCCTGCCGCCCGGCCGAATGGCCCAGGCCCAGCTCGCTGAGCTGATCCGCGGCCACTGGGGCATCGAGGCACTGCACCACATTCGCGACGTCACTTACCGCGGAGACGCCTGCGGAGGATGTCGCTTACTGCGAAGACGCCTGCAAAGGACGTCACTTACTGCGGAGACGCCTGCGAAGTGCGGACCGGTGCCGCTCCCCGCATCCTGGCGAGCCTGCACAACCTGGCTATCGGCCTTACTCGGCTGATCGGCTGGTCCAATATCGCCGCCGCTACTGACCACTGCCGCAGCCCCCAGGCGACGGCCTTCAGCTGCTCGGTCCCACCATATGAGAACACTTCGGCCCTGGGGTTGTGTGGTTGATGTTGAAGCTGTCTGTGTTTTGTTGGGTCGATATTGGCGGCCTTGTTATGGTGCGCGGGGTTGAGTGGGCTGAGCTGATCAGGTTGTTCTTGCGAGCCACTCGAGGTGGGCGCCGTCGAATGGGCCCTTTCTGTGGCCTACTGCGTCGAGTAGCCAGCGTGCGGTGGCTTCTGCCTGGGTGATGAGTTCGGGGGGATAGCCCAGGAGGACCTGATGTTCGGCGAACTCGTCCTCGTCGTCGAGGATGAGCCGGCCGTCCCGCATCCGGATCACGTCGAGATCGAGGTCGAGCATCGTCACCTCGCCGTCTCTCCACTCTGGGACGGTCGTGACGTCGACGTAGATCTCGGCCCGGTGGGGTGGTGAGTTGAAGGACGCCGTCCACCAGGCGTTTCGAGGGAATAGCATGATCGCGGTGGTCTCCCAGGTGACCGGTGGGCCCTCGCCCTTGCGGGCGACCGTTCCGCCGGGGACTTCCGCCCAGACTCCGTGTTCGTCCTCGCCCAGGAGTCGGCCGGAGTGGTTCCAGTGCAGCGCTCCGCCGTACTTTCGGTACACAACTCGTACATCGGTCACATGTGGCAACTTATCCACGGTGTGAGGCTTGCGTGCGCAGGGCCCTGGTTTTCGGTGGGAGTTCGGGTGGCTGGGTTTGCCGCGTTAGGCGTGCCGGCGTAGGGCTTCAGTGATGGCGGCCAGGCGTTGTGGGGAGGCCAGGCCGGCGTGGTACAGGTGAAACTCGGTCGCTCCTGCCTTGGCGTACGTACGGAGCTGGTCGACCAGTACCGCGGGGTCGGCAGGGCGAGGGGGCAGGGTGAGGACGTAGGCGCCGATTCGCTGGCCCGGGGTGGACAGGTCCTTGAGCTGGGCGAGGCGGGTGGCGTCCGTGGCGGGGTCGCCCCAGCAGTTGGCGACGAGCACGTCTGCTCCCGGTTCGCCTGACGGCAGAGGTGCGAAGGCTCCTGCTGCCCAGGGGTTCGGGTTGGCGTGGAGGGTGATGGGGGTGCCGGGGGCGGTCCTTCGGGCGACGGCGATCAGGCGGCGGCGGAGGGAATCGGACAGGCCGCGGCGAACGTCGCGCACCTCGTCGGTCAGTTCGCCGAGAGCGTCTTCGATCGTGAGCGGTGGAGCGCCGGTGGCCGTGCCGTCAGCCGGAGAGGCGCTGGTGTGGGCCGCGGAAATGGATGTCGCGGAGTGGGTTGTTGCAGGGGTGGTGATGCGGGCGGGTGTGGCTCGGTACGAATCTGTGGGGTGGGTGCGGTCTATGGCGGCGCGGACTCTGTCCCGGGTGGTTGCCGGGTAGCGGTCGGCGCAGGCCGTGCAGAAGCACAAGGAGAGGAGGTCCGAGTCGGCGGGTGTCCAGTCCGCACCGGAGGTCTTCTCGTGGACGCTCTGGTGACCGAAGCCCATCGGGCCGCAGGCCTCCAGGATGAGGCCGTCCGGCTCGCCTACCGCGAGGATCTCCTCGACCAGGTGCTCGCAGTACTCAAGAACGTCCTCGTGGGCGGGGCAGATCGCGTACGGATAGGGGTCGCCGAAGGCGTTGCGTACGACCAGGTCGGGATTCGCGGTGCCCAGGTAGGAGTTGTGAGTCAGGACGGTCCAGGCGTGCACCTGCAGGCCGACCGCCTTCAGGGCGTCTCTGGCCTGGAGGTACGCGTCCTCCGGGGTCCAGGTGGGGGCCGCGGGAACCAGGCGGGACCAGGACGCGGGGCGGATCGGGAGGTAGAAGGCCGGATAGGGGACGTCGAGTACGCGATGGGACGGGTGGTAAGGCGTGGCGGCTCTCGTCGAGTGGTAGCTCGCTGCCAGAGCTACCGCCTCCACTCCCAGGCCGGCCAGGCGGTCGGGGGCGGCGGGGTCGCCGACGATGTCCCAGGGGTAGACGTAGGCCACGTTCACCAGCGCGGTCTCCTTGCGGAAAAGGTGGGCTCGAAGCGTTGCATGTAACTCGTGTCGTCGCGGGCGGAGATCCCGCACTTCTCGTACTGCTCGTTCATGACGGCCAGCGCGTCGCGGTCGAGCTCGACGCCGAGGCCGGGGCCGGCGGGCACGGGGACGGCGCCGTTCACGAAGCGCAGGGCGCCGGGCGCGATCACGTCCTGGCCATCCTGCCAGGGGGTGTGCGTGTCACACGCGAACGTGAGGTTCGGGGTGGCGGCGGCCAAATGGGTCATGGCGGCCAGGCTGATCCCGAGGTGGGAGTTGGAGTGCATGGACAGCGCCAGTCCGAATGTGTCGCACAAGGTGGCGACATGCGCGGAACGCACCAAGCCACCCCAGTAGTGGTGGTCCAGGAGGAGTACGCCGATCGCGCTGGACGCGATGGCGGGAGGGAGGTGCTCGTGGGTGACCACGCACATGTTCGTGGCCAGCGGCATGGGGACGGCGGCGGCCACTTCCGCCATGCCGGAAATGCCGGGGGTGGGGTCTTCCAGGTATTGGAGGGTGCCCTCCAGCTCCCGGCCCACGCGGATCGACGTCTCGACCGTCCAGGTGGCGTTCGGGTCCAGGCGGAGGGGCGTCTCAGGGAACGCCTCGTGCAGCGCGCGGATCGCGGCTATTTCCTGGTCGGGAGGAAAGACGCCGCCTTTGAGCTTGATGGACTCGAAGCCGTATTCGTTGATGAGGAGGGTCGCTTGTTCCACGACACCCGATTCGTCCAGGGCCGCACCGAACCGGTCGGGGGCCTCGTCGGGGTGGCCCGCCCACTTGTAGAAGAGGTAGGCGCTGTACGGCACGGCATCCCGGACGCGGCCGCCCAAAAGGTCGGTCACCGGGACGCCGGCCGCCTTGCCGCGAATGTCGAGGCAAGCGACCTCGAAGGGGGAGAAGACCCGATCGATGCTCTTCTCCTTGGTGGCCGCACCGGTCAATCCATGCAGATCGGTCACCGTGTGGCCGACGATCGCGCTGATCCGGGCGTACATCGTGTTCGTGGCGTGCACGTCGAGGCCGATGAAGGCCTGCGCGCACTCGCGTACCTTGCCCAGGTGTCCGAGGTCCCCGTAGGTCTCCCCCAACCCGGTCAAACCTTCATCAGTGACGACCTCGACAATGGTGCGGAGGGCCCACGGTTCGTGGACTCCGGCGGCGTTCAGAAGAGGCGGATCCCGAAAGGCGACAGGGGTGACGTGGATCTGCCTAATGATCATTTAGACCGCCGTCCAGATATGTGAACAATAGCCAGATTTGTGGACAAGTTGCCGCAACTGTAAGAATCAAGCTGAAGAAGTGTCAAGCTCGGAAGGGCCTTTCGATGATCTACGGACACGACCCCAGGACCGGCGAGACCGTTGGCGCCGCACTGCCCGAGACCGGCAGTGCCGGGGTCGACTTGATCGTTTCCGCCGCGGCCGCCGCCGGCACGGCCTGGCGGGCGACTCCGGCGGCTGAGCGCGCGGTCGCGCTCGAGGCCGTCGCCGATGCGCTGACCGCGCACGTGGACGAGCTGTGGCAGCTCGCCGACCAGGAGACCGCGCTCGGCGAGGTACGGCTGCGCGGCGAGGTCGCGCGTACGGCGGGCCAGTTCCGGCTCTTCGCCCAGGTCCTCAGGGACGGCGGTTACGTCGAGGCCATCATCGATCACGCGGATGCCTCGCTCGCGCCACCCCGGCCCGACGTGCGGCGGATGAAGCATGCCCTGCCGGGTGTCGTCGCCGTGTTCGCGGCCAGCAACTTCCCGTTCGCGTTCTCCGTGGCCGGGGGTGACACGGCGTCCGCGCTGGCCGCTGGGTGTCCGGTGGTCGTCAAGGCGCACCCCGGGCATCCGAACACCTCCGAGCGGGTGGCGAAGATCGTTCGTGACGCGCTTCCGTACCCGGACCTGCTGGGTCTGGTGCAGGGCATGCAGGCCGGGATCGATCTGGTGCAGCACCCCGGGGTGGTCGCGGCCGGGTTCACCGGGTCCGTGGCCGGGGGCAAGGCGATCCAGCGGCTGATCGATGAGCGGGAGGTGCCGATCCCGTTCTACGGTGAGCTGGGCAGCGTCAACCCCGTCGTCGTGCTGCCTTCCGCGCCGGCCAAGGACGTGGCCACGGGGTTCGCCGGGTCGCTGACGCTGGGGGTCGGGCAGTTCTGCACGAACCCCGGTCTCATGTTCGTTCCCGAGGGCGACGAGCTGCAGAAGGCGCTGGCCGAGGCGGTCGCGGGGACCAGCGGTGGCCCCATGCTGGCCGAGCGGATCAGGGACGGATACGTCGGCGGTGTCGAGCGGCTGGGCGAGCTGCGCCTGCTGGCCGAGGGCAAGCCCGGCGAGGGCAGCTGGGCGGTCACGCCCAAGGTGTTCACCGCCGATCTCGACACGTTCGAGGAGAAGCTGCCGCGGATCGCCGAGGAGTGCTTCGGGCCGGCGTCGATCGTGGTGACGTATCGGGAAATTTCCGATCTGCGGCCTGTGCTTGAGCGGCTGGAAGGGTCGCTGACCGCGACCGTCCACGGCGCCGACCCGGACGAGGCCGGCGAGGTCGTCGAGGTGCTGGGGAGGAAGGCCGGTCGGCTCATCTGGAACGGGTGGCCGACCGGGGTGGCCGTGTGCTGGGCGATGCAGCACGGCGGTCCTTGGCCTGCCGCGACCACTACGACCACCTCTGTCGGGGCGACGGCGATCGATCGGTGGCTGGCGCCTACGGCGTACCAGGACTGGCCGGAGGCGCTGCTGCCGGACCAGCTCAAGGACGACAACCCGCTGTCCGTTCCGCGGAGGGTTGACGGTCGTCTCGAGGTGTGAGCCGGCCCCCCTGAAGTGGGGTGATGGCGGAGGTGGGGCCCGTGGCGATGGTTTGTGCGGCTGACCGGCCGGCTGTGAGGCTGGCCGGTCAGCCGTGAGGCGGGGTATCGGCCCTGGGCGACGGCGTCGTGATGGGGGAGCCGGTTGGCTGGGGTGGCGGTGTGTGGGGCCGGTCTGGTTGTGGTGATGGTGCGGGGTGAGCCCGAGCGGCCGACCAGCCCGCACCGCCGTGCCATCACCCCAGGCCAGGCAGGCGCGGGCTTAGGCGCCGGCTATTTCCAGGCCCCTTGCGATGATCCGTTCCAGGCGCTCGATGTGTTCGGGTGTCGGGTCCACCAGAGGCGCGCGTACGCCTCCGGCCTCCACCCCCCGCAACCGCACCCCCGCCTTCACCAGCGCGACCGCGTAGCCGGGGACGAGGTCGCGTAGCTCCACCAGCGGGAGGTAGAAGTCGGTCAGCAGCCGCTGCGCCAGCACCTCGTCCCCGCCTGTCACCGCCTTGTAGAAGGCCAGCGAGATCTCGGGTGCGAATGCGAACACCGCGCTCGAGTACAGGTTCACGCCGAGGCCGCGGTAGGCGGGGACGGTCAGTTCGGCGGTGGGGAGGCCGTTGAAGAAGGTGAAGTCCTTGTCGGTGGATCGGCGGACGGTGAGGATGATCCGTTGCAGCAGGTCGAAGTCCCCCAGCCCGTCCTTGAAGCCGACGATGTCGGGCACTTGGGCCAGTTCGGCGACGGCCGATGGGGTGAAGCGGGTGGTGCCGCGCTGGTAGATGATGATCGGCAGGTCGACGGTCGCCGCGATCTCGCGTACGTAGCGCACCAGGCCCGCGGGCGGGCCGCTGACCAGGTAGGGAGGCATGAGCAGCAGTCCGTCGGCGCCCTGGGCGGCGGCCGCGCGGGCGATGGCCTTGGCGGCGGGCAGCGGGCCGCCCGCGCCGGCGAAGACCGGGACACGACCGGCGGTGGAGGTGACGGAGACGCCCACCACCCGGGTGTATTCGTCGAGGTCGAGGGCGTTGAACTCACCGGTGCCGCACGCGGTGAACACCCCTCCCGCTCCCGCCGCGACTCCGTCGGCGACGTGCCGCGCCAGTACGGCTTCGGCGAGGTCGCCATCGGCTTCGAAAGGGGTCACCGGGAAGAAGAGAACACCATCCAGCCGCATCGACAGTCCTTTCTAGCGGATGCCCTCCCTGCGCAGGGTGGCAGCCAGCTTGCGGGTGTGTTTGATCACTGCCTCGGTGATCCGCTCGACCTCGCCGGGCGCCAGCCTCGCGGGCATCGAGCAGCTGATCGCATCCGTGGCCGGGATGCGGTAGTCGACCGCCACGGCCACGCAGGCCAGGCCGGGCGTGCCCTGCTCTCGTTCGTAGGCCCAGCCACGGGTGCGGACCTGGTCGAGCTCGCCGGTCAGTTTGTTCAGGTCCGTGATCGTGTGCTCGGTGAGCCCGGACAGCGGCTCCGGCAGGATGGCCATGACCTCGTCGTCGGTGAGCTGGGCGAGGAGCACCTGGCCGAGCGCCGTGACGTGGGCGGGCAGCCGCCGGCCCACCCTGGGGATCACGTGGTCGGCCTCGCGCGACTCGCGGGTGGCCAGGTAGAGGACGTGCCCGCCGTCCCGGCGGGCGAAGTGGGCGGTCTGTCCGATCTCTGCCCGCAGGTCTTCCAGGGTCTCCTGCGCGAACGGCAGCGCCGGATCCTTGTCGAGGTACGCGGTGCCGGTGAGCAGCGCGTGCGGGCCGATCCCGAACGCCGACCTGGCCGAGTCGGTCTCGACCCAGTTGAGCTCGACCAGTGTCCGCATGAGGGCGTGGAGGCTGCTGCGCGGGAACCCGGTGCGCTGCTGGAGCTCCGACAGCGTCAGGCTGTCGTGCGACTCGGCCAGTGCCTCCAGGATGCGCACCGTCCGTTCCGCGGACTTGACCAGCTGAGGCTCCATACTCTTCCCATCTACTGCTGCGGGTTCGACGTCCAGGATATGGGATAGCGTCCAGATACATGGACACTTAACCCTTGATGGCACCGCTTGTCAGACCGCGCATGAACTGTCGCTGGAAGGCCAGGAACGCGATGATCGACGGCAGCAGCGCCAGCAGCGACGCGGCCAGCAGCACGCCGATCCCCACCTCCTCGTCGGAGCGGAGCGAACGCAGCGCGATGGGCAGCGTCCACATGCTCGACTCGGGCGCGACGATCAGGGGCAGCAGGTACTGGTCCCAGATCATCGTGAAGCCGAACACCCCGATCACGCCGAGCGCGGGACGGCACAGCGGCAGGATGATGGTGGCGAAGATCCGTACTTCACCCGCGCCGTCGATGCGTGCGGCCTCTTCCAGTTCGACCGGCACCTCCTTCATGAACTCGGTCATGACCAGGATGGAGAAGCCCCAGGCGCCGACCGGCAGGATCATGCCCGCGTACGTGCCGATGAGATTCACGTGCAGCAGCGGCATGTCGGCCAGGACCAGCGAGAGGGGGATCGCGATGATCTCCTCCGGCAGCATCATCGTGGTGAGCATGAGCAGCAGCACGAACGTCATGCCGCGAAACTTCTTGCGGGCCAGCGAGTACGCCGCGAAGACGCTCACCAGCATCTGCAGCAGCAGGCCGAAGCCGACGACGATGAAGGAGTTGAGCAGGTAGAGGTAGACGTTCTTCTCCTTGGCCTGGACGAAGTTCTCCAGCGTGAACTCGTCCGGCCACAGGGAGAAGGAGGTGGGGTCGAGCGTCTTGCTGAAGGCGCTGACGAGCAGCCCGACCAGTGGCCCGGTAAAAACCACCACCATAAAGCTATAAATCAGGACTTTTCCGCCGACGGCCAGCGGGCCCTTGCGCGACTCCAGCCCCAGAGCGCTGTCGAACCTCATGTCGCCTGCCTCCTGCGCAACATCTGCGCGACCAGGGTCAGCGCCAGCGTGGCCAGGAACAGCACGATCCCGCCCGCCGAGGCCACGCCCAGGTCGTTCTTCTGGAACCCGAGCTTGTAGATCAGCGTCATCAGTACCTCGGACGACCCGTTCGGACCGCCGTTCGTCAGGACGTACACCTCGACGAAGACCCGCAGCCCGCGGATGGCGGCCAGCGTGAACAGGATCCAGAACACCGGCCGCAGGGCGGGCAGCGTGATGTGCCGCAGCCGGTGCCAGGTGGAGGCGCCGTCCACGGCCGCGGCCTCGTACAAGGTGCGGTCGACGCCGACCAGCCCCGCCAGGAAGATCATCATGTCGTACGGGGTGCCGCGCCAGATGCTCATCAGCATGATCGACCACAGCGAGGAGTGCTCACTGGCCAGCCACGGCTGGGGATCGATGCCGACCCAGCCGATGATGACGTTCAGCATCCCGCTGTCGGCCGGGTGGAACATGATCCGCCACACCTCGGCCACGGCCGCCATCGTGGTGACGACGGGCAGGAAGGCCGCGGTGCGCACGAACCACAGGTAGCGCGCCGGCCCCTCGATGAGCAGCGCGAACCCCAGACCCAGCACCAGCGAGCCGACCGTGGTGCCCAGCGCCAGCAGGATGCTGTGCCAGATCGCCGCGGCGAAGTCGGCGTCGCTGATGATCGTCTGGTAGTTCTGCAGGCCCAGCCACTCATCGCCGAGGAACGTCTGGACCTTGAAGAAGCTCTTCCACAGGCCCACGAACATCGGGATGAACTTGAAGTACAGGAACAGCAGCAGCGCGGGCGCCAGGAACAGCCAGGCGATCAGCGGCCCCCGCCACCGCGCCCGCTTGGGGCGGCGGTGGGGGGTCGTCGTGCGGCTGCGCGCCTCGGTCAGTGTCGAGGTCATGACGCTTTCTGGCTCTGGAGTTCCTGCGTGAGCTTGGTGTTCAGCTGGTCCATGGCCGTCTTGACGTTGGAGGCGCAGTCGGCCCAGACCGCGTTGATGGAGTCGGCCGAATCCTGGCGGATGGGCGCCCAGTTCGGCACGGGTGGGGCGTAGACGGCGTTGGCGTAGGCGTCCTGGAACACCTTCCAGCGCGGGTCCTGCCGTTCGCCGGCCATGTCGACCTGCGTGTTGACGGGCAGGCGGACGATGGCGCCGTTGGCGTCCTTGTTCATGCCGATCTTCTGGCCCTCGGGGGAGATCGCGAACTCGGCGAACTTCTTCTGCGCGTCCTGCTGGTCGGAGCCGGCCATCAGGTAGACGTTCTCGCCCTCGCCGAGGGTGCCGGGGCCGCCGGACGGGCCCTTAGGCAGGGGCAGGACCTCGATCTTGTCGGTGCCGATGCTCTTGACGAACCTGGCGAGCACGTACGGGCCGACCAGGTAGATGCCGCCCTGGCCCTTCTCGAACACCTCGTGCGTGACGGTCGTGTCGTTGCTGACGGCGCCCGGGTTGACGGACTTGGTCTTGCAGAACTGGTCCTGCAGGTACTGGACGGCCTCGACGGTCTTCGGGTCGTTGACGGTGGACTGGAAGTGGCCGCCGCCGGTGCTCTTGATGAAGTCGCCGCCGTTGGCGTAGATGAGGGAGGAGGCGTACCAGGAGGCGTAGCCGCGCTTGGTGCCCGCGGGGATGACGAATCCCGCCGTGTCGGCCTGGCCGTTGCCGTCGGGGTCCTTCTGGGTGAACGCCTGGGCCAGCTTGGCCAGGTCTTCCCAGCTCTGCGGCGGCTCCATGCCGACCTTCTCGCGCCAGTCCTTCCGTACGATCAGCGCGAAGGACTGGGCGGAGAACGGGGCGGCGTAGAACTTGCCGTCGGCCCCCGTGGCGGCCACCCACGCGCGCTCGGACAGCTTGTCGCCGTTGGCCAGCGTGGCCTTGTCGATCTCGCGCAGCCAGCCTTGCGAGTGCATGTTGCCGAGTTGGGCGGTGTCGTTGATGACGATGTCGGGAAGCTGCTTCTGGGCGGCCTGCTGGTTGAGCTTGGTCTCGAAGTCGTCGAATAACGCGACGACTTTCGTCTTCACCCCGCTGGCCTTAGTGAATGCGTCGGCGAGTTTCACCGCCGTCTTGGCGGAGTCCGAATCGGGCGCCTGCCTGATCCAGATCTCCAGTGCGTTGTCAGAGCCTGATCCCCCGGAACCGCAGCCTGTCAGCGTTACGGCCAGGGCCGCTGTCACTGCGACCCCGAGCAGACGACGTGACATCAGACCGCCTCCCGTTCACATACGTGGACTTGAGTCGTGGACTTGAACTCGTGTCTGCGAACGTAACTAGCGGCATGGTTCACGGTCAATATTCAAGGATGTGAATTTCGGTCAGAATCGTGTACACCATGAGACATGCGCATTCTTATGACCGGAGCCGCTGGAAAAGTCGGCACACTGCTCCGCCCACGGCTCGCCCGTGACGGCCGCACCCTGCGGCTTTCCGACCTCCACCCGATCGAGCCGGGCCCCGGCGAGGAGTGGGTGGCGGCCGACCTCGCCGACCCGGCCGCGGTGGCCGAGGCGATGAAGGGCGTGGACGCGGTGGTGCACCTTGGCGGCCAGAGCCGGGAACATCCCTGGGCAGACATCGTGCAGGCCAACATCAACGGTACGCAAGTGCTGTTGGAGGCGGCGCGCGAGGAGGGCGTCCAGCAGTTGGTGCTCATGGGCAGCCACCATGCGGCCGGTTTCCACACCCGGCCCGCCGACGGCTCCGATCTGCCCGACTACGCCTTTCCCCGGCCTGACACCTTTTACGGAGTGAGCAAGGTCGTCATGGAGGCCCTGGGGAGCCTGTACCACGACCGGTTCGGCATGAACATCACCGTGGTCCGGCTCGGCACCTGCAGCGAGGCCTCCGGCGACACGCGCGGGCTGGCCACGTGGATCTCACCTGACGACCTGGCCCGGCTGACCGAAGCGGCGCTGACCGCGCCCGGGTACCACGTGGTCTGGGGGGTCTCGGACAACGCGCGGCGGTGGTGGTCGCTGGAGGAGGCCGAGGCCATCGGGTACGAGTCCCGCGACTCCTCCGACGCCCAGGCGGCGGCGCTCATCGCCGAGCAGGGGGAGCCGGACCTTGCCGCGCCGCTCCACAACCGTGCCGGTGGGGTGTTCACCCTCAACGAGCTGGGGGGTCGCTGGTAACCGGGCCGACCGGCGGCCGATGCAGGGTTGGCGCACGCGGGGGCCAGCAACCGGTTGCAAAAACCTTGACGGCGACAGGTGTGAAGGTCAAGGTTTAGTCTGGCAACCGTTTGCAAGGGAGGACGGCGATGGCGGCGACGATCAAGGACGTGGCCCGCGCCTGCGGCGTGCACGTGTCCACTGTGTCCCGCACCTTCTCCGCACCCCACCTCGTCAATCCTGCCACCAGGAGCCGCGTGCTGGCCGCCGCCGACGACCTCGGTTACCGGCCCAACCGCGCGGCCAGAGCGCTCACGACCGGCCGCACGTTCAACATGGGCCTGATCGTGGCCGACATCTCCAACCCGTTCTTCCCGCCGCTCATCAAGGCCGCCCAGGCGCAGGCCAGGGGCCGGGACTACCACGTGTTCGTGGCGGACACCGACGAGGACCCGCGCGTCGAGGAGGAGCTGATCAGGACGTTCACCAAGCAGGTGGACGGCGTCCTGCTGTGCAGCCCGCGACTGTCGAACAAGATGATCGAGCGGCTGGCGGAGGACGTGCCGTTCGTGGTGATCAACCGGCGGATCAAGGGCATGCCCGCCGTGCTGATGAACGTCGCCCAGGGCGCCAAGCTGGCGCTGGAGCACCTGGTCGGGCTGGGGCACCGCAGGATCGCGCTCGTGTCGGGCCCGATCGGTTCGTGGACCAGCAACGAGATGCAGGGCGCCGCGGCCGAGGCGCCCGGGCTCGACCTCGTCTTCTTCGGCCCCAACCAGCCCACGGAGTCGGGCGGCCTGTCGGTGGCCGCCGACGTGGCGGCCTGCGGGGCGACGGCGGTGCTGGCGTACAACGATCTCGTCGCGCTTGGTCTCATTGAGGGGCTGTCGGAGATGGGGATAGGGGTACCAGACCAGATAAGTGTGATCGGGTTCGACGACATCCTGCCGGGACGGCTCAACCGGCCCAAGCTCACCACGGTGGCCATGCCGGCCGTGGCCGCCGGGAGGATGGCAGTCGACCTGCTGCTCCAGTCGGGGGGCGAGGGCGCGACAGTGACCCTCGACACCGCTCTCATTGTCCGCGAGTCCACGGGAAGGGCCCAATCATGAACTTCGGAACGCTGCCGTCGGGGGAGAGCGTCGAGCTGGTGGAGCTGTCGTCGGGACGGCTGCGCGCCGAGGTGCTCACGTACGGCGCCATCGTGCGCTCGCTGGAGGTGTCCGGCCGCAACGTGGTGCTCGGGCTGGACACGCTGGAGGACTACCAGACCCGCAGCCGCTACTTCGGCGCGGTCGTCGGCAGGTACGGCAACCGCATCGCCAACGGCCGCTTCACCCTGGACGGCGTCGAGTACGAGCTGGCCGTCAACAACGGCACCGCCCACCTGCACGGCGGCATCGTGGGCTTCGACAAGCAGGTGTGGACCATCGAGTCCAACGACGCCAAGTCGGCGACGTTCAGGCTGATCAGCCCCAGCGGAGACGAGGGCTACCCGGGCACGCTGACCGCCCGGGTGACGTACACGCTCGACAACGACGCGCTGCGCATCGACTACGAGATGGAGGCCGACGCCCCGACCGTGGTCAACCTCACCAACCACTCCTACTTCGACCTGGCGGGCGAGGGCGACGTGCGGGACCACGTCGTGTGGATCGACGCCGAGCACTACCTGCCGGTGGACGAGGCCAAGATCCCCACGGGAGAGCTCGCGCCGGTCAAGGGCACGCCGTTCGACTTCACGGAGCCGCACGCGGTGGGGGAGCGGAACGACGGCGCCTACGACCACTGCTACGTGCTCGGCGGCGGTGGCGCCACGGTGACGGCCGGCGGCCTGACCATGGAGGTCACGACGACCGAGCCGGGCGTGCAGTTCTACACCGGTCACATGCTGGACGGGGACGCGACGCCGTACGGGCCCTTCGGCGGGCTGTGCCTGGAGACGCAGCACTTCCCCGACTCGCCGAACAAGCCGCAGTTCCCCTCCACCGTGCTCCGGCCGGGCCGGCGGCGCACCTCGACGACCACGTACCGGTTCACGTCCTGACGGGGGCTCACGGCCTCAGACGGGGCGACGGCGCTCCCTCACGGCTGAAGCCTTGATCACCAGCAGGGCCACGTCGTCCTGTGACGGCTCCTCGGCGAACGTCTCGACCGCGTGCCGCACGCGTTCGGCGACCGCGTGGGCGCTCAGCCCCGTGCAGCCGGACAGCAGCGCGGCCAGCCCGTCGCCGTCGTCGAGCAGCCGGCCGCCGTTGCGCCGCTCGGTCACCCCGTCGGTGACGCACAGCAGCAGGTCCTCCGGCGCCAGCTCGAACGTCTCCACGTAGAACCTGGCGCCGGACTCGATGCCCAGCAGCAGCTGCGGGGTCGCCATGGGCTCGACCTTGCCGTTCGGGCGCAGCAGGAGTGGCGGGGGGTGCCCCGCGGAGGCGATCGTGCAGAGCGCGCCGCCCTGCGGCAACGGGGTCAGCTCGCCGCACAGCAGGCTCAGGAACCTGCCCTCCTCGCCCTCCTCCAGCAGCGCGTGGTTGAGCCGGTCGAAGATGTCGGCCACCGTGTAGTGCTCCTTGGCCAGCAGGCGTACGGCATGGCGGGCCAGCCCGGTGACGGCGGCCGCCTCGGGCCCGCTGCCGCACACGTCGCCCAGCGCGAAGCACCAGTGGTCGCCCACCGTGAACAGGTCGTAGAAGTCGCCCCCGACGTGCGCGCCCTCCTCGGCCGGCTCGTAGACGACCGCGGACTCCAGGCCGGGCATGGGCGCCGCGCGCATGGGCAGCAGGCTGCGCTGCAGCACCCGGGAGGTGGTCGCCTGCCTGGTGTAGAGCATGGCGGTGTGCAGGTTGAGCGCCACCAGGCGGCACAGGTCTGACAGCAGGTCGGCCAGCTCCAGCGGCAGCGTCGGCTCGGCGCGGCCGATCACCAGCGCCCCGTGCGACCTGCCCTGCGTGAGCAGCGGGAACGACAGCACGCTCTCGGGGCCGACCGGCCAGCTCACGTCGCTGAGCGCGGTGCGCGGGATCGCGGGCAGTGACTTGCGCAGGTCGGCGTTGTGGCGCTCGTCGCTGTGCCAGACGTGGGCGAGCCTGGTCATCCCCGCGAGGTCGGTCAGGTAGACGGCCGCCCAGGTGGCGATCTTGGGTACGACGAGCTGCGCGGTCAGCGCCGCGATCAGCTCCTCGTCGTGCACGCCGGCCAGTAGCTCGCCCGCCTCGGCCAGGAACGACAGCCGCCCCCGGTGCGCGCGGTCCTGCTCGGCCAGCCGCTCGCGCTGCACGGGCACGGCCACCTGACCGGCGATGTGCTGGAGGCTGACCGTGAGCTCCTGGTCGAAGCGGTCCGGCTGGGCGGCGGTCACCACGATGTATCCGGCCAGCTCGCCGCCCGCCAGCAGCGGCGCGCACGCCAGCGATCTGGCGCGCAGCTGCTCGGCCAGCTCGACGTCCACGGCGAGCAGGTCCTCGATCATCGTGGGGGTCTTGCGCTCCGCGCCGAACACGCCGGTGGCCAGCACCCCCACCAGCCCCGCCGTCGCGCCCGCGCCCGCCGCCACGCCGAACCTGTTGCCGCCCTCCGCCGCGAGCAGCACGTACGCGGCGTCGCCCCCGCTGGAGATCTGCACGATCTGGGCGATCGTGTCGAGCAGCTCGGCGAACGGCACGTCCTGGTCGAGCAGGTCCTTGATGCGCCGGCCCGCCCCGCGCAGCTGCGGCGCCGGCGGTGGCGCCAGCACGTAGCCGTGGTCGGCGGCCACCACCATCCAGATCGAGCACCGCTGCCGCCTGGAACGCAGGTGCGAGACGTAGACGGGGACCAGCCTGCCGTCCTGGTGCCGCATGTGCGTCTCGCCCCGCCAGCGGCCCAGGCTGAGGGTGTCGGCCAGCGACAGCGCGTACGGCCCGTGGCCGCGCCAGGCCACCAGCCGCTCCAGGGAGCGGCCGATCGCCTGGTCGGCCCGCCAGCCGAGCAGCTTCTCCGCCTCCGGGTTCCACGACTGCACGACCCCGTCGCGGTCGGCCACGACGACGCCGACGTGCAGCGTCTCGATGGGCGCCCCGCCGGGCGGCGCCGGCGGGGCCTCCTGGACCTCGCAGCCGTCCGTGATCTCCATGCGCACCCAGACGCGCTTGGCGGTCTTCGTGTACGTGACGCCCCAGGCGTCGGCCAGCATGTTCGCGAGGGCGAGTCCGCGCACGGAGGCACGCGCCGGCTCGGGCACGGGCCCGGCCGCCAGGATCGTCCGAGCGGGGTGGGGGTCGTCGACCTGGATCTCCAGCTTCGGGGGACTGGCCTCCACGTCCAGGCGGCAGGTGAGCTCGATGCCGGTGCCCGCGTGCTCGACGGCGTTCGTGACGAGCTCGCTGGTCAGCAGCACGGCGTCCTCGGCCAGGTGGCTCAGGCGCCACTCGCCGAGCACCTGGCGGACGAACTTGCGCGCGTGCGCCGGGGCATGCGGCGTCCCGTCGAAGGCCGTGCTCGACACCCTTGTCGTGTCCACTCTGCGTCCTAGAACATCACTCGATGTGGCAGTCCGGTGACTCTCAGAGTGGCAGAATGGTGCGGCTGATACCTCCTGTTGTGAAGAAGGCGGGCTCGACCGACGCGGTCGACGCGTTCAGGGGACGAGGGCGGCCCTGAGGCGGTCTGCGTGCGCCCTGGTGAGCCCGTTGGCCAGCAGGAGCCGCTCCGCGCCGCCGAGCTCGCCCAGCGTGGCCAGGAACGTCCGCATCGCGCTCTCCGGCGCCTCCAGGAGCGCGGCGGGCGCGTCCCGCGACGGCGTCATGCCGAGCATGAGCATGACGTCGGGCAGCGCCTTCGCGGTGAGCGCGTAGTCGCGGACGATGGCCTCGTGGTCCACGCCGAGCAGGTCGAGGATCAGCGCGACGACGATGCCGGTGCGGTCCTTGCCGGCGGCGCAGTGGACGAGGGCGGGCAGGCCGTCGGCGATCTCCGCGACGACGCCGGCGAACCAGGTCGTCCGATACCGCAGGAGTCCGACGTACAGGTCGCCGAGGGTCAGGTCGGGCGGCAGCGCCGCGAGCTGGGCGGGTGAGGCGTCGGAGGAGCCCGCGCCGAGCAGCGCGTGCCGGACGGCGCCGCCGAGGACGGGCGCCCAGTCCCCGGGGGCCCGCTCGTTGTCGCCGCGCAGGTCGGCGATGAGCCGCAGCCCGGCCACCAGCTTCGCGTCGTCGGCCGTGAGCGTGTGCGGCTGCGCGGAGCGGTAGAGCACACCCGGGCGCAGCGCGGTCTCCGTCGCGACGTCCCGGAAGTTGAGGAGAGGCATAGGACCATTCAGGAAGGAGTTGTCTGCGGGTGCGCGGCTTTTATGTGGACATCGGGTGAATCTTCCCGGGATCTTCGTGCCCGTTTGGCGAGGTCCTCGGCGAGCCTACGCGCGATCCACGGTGTCTCCGACGTACCTTTGGCATCATGGCCACCCGTACGCCGAAAAGCGCATCGAAGGGGCCGGCGAAGCGGTCGACCTCGTCTCGCTCGACCCCCGCCAAGCGCGGGGCCTCGTCGACGGGGCGTCCCAGGGCGGCCTCCGGACGCAAGCCTTCGATGACCCACCAGGACCCGATCAGCTGGGTCTTCACGATGATAGGCAAGCTGATCGTCGGGCTGTGGATGCTGCTCGCCAACGGCATCGGCAGCACGGCCCGCGCGCTGGGCAAGAACGCCCGCGAGCTCGATCCCGCGCACCGGCGCGACGGGGTGGGCCTGACGGTGCTCGCCGGCGCGATCGTGCTGGCCGCCATGACGTGGCGCAACGCCGACGGGGCGGTCTCGGGCGTGGTGAACACGACCGTGCACGCCGTGTTCGGCTCGCTGGCGTGGGCGCTGCCGCTGCTGTTCGGGCTGCTGGCCTGGCGCTACCTGCGCCACCCCGACCAGAACGCCGACACCGGGCGCATGGTGATCGGATGGGCCGCGCTGATGGTCGGCGTCCTCGGCGTCATCCACGTGGCCAACGACACCCCCTACCCGGCCGGCGAGGGCCAGGGCATGGACAAGGTGTCGCAGGCCGGGGGCATGATCGGGTTCATCGTGTCGGCGCCGCCGATGAGCATCCTGCCGCCGTGGATCACGATCCCGCTGCTGCTGCTCCTGTCCGGGTTCGGGGTGCTGGTGATCACCGCCACCCCGGTGCACCGGATCCCGGAGCGGCTGACCGAGCTCAAGCACATGCTCTTCGAACGGCACGCCGAGCCCGAGTCGCGGCAGCCGGGCAAGAAGCGGGTCAGGACCTCGAAGAAGTCCGCCGAGGAGGGGCCCGACTCGGTCAAGCCGTACGACACGCCGGTCCTGTCGGACAAGAACGACAAGCGGCCCGAGCACTCGCCCGAGATCGTGCCCGGTCTGACGGACGAGGAGGAGACGCCCGCTCCCGAGGCCGAGAAGCGGCCTGAGCCGCCCCAGCCGACGCCCGCGCCCCGCAAGGTGGAGCAGCTCGTGCTGTCGCCGCAGGCGGGCCCGTACAGCCTGCCCGACCTGCAGTTCCTCAAGCAGGGCACGGCGCCCAAGCCGCAGACCAAGGCCAACACCACCGTGGTCAACGCGCTGACCAGCGTGCTGGAGCAGTTCACCATCGACGCGCAGGTGATCGGGTTCACCCGTGGCCCGACGGTGACCCGTTACGAGATCGAGCTCGGGCCCGCGGTCAAGGTGGAGAAGGTCACGGCGCTCACCAAGAACATCGCCTACGCCGTCAAGTCCGCCGACGTCCGGATCCTGTCGCCCATCCCGGGCAAGTCGGCGATCGGGGTCGAGATCCCGAACGCCGATAAGGACCTGGTGGCCCTGGGCGACGTGCTGCGCGCGCAGGTGGCGCAGGCCGACCACCACCCGATGATCGTCGGCCTGGGCAAGGACGTCGAGGGCCGCACCATCGTCGCGAACCTCGCCAAGATGCCCCACCTGCTCATCGCGGGCGCCACCGGCGCCGGTAAGTCGGTCTGCGTGAACGGGCTGATCACCAGCATCCTGATGCGGGCCACGCCCGACGAGGTGCGCATGGTGCTGGTCGACCCGAAGCGGGTCGAGCTCAGCGTGTACGAGGGCATCCCCCACCTGATCACGCCGATCATCACCAGCCCGAAGAAGGCCGCCGAAGCCCTCGAATGGGTCGTGGGCGAGATGGACCGGCGCTACGACGACCTGGCGGCGTCGGGGTTCAGGCACGTCGACGAGTTCAACAAGGCCGTGCGGGCGGGCAAGCTGCAGCCACCGCCCGGGAGCGAGCGGGTCTACCAGCCGTACCCGTACCTGCTGGTGATCGTGGACGAGCTGGCCGACCTCATGATGGTCGCCCCGCGCGACGTCGAGGACTCGATCGTGCGCATCACGCAGCTCGCCCGCGCGGCCGGCATCCACCTCGTGATCGCCACCCAGCGGCCCTCCGTCGACGTCGTCACCGGCCTGATCAAGGCGAACGTGCCGTCCAGGCTCGCGTTCGCGGTGTCGAGCCTGACCGACTCGCGGGTCATCCTCGACCAGCCGGGCGCCGACAAGCTGGTCGGCCAGGGTGACGCGCTGTTCCTGCCGATGGGCGCGAGCAAGCCCATCCGCATCCAGAACGCGTTCGTCTCCGAGAAGGAGATCGCCGAGATCGTCGGCCACTGCAAGACGCAGATGCAGGTCGAATACCGCGAGGACGTGTCCGCCGCGCCGGTCAAGCGGGAGATCGACGAGGACATCGGCGACGACCTCGACCTGCTGATCCAGGCCGCCGAGCTGATCGTGACCACCCAGTTCGGCTCGACCTCGATGCTGCAGCGCAAGCTGCGGGTCGGGTTCGCCAAGGCCGGGCGGCTGATGGACCTGCTGGAGAGCCGCAACGTGGTCGGCCCGAGCGAGGGATCCAAGGCCCGCGAGGTGATGGTCAAACCGGACGATCTACCGGGTTTGCTCGCCGACCTGCGTGGCGAATGACCCCAATGCGTGCCTGCCGGGTAGTAACTGGTTGAATATAAACCACTACCCATAGTGGTAGGCAGATGCAGGTGCCGTGGGGGAGGCGTTCGTTGTGCAGGAGCAGAGCATCGG
The DNA here is from genome assembly GCF_040605375.1 of Nonomuraea sp. NPDC005650. Lineage (NCBI taxonomy): Bacteria > Bacillati > Actinomycetota > Actinomycetes > Streptosporangiales > Streptosporangiaceae > Nonomuraea > Nonomuraea sp. NPDC005650. The sequence continues at coordinate 26,185 of NZ_JBEXCR010000009.1, forward strand.
GGCCATGCTGGCGGCGGCCAGGCAAACGGCCGGGCTGACCGTCGAGCAGGTCAGCGCGGCGACCAGGATCCGCGAGGCGATCATCCATGGCCTGGAGCAGGATGATGGCAGCCAGTGCAATGGCGACTTCTACACCAGGGGGCACGTCAAAGCGGTGGCGAAGGCGGTGGGGCTCGACCCGGAGGCCACCGTCCATCTCTACGACCAGCAGCACGGCGGGGCGCCCAGGCCGGTCGCGGCCTCGGCCGTGTTCCAGGCCGACAAGAAGATCAACGTTCCGGAGCGGCGGGGGCCGAACTGGACGATGGCACTCGGGGTCGCGCTGGCGATCGTGGTCGTCTTCGGCATGATGCGGGTGCTGGGCGGCGCGAGCGACCAGGTGCGGACGGCCGACGTGCAGGTGGCCTCGGCCCGGCCCAAGGTCCCGCCGAACATGCCCATCGAGCAGCCCAACGCCGCGGCGGCCAAGGCGGTCAAACGCATGGTGACCGTCGAGATCAAGGCGAAGCGGTCGTCGTACGTCCAGGCTCACGACGCCATGGGGCGCAAGCTGTTCTCGGGGACGCTGAAGGCCGGAAAGTCCGACACGTGGAGCGCGGAAGACAAGGTCAACGTGCTGCTAGCGGACGCGTCGGCCGTTACGCTCCAGGTCAACGGCAAGAAAGTGAAGCTGGACGCGGGCAGGGGGGAGCTGGTGCGGCGCTCGTTCGGGCCGCCCAAAACAGCCGCGCGATAGTCATCTGGCGGGAGCCGGTGCATCGGGTGGTGGCCAACTCCCGATACCGTAGTGTTCACCATGTCATCCCGCCGAACCGCATCGCTGATCACTCTGGGCTGCGCCCGCAACGAGGTCGACTCCGAGGAGCTGGCCGCGCGACTTGAGGCTGCCGGTTGGCAGCTGGGCGACGACGACCCCGATGTCGTCGTCGTCAACACGTGTGGCTTCATCGACTCGGCCAAGAAAGACTCCATCGACACGCTGCTGGCCGCCGCCGACACCGGCGCGAAGGTGGTCGCAGCGGGCTGTATGGCCGAGCGCTACGGCAACGAGTTGGCCGAGGCGCTGCCCGAGGCCAGCGCGGTCATCTCCTTCGACGACTACACGGAGATCGGCGGCCGCCTCGACGACGTGCTCGCCGGGCGGCCGCTCAAGCCGCACACGCCACGTGACCGCCGCACCCTGCTACCCATCTCGCCGGTGGACCGTGCCAGCGCGCCCAAGGCCAACATCCCCGGTCACGGCGACCTGCCCGACGGGCTGGCGCCCGCGAGCGGCCCGCGCGTGCTGCGCAAGCGCCTCGACGAGAGCCCGGTGGCCTCGCTCAAGCTGGCCTCCGGCTGCGACCGGCGCTGCACGTTCTGCGCCATCCCGGCCTTCCGCGGCTCCTACGTCTCGCGCCGGCCCGACGAGCTGCTGGCCGAGGCCGACTGGCTGGCTCACCGGGGCGTGCGCGAGCTCGTCCTGGTCAGCGAGAACTCCACCTCCTACGGCAAGGATCTCGGCGACCTGCGGGCGCTGGAGAAGCTGCTGCCCGAGCTGGCGGCGGTCGAGGGCGTCTCCCGGGTGCGGGTCAGCTACCTGCAGCCCGCCGAGCTGCGCCCGGGGCTGATCGACGTGATCACGGGCACCGAGGGGATCGCCGCCTACTTCGACCTGTCCTTCCAGCACGCGAGCGGCACCGTGTTGCGCCGGATGCGCCGCTTCGGCGACCCCGAGCGCTTCCTCGGGCTGCTCGAGACCATCCGCGAGCGCGCCCCCGAGGCGGGCGTGCGCTCCAACTTCATCGTGGGCTTCCCCGGCGAGACCGAGGAGGAGTTCGGCGAGCTGGTGGGCTTCCTGGAGGCCGCCAGGCTCGATGTGATCGGCGTGTTCGGCTACTCCGACGAGGACGGCACGGAGGCCGCCGGGCTGCCGGGCAAGCTCGACCAGGAGGTCGTCGACGAGCGCGTGCGGGTGCTCACCGAGCTGGCCGAGGAGCTGACCGCCCAGCGCGCGGAGGAGCGCATCGGCACCGAGGTCGACGTGCTGATCGACGACGACCTGGGCGACGGCGGCTACGAGGGCCGGGCCGCCCACCAGGGCCCCGAGGTCGACGGCTCCGTCACGGTGCAGGGCATCGGCCTGGTCAAGGGGCAGATCGTGCGCGCGGTCGTGGTCGACTCCGAGGGGGTCGACCTGATCGCGCGTATCAAGGCCAGTCCATGAAAAGGGACGAGCGCCGCGTGGTAAGCCCGTGGAACATCGCCAACGTCCTCACGGTCCTCCGGTTGGTGCTCGTCCCCTTCTTCGTCGTCTGCCTGTTCCTGCCGGGCACGGGCTGGCGGGTGGCCGCGCTCGCGGTCTTCGCGGTCGCCTCGATCACCGACCACCTGGACGGCGAGCTGGCCAGGCGCTACGGCCTCATCACCGACTTCGGCAAGATCGCCGATCCGATCGCCGACAAGGCGCTCACCGGCGCGGCGCTGGTGAGCCTGTCCATACTCAACGAGCTGCCCTGGTGGGTCACGATCCCGATCCTCGGCAGGGAGATCGGCATCACGGTCCTCAGGTTCGTGCTGCTGCGGCGCGCGGTCATCCCGGCCAGCTACGGCGGCAAGGTCAAGACCGTGCTGCAGATCGCCGCGATCGTGCTCTACCTCCTGCCGTGGGTGCCGGGGCCCGTCCGGTGGGTGGTCATGGGGGCGGCACTCGTGGTCACCGTGGTCACCGGGGTCGACTACGTCATCAGGGCGGTGCGGCTGCGCAAGGTCGCGAAACAGGTGCGCGGGGAGTGATCGATGGCGGACGTGGCCGAGGTTCTGACGATGCTGGTGGGCCGGTCCGCCACGGTCGCGGTGGCCGAGTCGCTGACCGGCGGGCTCATCGGGGCCGCCATCACGTCGGTCTCGGGGTCGTCCAAGGCGTTCAGGGGCGGGGTCATCTCGTACGCCACCGATCTCAAGCACGAGCTGCTGGGGGTGCCGGGGGAGCTGCTGCGCCGCGAGGGGGCCGTACACCCTGAGGTGGCCGCGGCCATGGCGGCGGGGGTCGCGCGGCTGTGCGGGGCCACGTACGGGCTGGCCGTGACGGGGGTGGCCGGGCCGGAGCCGCAGGACGGCAGGCCCGTCGGCACCGTGTACGCGGCCGTCTGCGGGCCAGGGGGCAGGATTTGGGGGCGTGAATTGAGACTTAGCGGGTCGCGCGAACGTATCAGGGTAGAGACGGTGGACGAGGCAGTCGATCTACTGTCAGGTGTGCTGAAGGCTAACGTAGGGGAACATTCCGGGTGATTACCGTGTTACGTCCCGAGCGAACATGCCAAGCACGGTCTGACGCGGTGTCGGTGGATACGGGTACGGTGGAGCTGTGAGTGAGGTCCGTGAGCCAACTGCAAACCCCGAGCGCCCGGCCGGCGGGCCTGAAGAGTCGCGAGCGGCAGTCCAGGGTCGGCGACGCCCGATGATGACGGCGAGGAGTATGTACGAAGCTAAGAAGACCAAAGTGCGGCACGATCCGATCGCGCGGGGCGTGGTGAAGTCATCGTCCGCGCCGGGGAGGGAGCGACAGATGATTCTGCTGCGTCAGCTGCTCGGCGACGTGCTGAGGCGGTTGAGGGTGCGGCAAGGACGCACGCTACGCGAGGTGTCCACCCAGGCACGTGTCTCGCTCGGCTACTTGTCCGAGGTCGAGCGCGGCCAGAAGGAGGCCTCGTCGGAGTTGCTGGCGTCCATTTGCGGCGCACTCGAAGTGCCCCTTTCGCAGGTGCTGCGTGAGGTTTCCGACCAGTTCTCGCTGGCGGAGCTCCAGGCTGCCCCTGTGCTGGCCGACGTGCCCGATCGCGAACGCCTGCCCCTTACGGAGACGGTCCCCGGGTCGATTTCCGACTCCGTGTTCCCCGAAGTCAAGGACATGGTGGCTGCCTAAGCCGGTTGGCAGCCAGCACACCACAGGATCAGCCGTTCCTGTGGCTGCGCCCCCATCTCCCCACGGCTGATGCGGGTGCCGCATCGGCGACAGGGCCTCCCCGCCCTGCCGTAGACCCACGTCTGGTGCGCCGGGCGGCGATCACCTGTGGTCACCGTGCCCGCATGATTCTTGTTCGCGTCCAGCAACCGCTGGGCCAGTGACACGAGCCCGACGAGATCCTCGATCTCCCCGACCTTCTTCCACGGCCAGATCCCGCGCAGGAAAAGGGTCTCGGCGCGATAGATCGTGCCGACCCCCGCCAGGTTGCGCTGATCGAGCAGCGCCTCCCCGATGGTCCTGTCGGGTGCCGCTCGCAGCCTTCGCACGGCCTCATCCGGGTCCCACTCCGGGCCGAGCAGATCCGGCCCCAGATGGCCGACGAGCCGCCCCTCCTCGCCTGTCCTGACGAGATCCACCATTCCCAGCCTGACCCCCACGGCCTGCCACCGCTGGTTGGCCAGCACCAGCCTGACCTGGTCGCCCGGCGCGGTCCGGCGTCCCGCCGCCATGACCTGCCAGCTCCCGTCCATGCGCAGATGGGTGTGCACGGTCAGGTCGCCTTCGACGCGGGTGAGCAGGTGCTTGCCCCTGGAGACCGTGGTGATGACCGCGCGGCCGGTCAGGTCGGCCGTGGCGTGCCTGGGGACGCGGAAGTCCGACCTGGTGAGCACCTGGCCGTCCAGCGCCCCACGCAGCTTCGCCGCCGTGCGGTAGACGGCGTCTCCTTCGGGCATCCCTCCAGTCTAAGAACGCGTTCCCGTCCCGTGCGCGGCCACCCAGTCGTCCACCAGCGCGCACAACTGGTCCAGAGCCTCCTCCGCCCGTTCGCGCTCGCCGGTCGTGAGGAAGTCGATCTGCAGCCCGGTGTACGCCGAGTTGGCCAGGGTGGAGATCCGCAGCGCGTCGGCCTCCGGGACGCCTCGATCGCGCAGCAGGCCCGCCACGAACTCCGACCGGTCCGCCAGCAGCCGGGGCACGGGCCCCGGGAGCCGGCCGCCGGCCGCCAGCCCCTCGATCTCGTGGATCAGGCGGGCGACCGGCAGGTTCTCCTCCCGCGCCTGCCAGTCCCAGGTGCGGCGGATGATCGTGCCCACGCTGTCGGGGCCCGACCAGCCCGGCAGCGCGCGCAGCCATTCGCGGTGCCGCTCGTCCAGGCGCTCCATGGTGGCCGAGAGCAGCGCCTCCTTGTCAGAGAAGTGGTGGGTCAGCACGCGGGTGGACTTGCCCAGGTGCTCGGCCAGCGGGCGCATCGACAGGGTCGAGAGGCCGTGTTCGGCCAGGTAGTCGACGATCTGGTCGAGCAGTTCGGCCCGGCGGCGCGGGTCGGCGGTCCTGGCCATCGGCGAAATCCCTTTGAGGTCGTGGGGGTTACGACTGTTACCCTATCGGGGAAACGACCGTTACCGCAGACCCGGCTGCTCGCCCTGGCCGGCCCGGCCGGGCCGCAGGCGCTGGCGCTCAACAGCAGCGCCGTATACGTCGGGGTCGCCGGCGGTGGCGCGGTCGGCGGGCCCGTACTGGAGAGCCGCGGAAGTGGCCTGCTGCCCCTGGCGGCGGCCGTCGTCGAGCTGGTGGCCCTCGCGCTCTTCTGGGCGGCGGCGAACAAGGCGCGTTCCAAGGAGTCGCCCCCGCTTCACGCGGGCGGTTGATGATCGGGAAAGGCTGCGTCGGGCGGAGAGGGAGACCATAATGACGGGCGAGGAGTAGGCCTGGCGGAAGGCTGACCGGGGCATGCCGGAGATCACAGGTTTACGCGGGGGCGACCCCGCCGAGATCGGCGGATATCGGCTGATGGGCCGCCTGAGCTCCAGCGTGTACGCCGGACGGTCCCGCTCCGGCGAACCCGTGGCCGTCAGGCTGCTGCCGACGGAGATGGAGCCTGAGCCCTTCCTGCTGGCCATGGAGCGGCTGCAGGGCGTCTCCGCCGTCACCACCGCGCAGATCCTGGCCACCGGCCTGCTGGGCGAGCAGGCGTACGTCGTCAGCGAATACGTCGAAGGCCCCGCGCTCGAAGAGGCCGGGGGGAGCCTGAGCGAGGTGGGGCTCCACCGGCTCGCGGTCGGCACCATCACGGCGCTGGTCGCGATCCATCAGGCTGGGCTCGTGCACGGCGACATCCGGCCCGGCAACGTGCTGCTCGGCCCGGACGGGCCGCGGGTGATCAACACGGGCCTCGAGCAGGCGATGACCGAGGCGGCCATCTCCACCCGCAAGGTCGCCGTGCCCGCCTACACCGCGCCCGAGCGGCTGCGGGGGGCCGGGGCCGAGCCGCCCGCGGACGTGTTCTCCTGGGCGGCCACCATGGTGTTCGCCGCGACAGGGGCGGCCCCGTTCGACGGCGGCTCCATGGCCGCGACGGTCGATCGGATCGTCCACGACGCGCCCACGCTGCCCGGCAACCTGGGCGAGCTGCACGGACTGATCGTGGCGTGCCTGGACAAGGAGCCGGCCCGGCGGCCCGGCGCCAGCGAGGTGCTGTTACGGCTGGTGGGCCAGACGTTGTTCCTGACCGGGCAGGTGGCGCCGCCCGTCCCGCAGCCGCCGCCCCCCGTCCCGCCGCTCGCGGTGGCCGGGCAGGAGACGAGGCCGCCGAGCCGCAGGGGCCGCGGACTGGCGGCGCTGGCCGCGGCGTTCGCGGCCGGGGCGCTGGTCTCCGGAGCCTCCGTGTACGTGCTGGTCGACGAGCCGGCGCCGGTCAGGACGGTCGCCGCCGCCACACCCGCGCCGAGCACCACGCCCACCGTCACCTCCTCGCTGACGCAGGTGCCGGTGGAGAAGGTGGAGGCGAAGGCCGCCACCGACACCAAGCTCCCGGTGGTCGGCGCGACCCTGCACGAGAACCCCAAGGACCCCGTCAGGCTGGCGGCCTATCTGGAGGTCGCCGGCAAGTACACCAGCTACGTCAGGGACAGATCGGGCGCCTTCAAGGCCGTCGGCATGGCGGAGGAGCCGATGGTCTCGCCCGACGGCGACTGGGTCGCGCTCAACCCGTGGCTGAAGTTCCAGAACGCCGAGATGGACCAGGTGAAGTTCACCAGGCTGTCCACGGGTGAGAGCTTCACCGTCGCCACGGTCAAGAAGCCCCTGCAGACCATGATCCCGGCCTGGTCGCGCGACGGGCGCAGGCTGCTGCTCTCGGTCGTCGACAACGGCAAGCCGCAGCGGATCGTGGGCTTCGTCCTGGTCGACGTGGCCGCCAGGAAGGCCGTGCACGTCGAGACGGCCTTCACCGACAACGCCTCGCTCAGCTTCACCTTCACCCCCGACGGCAGGATCGCCAAGGCCTACTTCGACGGCAAGACGAACGGGATCGACTTCTACAGCGACTCGGGCCAGGTGATCAAGTCGATGCACTGGGTGGGCCTGCCGCGTGACCGCGACTGGTACTCGCCGTCGGGCAAGCAGTTCGTCACCGTCTGCCCGGGCGGCCGCAAGGACCTGTGCGTCTGGAACGCCGTTACCGGCGACAGGCTGAAAACGGTGCCCCTCGCCGACTCGGAGGGCAACCTGCTCGGCTGGTTCGACGAGTCGCACCTGCTGGTGCAGGAGCCGGGCAAGAAGAAGGGCACGGCCCAGGTCAAGATCATCGACCTGGTCGGCAAGACCGTCCGCGTGCTCGCCGACGTGAACCCGCGCAAGGCCTCGTTGCAGTTCGCCGCCGTGCCGCGATGATGAGAGCGCTGACCGCCGGCGACCCCGCTCAGGTGGGCGGGTACCGCATCGTGGGCCGGCTCGGCGAGGGCGGCCAGGGGGTGGTCTACCTCGGCGAGGCACCCGACGGACGGCGGGTCGCGGTCAAGATGCTGGGGACCGGGCTGGACGCCCCCGACGCGCGGACGCGCTTCCGGCAGGAGATCGGGTACGCGCGCCGGGTCAAGGCGTTCTGCACGGCCCAGGTGCTGGCCAGCGGTGAGCTGGACGGCCTCCCGTACGTGGTGAGCGAGTTCGTCGACGGGCCCTCGCTGGCGGAGGTGATCCGGGAACGCGGCACGTTGCGCGGAGCGGAGCTGCGCAGGCTCGCCATCGGCACGCTGACCGCGCTGTCGGCCATCCACCAGGCGGGCGTGGTGCACAGGGACTTCAAGCCCGGCAACGTGCTGCTCAGCAGGGACGGGCCGCGGGTGATCGACTTCGGCATCTCCAGGGCGCTGGAGGAGTCGGAGTCCGAGGGAGACCACCTGGTGGGGACGCCCCCGTACATGGCTCCCGAGCAGTTCGGCGGGCGGCCGGCGGGGCCGCGGGCCGACATGTTCGCCTGGGCCGCGACCATGGTGGCCGCCGCGACGGGCACCCCGCCGTTCGGGACGGGCGACGTGCCCGCGCTGATCAACCGGATCCTGTACGCCGAGCCCGGGCTGGGCGGACTCGACGACGAGCTGCGGGATCTGGTGGCCCGGTGCCTGGCCAAGGACCCGGAGGTCCGCCCCACCGCGGCGCGGGCGCTGCTCGGCCTGCTCGGCCACCACGTGCCGGAGCAGCGGCTCCTGGCCGAAGGTCAGCAGTCCGCGACGCCGCCCCCCGGTCGACCTCCGGGCCCCGGCCGCCGGTGGTGGCTCGCCGCCGGGGCCGTGACGGCCGCGCTGGCCGTGACGGCGGCCGTGCTGCTCACCCGGTCCGCCCCGGCGCCCGGCGCGCGCACCCCTGCCTCCTCCGCCGCGCCCGTGCCCGCCCCGCGGGACGGGCGGATGGCGCTCACCTCGACGGCGGAGTCGAAGATCCCGGATACCAGGATCACGCTGTACGAGAACGCGGCCGACCCGGTCTGGGTGTCCTCGTACCACGACCAGCGCGACGGCACCGGCTACCCGTCGTATGTGCGGGACGCGGTCACCGGGAGGTTCGGGTACTTCGGGGGATTCGAGGAGCCGATCGTCTCGCCGGGCGGCGGCTACGTGGCCTCGCTCTCGGCCACCCGCCTGCGCAAGCCGGACTTCGAGACCGTCCTGATACGCGAGCGCGCCACCGGCCAGGACCGGCACGTCCGTACCGTCGACAAGCCCGACACGCTGTTCCACCCGAGCTGGTCGGCCGACGGGCGGCGGTGGCTGGCCACCGTCGTCGAGGATCGCGAGCAGGACCGCGTCGTGGGCTTCGCGATCGTGGACCCGGTCGCGGGCAGCGTCAAGGTCACCAAGGTCGTCGGCGGGAGCGAGGTCAGGTTCGGGTGGGGCGCCGATGACAGGAGCGTGGTCTACGGGATGCCCGGCGGGGCCGTGCGGGTGCTGGACCTCGACGGCAGGCCGGTGCGGACGTTCACGGGGGTGGGCGAGCTGTACGCGGGCGGCGTGGCCGGCACCACGCTGGGGTCAGTCTTCGCCACAAAATGTCCCAAAATTTCGGTAAATGTCTGTTTTTGGGACGCGGAGAGCGGCGGCAGAAAGGGCGAGGCCCGGCTGCCGGCGGGCGGCGGCTACCACGGGTGGCTCGATGACGCCCACTTCCTGGCCACCGTGCCCGACGGCAAGAACACCGACGTGGTCCTCGCGGACGCCACCGGCCGCACCGTGCGGCGGCTGGCCATCGGGCCCAAGAGGGAGATCGCCAGGGTGGTGCTCTGGTTCACCCGGAAGTGATCAGTCCCAGGCGGCCGGGTCGGCCGCGAGCTGGCGGACGCGCTCGGGCAGCGCCCCGGAGGCGACCTGATCGAGCGTCACTTCCTCCAGGATGGCGCGCTCGGTGGCGCGCAACGCGATCCACACCTGCTGCAACGACTCGGCGGGCCCCCGGTAGCCGACATGCTCGGGCCGCTCACCGCGTACGTTGGCCAGCGGGCCGTCCACGGCCCTGATCACATCGGCCAGCGAGATGTCAGTGGCGGGCCTGGCCAGCACGTAACCACCCTCAGGCCCACGCTGCCCGCGCACGAGCCCGGCACGCCGCATCTGCAACAGGATGTTCTCCAGGTATTTGGGCGGCATGTCCTGTTCCTTGGCGAGCTCGCCCACGGTAGTCGGGCCTGCACCGGCTGCGGCGAGTTCGGCGGCGGCGCGGAGGGCGTAGTCGACACGAGCGGAAAGGCGCATGTTCTCGATTATCCCCCCTGGTGAACGCGGTTGGTGCGCTCGTGTCCTGGTTGGGAGGGTGCCGGGTGTGCCCTACCTGCGATCGGACAACAGTATGCGTCTTGGTAGATCTCGCAGCAGGTCCGTCAGAAGTCGCGTTCGGCGACCTGGAGCACGGTCAGGCCGAGCCTCCTCCACATGGCCACCACGGTCGGCCGGTCGTCGATCACCCCGAACACCTCCTGGTCGGCGAATTGCTCCTGGTAGATCTCTCGTTTGACCGCCGTGTCGGGCCGGTTGTCCCGGTCGCCGCGCATCCACAGTCCTTCGAGGTCGCCGCCGACGTGCCGGGCGAGCCACCTCTCGGTCTGACGGCGGCACTGCTCTTTCCGGCCGGACACGTAGGCGATGCGGTGGCCGTCTCGGAGGAGGGCCTGGACTATCGCCACGACGGGAGGGTTCGGCCGGTCTTCGCCTACCCGGTTCCAGTCGTACGGGCCTCGGGCCCCTCGCAAGGCCACGGTGCCGTCGATGTCCACGATCCACAGCTTCGAGTCGGTCAACGGCTCTCCTTCGGCGTGAGCGGCTCAGGCCACTCGGCGACGAGGGACGGCAGCGGCGGGATCGTCGCGGCCAGCCATCCGCCGGGTTCGGCGGTGAAGTGCGGGGCCGGCTCGGACAGCCAGCGCGAGCGTAACGCCCTGCTCGTCATCTGGTTCCCGGTGTGGCGTTCGGTCCAGGTGACGTCCTGCTCTTCCGTGTGCCGGACGCACACCCGCCCTCGTTTCGCGCCGGCCGGGTAGTCGTTCCAGTTGATGCCGTGCTCGCTCCACAGCATCTCCTGCATGGTGCCGGTGGAGACGCCGTGGAGTCGCTTGTGGGAGAACTTCGCCTGCGCGGCCATGGTGATGCTGTTGCGAACGCAGTCCCGCTGCCGCCACAGGAAGTAGTTCGCGACCTCGACCGGGTCGGGGATGGTGAACACGCGGGCGTCGAAGGTGGCGTGGGCGTCGTCATGGCGTACGCCGTAGGCGCGGTTGAACGCCACGGTCGCGGTCGACGCGGCGATGGATGCGATCTTCTGGACCACCCCGCCGAACCACGGCTGCGTTCCGTGCGATTCGAAGTCCGTCAACAGCACTGAGCATTCGTCCGACTGGGTGAACGCGAACGCCGCCCCCGACATCTCGTTGCACAGCGCCTCGGCCACGGCGTCCATGGCGGCCATCACCGCCTCGTCGAACGGCTTGCCGGCGTCCCTCAGGAACGAGTGGAAGGCTCTCCCGTCCACCCTGACCAGGCAGTGGGTTCGTCTCGGCAGGATCGTCCTCGTGGCGGCCTCGTACGCCTTCATGCGGTCGCCGAGAGCGGTCTTGTCACTCACTTCCAGGCTCCTCTGTGGTGTCCAGAGTGGCGAGGGTATCGCGGGCCTGATCTACGGCCTGGGCGCGATCCGAATGCACGCGATGGTGAGAGCGCTAAACTTCCAACAACCTTTTCGATAACAGCGGTTCTCATGAGACGGCGGAATTCAGCGTGGAGCGACGCCCTGGTGTGCCCAGACTGCTCAGGGAGATCAACGACCGGGCCGCGCTGGACCTGTTGCTCGCCACAGGCCCCATGACCCGCGGCCAGATCGGCGATCTGACCGGCCTGTCCAAGGTCACGGCCTCGCAGACGCTGGCCAGGCTGGAGGAGCGCGGCCTGGTCGAGGTGGTCGGCGCCCAGGCCGGGGGGCGGGGGCCCAACGCGGCCCTCTACTCCGTGATCCCCTCCAGCGCGTACGTGGCCGGCCTGGAGGTCGGCCCCGAGCTGATCTCCACCGCGGTCGCCGACATCCACGGCCACACGATCGCCGAGGTCACGGTCGACCCCGGCGGCCACGGCGACCCCGTCTCGGCGGTCCACGGCGCGATCGTCAAGGCCTGCCGCAGCGCCAAGATCAGCCTGTCGAAGCTGCGCGGGGTCGTCATCGGCACGCCCGGCGTGGTCGATCCGCGCAGCGGCGACGTGCGCTTCTCGTTCGACCTGCCGGGCTGGCACGAGGGCATCCACGAGGCCCTGGCCGGCGACCTGCGGCGCGAGGTGACCATCGAGAACGACGTCAACCTCGCCGCCATCGCCGAGCGCGCCGACGGGGCGGCCAAGGGGCTCGACGACTTCGTCCTGCTGTGGTCGAGCCGCGGCCTGGGCCTGGCGATCATGCTCGGCGGCAAGCTGCACCGTGGCCGTTCCGGCAGCGCGGGCGAGATCGGCTACCTGCCGGTGCCCGGCGTGCCGCTGCCCGAGGACATCCGCACCGAGCCCGGGCGGCTGCCGTCGCTGGCGGGCGGCCTGCAGTCGCTGGTCAGCGCCGAGGCGGTGGCGGAGCTGGCCCAGACGTACGGGTTCGCGGCCGGCAGCGCGGGCGAGTGCGTCAAGGTCGCGATGGAGGCGGGCGCCGAGGGAGAGCCGCTGCTCGACGAGATCGCCAACCGGCTCGCCCTGGGCGTCGCCGCCGTGTGCGTGATCCTCGACCCTGGCCTGGTCGTGCTGGGCGGCGAGGTGGGCCACGCCGGCGGATCGGCGCTCACGTCCCGGGTGGAGGAGGCCGTGGCCAGCATCTGCCCGGTTCGCCCCCAGGTCGTCACCACGAAGGTGACCGACGCCAACCCGGTGCTGCGCGGCGCCGTGCTGGCCGCCCTCAACCGGGCCCGCGAGGAGCTGCTGGCGCCTTAGGCCGTGCGCGGCCCCTCGACCGGGCCCGCGAGGAGCTGCCGGCGCCTTAGGCCGGCGCCTCAGGCCGTGAGCAGCTCGATCGCGGCCTGGGCGTTGGCCCTGGCGGCCCCGTACGTCGCGATGTAGGCGGCGCTCTCGGGGCGCCACACGGGTAGCCCCATCTCGATCACCGTCGCGTCCGGGCGGGCCGCCACCAGCGCGGAGACCAGGTCCTGGCTCGCCTGGTGGCGGTGCGCGTCCTTGACCACCACGACCAGGGACCGGTTCACGGCCTTGGCCAGCAGGTCGGGGACGTCGGCGGCCGCGGGCTTGAGCCGGACGATCTCCGCGTCCGGCAGCCACGGGCCCACGCCCCACGGCACGTCGCCCACGGCGATCGTCGGCGGGGTGTCCACCTCGATCACCAGGGGCTCGACCAGGGGCTCCGTCGCTCCGGTCAGCCGCACGGCGCGGCGCGCGGCGTGCAGGCCGACCACGTTCTGCTCGGCGGCGACGGACGCGGGCGCCCCGAACCACGCCCGCAGCGCCGTCACCCGCGCCGCCGCCTCCTCCAGCCGGGAAAGCTGGAGGCGACCCTCGCGCACCGCGGAGACGATCTCCGCGATGATGGCCTGGACGTCGTCGTAGGTCGGCAGCGGCCCGAGGCACAGCAGGTCGGCCCCGGCCGCGAGCGTCAGCACCGCGCCGCCGGCCAGGCCCACGCTCCTGGTGATCGCCTGCATGTCGAGCGCGTCGGTGATGACCACGCCGTCGTAGCCGAGCTCGCCCCTGAGGAGCCCGGTGAGCGCGGCGCTGGACAGCGTGGCCGGCGTCTGGCCCGTCACCGCCGGCACCGCGACGTGCGCGGTCATCACCGACCTGGCCCCCGCGCCGACCGCCGCGCGGAACGGCGCCAGCTCCCGCTTCCGCAGCACGTCGAGGTCCACGTCCACGACCGGGATCGCCAGGTGGGAGTCCACCCGGGTCGCGCCGTGGCCGGGGAAGTGCTTGACGCAGGCGGCCACGTTCACCGACTGCAGGCCCTCCACAGCCGCCACCGTGTGCCTGGCGACCAGCTCCGGGTCGGGCCCGAACGACCTGGTGCCGATCACCGGGTTGTCGGCCTCGGTGTTGACGTCGGCGCTGGGCGCCATGTCCAGGTTGATGCCGCAGGCGGCCAGTTCCGAGCCGATCGCGCGGTAGACCCGGCGGGTCAGCTCGACGTCGTCCACCGCGCCGAGCGCCGCGTTCCCCGGGTACGGGCTGCCGACGTGGTACGCCAGCCGCGTCACGTCGCCGCCCTCCTCGTCCAGCGAGATGACGGGCTCACCGGCGCCCCGCAGCGCGGTGGTCAGGTCGCGTACCTGGCCGGGGTCGGCCACGTTGAAGCCGAAGAGCGTGACGCCGCCCAGACCCTGCTCCAGCTCGCGCAGCACCCATGCGGGCGCCACGGTGCCCTGGAAGGCGACGAGCAGCGTGCCGGCCGCGAGACGGCGCAGCCCCCGATCACTCTGACTCATGGCTCCTCATCTGTTTTCGGGCCCAGAAAATGAGCAGGGTCGAATAAGGCATTCGCCCCTGCGGATGTCAGCCCTTCACGGCCCCGGCGACCAGGCCGGAGACCATGCGGCGTTGTACGAGAAGGAAGAAGATGACGACCGGGACGGTCATCATCGTGGAGCTGGCCATGATGGCGCCCCAGTCGGTGCCCTTCTGCCCGAAGAAGTACTGCAGGGCGACGGGCATCGTGTATTTCAACGGGTCGTTGATCAGGTACAGCGCCATGATCAGCTCGTTCCACGCGGTGATGAACGAGAAGATGCTGGTCGCGACCAGCCCCGGGGCCACCAGTGGGAAGAGCACCTTCCAGAAGGTGGTGAACCGGCTCGCCCCGTCGATCCAGGCCGCCTCCTCCAGCGACTTGGGCACGGCGGCCACGAACGTGCGCAGCATCCAGATCCCGAACGGCAGCGTCAGCGCGACCTGCGTCACGATCAGACCGAGCAACTGGTCATAGAGGCCCAGCCGCTTGACGCCGAGGAACAGCGGGATGAGCAGCGCCTCGGCCGGGATCATCTGCGCGACGAGCAGCAGGGCCAGGAACGGCGTGCGGCCCTTGAACCGGAACCGGGCCACGGCGGTGGCCGACAGCAGCGCGAAGACCGCGCCGATCAGCACCGTCCCGAGCGCGACGATGGCGCTGTTGCGCATGTAGAGCCAGATCGAGTGCCCGGCCACGCCGTCGGTGAGCACCCGCGTGACGTGCTCGAAGGTGAAGTGCGTGGGGAACGGGATGAATTCGGTGGTGAAGATCTGGTCGTTCGCCTTGAAGCCGGTGGAGACCATCCAATAGACGGGGAAGACGGCGACCAGGAAGACCAGCGCGCCTGCCGCGTTGAGCGTGGCCTTGCCCAGGCGCCTGCGGGCCTGCGGGCTCTTCACAGCTCCTCCTGCTTGAACATCTGGCGGATGTAGGCCGCGGTGACGATGAGCAGGATCACGGTCAGGACCACCGCGATGGCCGCGCCCGATCCCATCTTCGGCGGGGCCTTGAACGCCTCGGTCACCGCGTACATCGACAGGTTGTAGGCCTCCCGGTTGGTGGTGCCGGCCAGCACGTACAGCTGGGAGAAGACCTTGAAGTCCCAGATGATCGAGAGCACGGTCAGCACCGCGAACACCGGCTTGAGCAGCGGGAAGGTGATCTTCCTGAACGTGCGCCAGGCGCCGGAGCCGTCCACCTTGGCCGCCTCGTACAGCTCGGCCGGGATGCCCTTGAGGCCGGCCAGCACCGAGACCGCGATGAACGGGAAGCCCGCCCAGACGACGCAGACGATCAGCGCCATGTAGATGGACCAGGCGTCGTTGAGCCACGGCACACCGGTCCAGTCGGCCCGTCCGAACAGGGCGTTGGAGAGCCCGTCGGGCAGCAGGTTGAGCGCCCAGTTGACGATGCCGGCCTCGGCGTCGAACAGCGAGCGCCAGATCATGCCCTGCGCCACCGGCGGGACTGCCCAGGCGAACATGATGCCGATGATGACGAACAGCGACATCTTCTTGCCGAGCCGGTGCAGCAGGACGCCGACGGCGGTGCCGAGGATCAGCGTGAGCGGCACCGCGATCACCGCGAACACGAGGGTGTTGCGCAGCGAGGACCAGAAGATGTCGTTCTCGAAGACCTTGGTGAAGTTCTCGAGCCCGACCCAGGTGGCGGGCTTCTTGCCCGAGATCTGGACGAGGCCCACCTTCTGGAAGGAGATGATCACCATCTGGATCAGGGGCCACAGGAGCAGCGCCCCGATGACCAGCAGTCCCGGGATCAGCAGGACGTAGGGGATGGACCAGGCGGGTAGCCCGCTGGCGCGCGGTGGACGGTGTGAGCGGCGCCGTCCCGGGGGGGAGGTGTTGCCTCCGCCCCGGGAGAGCGTTGACGTGTTCGTCATAGGTCTCAGGAGGCGTTGAGGATGTCTTCGAGTTCCTTGTTGGCCGCGGCCAGCGCGTCATCCGCGCTCGCCTTGCCCTCGATGACCTTGCGGGCCGCGTTCTGCAGCACCGCCTTGGTCTCGTTGGCCTCCGTCCACTGCGGGTCGGCGGGGAAGGCCTTGGCCTTGGCGAAGGCGGCGGCGAACGGCGCCTGCGCCGGGTCGCTGGACAGAGCGGCGAGGGCCTCGGGGTAGACGGGGAGCAGGCCGCCGTCGGTGGCGTACTTGACGCCCCACTGCTTGCCGGAGGCCAGCTTCACGAACTCCTTGGCCGCTTCCTTCTCCTTCGCGGTGCCCCAGACGGCGATGTCGTTGCCGCCCAGGAACGACTGCGCCTCGCCGCCGTCCTTCGCAGGGAGCGGGAAGAAGGCCAGCTTGTCACCCTTGAGTTTGCCCTTGCTGTCCTCCTCGATCCCCGGCAGGTCCCACGACGCGGTGAGGTACATGCCCACCTTGTTGTTGGCCATCCTGGTGCGGATCTCGGTGGTGTTCTGGTTGAGCCGCGACTTGCTGGACAGGCCGTCGGTGACCAGGCCGGTGTACTGCGCGAAGCCCGCCTTGAAGCCGGGGTCGGTCAGCTTGCCGACCCACTTGTCGCCCTCCTTGACGGCGTAGTCGCCGCCGGCGGTCCAGGCGAGGGCGCCGAGCAGGTGGTTGGCGTCGGAGCCGCCGTTGAAGGCGAAGCCGTCGACGTCCTTGCCCTTCTTGGCCTGGATCTTCTTGGCCGCGGCCACGAGTTCGTCCCAGGTCTTGGGGATCTCGATCTTGAGCTCCTTGAACCAGTCGGCGCGGTAGAGCACCGCCCGGCTGCCGCCGCCCCACGGCACGGCGTAGGTCTCGCCGTCGATGGTCTCCAGCCCCATGAGGTTCTTGGGGATCTGGGCCTGGTCGCCGGCGGCCACGATGTCGGTGATCGGCTCCAGGGCCTCCTGGCTCTGCCACAGCGGGACCTGGTCGTTGCCGATCTCTGTCACGTCGGGCCCGGCGCCGCCGGCGGCCGCGGCCGTGAACTTGTCGTTGACCTGCGGCCAGGGGATCCACTCGACGTTCACCTTGGCGCCGGTCTCCTTCTCGAACTCGGCGACCAACTCGTCGGTGTACTTCTGGGCGGCGGGGTTGGTGTCCCCGAGGCGCCAGAACGTCAGCGTCTTGCCGGCGTACTTGGGGCCGCTGCTTGCGGGTGCGGCGGCGCTGGGTGAGGACGAGGGGGTCTCGCTCGAGCCACAGGCGGCCAGACCCAGAGCCAGCGCGGCCGTGCTGACCGTAGCGGCTGTGATCTTCGCGATCCTCACAGGGTTCTCCCTTCCCGGGTGCCGGCCCACGGTCCGCACCAGGCTGATCGTCAAATGTCGAACAACGCTGCTAAACTAACAAGAAACTTTCTTAAAAGAAACGCCCGTTAGCCATTCGTGACGAGAGGGGTGCGGTAATGAGTCGAAGCCCGGGAGTCCCCCGGCTGCTGCGCAGGTTGAACGATCGCGCGGCACTCGAGCTCCTTCTGGTGGACGGTCCGCTCACCCGGGCCGAGCTGGGGGAACGGACCGGGCTCTCCAAGGTAACCGCAGGTCAGCTGCTGGCCCGCCTGGAGGAGCGAGGGCTGGTCGAGGTCGCGGGGGAGCGTGCCGGGGGCAGGGGGCCGCACGCCGCCCTGTACGCCGTGGTCCCCTCCAGCGCGTACGTCGCCGGGTTGGAGGTTCTGCCCGACAGCCTCAGGGTCGCTGTGGCGGACATCACAGGCAGGACGGTCGTCGAGATCACGCTCAACCCGTGCGACGGCCGCGACCCGGTCAAGGCGGTCCACGAGGCGGTGCAGCGCGCCTGCGACACGGCGAACGTCAGCCTGTCGCGGCTGCGCTCGTTCGTCATCGGCACCAGGGGCGTGGTCGATCCGGACACGGGCGACGTGCGCTGGTCGTACGACCTGCCGGCCTGGCACGTCGGCGTGCTGGCCAGCCTGCGCGAGACGCTGGGCGCGTCCGTCACCATCGAGAACGACGTCAACCTGGTCGCGCTCGCCGAGCACAAGCACGGCGCCGCCGTCGGCCACGACGACTTCGTGGTGATCTGGGCCGGCGTCGGCCAGGGCCTCGGCGTCATGCTGGGCGGCAGGCTGCACCGGGGCCTCAGCGGGGGAGCGGGCGAGATCGGCTGGCTGCCGGTCCCCGGCGAGCCGCTGCCGACGGACGTCTCGGAGCCGCAGTCGGGCTCGTTCCAGCGCCTGGTGGGCCACGACGCGCTGCGTGGCCTGGCCGACCGGCACGGCGTGACCGGCAGGACGGTGCCCGACCTGGTGCGCGGCGGCGACGAGGGCTACCTGGACGAGGTGGCCGGGCGGCTGGCCGTGGGCGCGGCGGCGGTGACCGTCGTGCTCGACCCCGGGCTGATCGTGCTCAGCGGCGACGTCGGCCGCGCGGGCGGCGCGCGGCTGGCCGCCAAGGTGCAGGAGGCGGTGGCCCGCATCTGCCCCAGCCGGCCCACCGTGGTGACGACCCGGGTGGCGGGCAACCCCGTGCTGCGCGGTGCTCTGGTTGCCGCCCTGGAGCAGGCCCGGGAGCAGGTCTTCTCCGATACTGTGTGAGAATTTCTGCTCATGTGGCAGTCCCCAGACGATGTCGTGCTCATCTCCGACCCCCGGGTGACCGCGATCCCCGTGCGGGAAAGCGGCGAACCGCTGGCCGACGTCCGCGGGCGGCTGCGCCTGGACCCGCGGCTGGCGGATGACGAGGGCGCGTACGCGCACCTGCGCTCCGGCCTGCTCGACCGGCTGGAGCGGGCCGAGCGCTCGCTGCCCGACGGGTTCCACCTGCTCGTCGTCGAGGGCTACCGGCCCATCGCCACCCAGCGGCAGATCTTCGACACGTACCGTGCGGAGCTCCACACCACATTCCCCGAAATCTCCCCCGACGAGTCATATATTGCGGCGAGCCGGTATGTGTCTCCGGTTGAAGTCGCCCCCCACACCGCCGGCGCGGCCGTGGACCTGACCCTGTGCGACCCCGACGGCGTCGAGTACGACATGGGCACCCAGGTCAACGACAACCCGGAGCAGAGCGACGGCGCCTGCTATACGGGCGCGCCCAATATCTCCGCCGACGCCCGCTCCCACCGCAAGCTCCTCGCCGCCGCTCTGGAGCCCGTGGGCCTGGTCAACTACCCCACCGAGTGGTGGCACTGGTCCTACGGCGACCGTTACTGGGCCATGTCCACGGGATTTCCCCACGCCCACTACGGGCCCATCTAAGCAATCGTTTGCTTGACGGGTTTTCCCCGGGGCGCGGGCAGGGCACAACCTTCAGTCGGAGGGTTTTGGACTCCCAGCGAGGTGTGGGCATGGTTCCGTTGATCGGGATCGAAGAGGAATACCTCGTAGTCGATCCCCGCACCCGCCACGTGGCTCCCCGAGCGGCCGATGTCCTGGCCGCGGCGACGGATGTCCTCGACGTGGTGCAAGAAATCACCAGGTTCCAGGTGGAGGCGCGCACGCCGCCCTCCGCCTACCTCAGCGAGCTCGGCTCGCAACTGCGTTCCGCGCGGCAGGAGGTGGCGTCCGCCGCCCGTTCGTGCGGACTGGCGGTCGTCGCGAGCGGCATCCCCGTGCTGGGGAACGTCATGCTGCCGCCGCTCGCCGACGACGATCGATATCACGAAGGGAGGACGCTCTATCGAGCGCTTCACGACGAGATCAGCATCTGCGCCCTGCACGTGCACGTGGACGTGCCCGACGAGGAGCACGCCGTCTACGTCGGCAACCACCTGCGTCCCTGGCTGCCCACGCTGATCGCGCTGGCCGCCAACTCGCCGTTCTTCGTGGGCCGCGACACCGGCTACGCGTCCTGGCGGGTGATCAGCTGGGGTCGCTGGCCGGTGTCCGGCGCGCCGCCGTACTTCCCGTCGTTCGGCGACTACGAGCTGGCGGTGCGCGCGCTGACGGAATCGGGTGTGCTGCTCGACGCCAAGACGGTGTACTGGGACGCCCGGCCGTCGTCCCGGCTGCCCACGGTCGAGATCAGGGTGGCCGACGTGCCGCTCGACGTGAGCGACAGTCTCACCCTGATCGGGCTCATCCGCGCGCTGGTCGTGACCGCGCTGGCCGCGGTGAAGCGGGGTGACCGGGGGTTGCCGATCCCGGCCGAGGTGCTGCGCGCCGCCTACTGGCGCGCGGCACGCTACGGCCTGATGGGCGACAGCATGGACGTGCGGCACGGCGCCCTCGTGCCCGCGCCGGTGATGGCGGACCGCCTCCTGGAGCACGTACGCCCGGCGCTGGCGGCGGCCGGCGACCTGACGTTCGTCCAGGAGGGGCTGGACCGGCTGCTGAGCAAGGGCTCGGGAGCCATGCGCCAGCGCCGGGTCCACGCCAGGGGCAACGACCTGGCCGACGTGGTGGACGACCTCATCGAGGCCACCGTCGCGTAGCCACATCGCTCAACGCAGAGCGAGCGCCACGGCCACGCCCAGGCCGAACGCGACAACGACGCCGCGCAGAACCTTGGCCGACATGAGCTTGGCCAGGCGCGTGCCCAGGAACCCGCCGGCCAGGCTGGCCGGCGCGATCACCGCCACGGCCTGCCACTGCACGGGACCGAACAGGGAGAACGCCACGACCGACACCGAGCTGATCACCAGCGCGAGCGTGGCCCGAACGGCGTTCACCCGATGCAGGTTGTCGTGCAGGAACATGCCGAGCACCGTCAGGAGCAGTACGCCCATGCCTCCGTTGAAGTAGGCGCCGTAACAGCCGCCGAGGAACACCCCGGCGTACACCATCTTGCTGGGCGGCCCGTCGGCCTCACCGCCGAAGAGCTTGCGCAGCCACGGCTGGGCCAGCAGCGCCAGGCTGGCGAAGGCCACCAGCCACGGCACCAGCGACTCGAACAGCCGGCCGGGCGTGAGCAGCAGCAACGCGCTGCCCACGCCCGCGCCCAGCACGGTCGTGATCGACAGGGCCGCGGCCCGGCGCCGCTGGCCGCGCAGCTCGGCCCGGTAGCCGAGCACGCCGCCCAGATAGCCGGGCCACAGCGCCACCGCGTTGGTCACGGACGCGGTCAGACTCGGATAACCCAGCGCCAGCAGCGCGGGGAACGAGATGAGCGTCCCGCCGCCCGCCAGCGCGTTCACCACACCGGCCAGCAGGCCGGCGCCCAGCATGAAGAGCAGATCCGTCATCGGCCGACTGCGTAGCCCTGTGCGCCGCGCGGGTTGGCCGCGGCCTTGAGGAACCCGCCGTCACGGGCGACGGCGCTGAGCCTGCCGAGCGTCCACGGGCCCTGCACCTCGACCTCGTGCCCACGCCGCCGCAGCTCCGCTATCACGCCCGCGTCCACGCGGTCCTCGACGTGCAGCACGCCGGGGCGGGAGCCGCGCGGGAAGAACGAGCTGGGGAAGTGCTCGGAGTGGAACATGGGGGCGTCGATCGCCTCCTGCAGGTTCAGCCCGCCGTGGACGACCGCGAGGAAGAAGTTCAGGCTCCACTGGTCCTGCTGGTCGCCGCCCGGCGTGCCGAATGCCAGCCATGGCCTGCCGTCCCTGAGCGCGAACGACGGCGTCAGCGTGGTGCGCGGACGCGTACCCGGGCGCAGCGAGGCGGGCAGCCCGTCCTGCAGCCAGAACATCTGCGCCCTGGTGCCCAGGCAGAAGCCCAGCTCGGGGATCGTGGGGGAGCTCTGCAGCCAGCCGCCGCTGGGGGTGGCGGAGACCATGTTGCCGTGCCGGTCGACGACGTCGAGGTGGCAGGTGTCACCCTTCACCGAGCCGTCGCGGGCCACGGTCGGCTCGCCGACGCCCTGCGGGGCGCGCGCGCCGGAGACGCCGGGGGCGTCGCTGGCCGTGCCGGGCGCGGGGAAGTCGGGCAGCCTGGGCGCGCGGCCGCCAGGGGAGCCGGGCCGCAGCTCGAGGCTGGCCTCCGCGCCGATGAGCTTGCGCCGCTCGGCGTTGTAGGCCTCGCTGAGCAGGTCGGACACGGGCACGTCGGTGTCGCCGTACCAGGCCTCGCGGTCGGCGAAGGCGAGCTTGGCGGCCTCGGTCACCGTGTGCACGTAGTCGGCGCCGAGGAAGTCCGTCCCGTCCAGGTCGAAGCCTTGCAGCAGGGCGAGCTGCTGCAGGAACACCGGCCCCTGGCCCCACGGCCGCGTCTTGTAGACGGTGTGGCCGTGGTAGTCGAAGGCGAGCGGCGCCTCGACCGAGGCGGACCACCCGGCCAGGTCGTCGCCGGTGAGCAGCCCGCCGTGCGCCGCACCGCTGCTGTCCCGCCAGGCCGTCTTGGCGCAGAACTCGGCGATCGCCTCGGCCACGAACCCCTCGTACCAGGCGCGGCGGGCGGCGGCCAGCTGTCCCTCGCGGGTGCTGGACGCGGCCTCGGCCTCGGCGACCACCCGCCGGTACGTGGCGGCCAGCACCGGGTTGGCCAGCTTCGACCCGGCTGGGGGAACGTTCCCGCCGGGCAGCCAGGTCGCCGCCGACGTCGGCCAGTCGTCGGTGAACAGCCCCTGGACGGACTCGATCGTGGCCGCGACGCGCTCCAGGACCGGCACCCCGTGCTCGGCGTAGTGGATCGCGGGCGCCAGCACGTCGGCCAGCGACCAGGTGCCCCAGCGCTCCAGCATGAGCATCCAGCCGCCGAACGCCCCCGGCACGGTGGCCGCCAGCAGCCCCGTGCCGGGCACGATGTCCAGGCCCAGCTCGGTGAAGCGCTCGATGGTGGCGGCGGCCGGGGCGACGCCCTGCCCGCACACCACGGACACGTTCTGCTCGTCCTCGCTCCACAGCAGGATCGGCACCTCGCCGCCGGGGCCGTTCAGGTGCGGCTCGGCGACCTGGAGCACGAACCCGGCGGCCACCGCCGCGTCGAAGGCGTTCCCGCCGCGCTCCAGTACGCCCATGCCGGTGGCCGAGGCCAGCCAGTGCGTGCTGGCGACCATGCCGAAGTCGCCCGTCAGCTCGGGCCTGGTGGTGAACAAGATCTCTCCTTCTATTGATGGGCGGCCGCGTCCGGGACGCGGTCCACCGTGACCAGGTGGCACGCGGCCGGATGGCCGTTCCCACGTGGATCGGTCAGGGGCGGCTCGTCGGTGCGGCAGGCGTCGTACGCCAGCGGGCACCGCGTGTGGAAGCGGCACCCGGAGGGCGGGTCGACCGGGCTGGGGACGTCCCCGCCGAGCACGATCCTGCGCCGCTCCCGCTGCCGGACCGGATCGGCCACCGGCGCCGCCGACAGCAGGGCCTGCGTGTACGGGTGCCGCGGCGCGGCGAAGATCTCGGCCGTCGGACCGGACTCGACGATCTTGCCCAGGTACATGACGGCGATCCGGTCGGCCAGGAACTCCACCACCGACAGGTCGTGCGTGATGAACAGGCACGAGAACCCCATGTCCCGCTGCAGGTCGGTGATCAGGTTGAGCACCGACGCCTGCACCGACACGTCCAGCGCCGACACCGGCTCGTCCGCCACGACCAGCTTGGGCTCCAGGATCAACGCCCTGGCCAGCCCGACCCGCTGCCGCTGCCCGCCGGACAGCTCGTGCGGGAAGCGGGAACGCATCTCCTGTCGCAGCCCCACCTTCTCCAGCATGCCGGACACACGTCCGGAGACCTCACGCCGGTCGGCCACCTTGTGCCGCAGCAGCGGCTCGGCGACGATCTGCCCGATCGTGAAACGCGGGTTGAGCGAGGAGTAGGGGTCCTGGAAGACCATGTGGACATTCCTGCGCAGCGGGCGCATGGCCCGGCGCGACAGGTGGGTGATGTCGCTGCCGTTCAGCTCGATGGTCCCCGAGGTGGGCTCGGTCAGGCGCAGCACGCACTTGCCGACGGTGGACTTGCCGCTGCCGGACTCGCCGACCAGGCCGAGCACCTCGCCCTGGCCGATCTCCAGCGACAGGCCGTCCACGGCGCGTACCTGGCCGTAGTGCTTGACCAGGTTGTCGATCCGCAGGATCACTGCTTGCCTCCCGGGTGGAAACAGGCCGCCAGATGGCCGTCCGCGTGCCGTTCGAGCGGGGGCCTGGCCGCGCGGCAGTCGTCCTGGGCACGCGGGCAGCGGGCCTGGAACGCGCACTCGTCGGGGTCCGACAGCGGCGAGGGCACCATGCCGGGGATCTCCGCCAGGCGCCCGCCGACCGCCGCCGACGGGAGCGCGTTCATCAGCCCCACCGTGTACGGGTGCCGCGGGTTCGCGAACAGCTCGGTCACCGGGGCCTGCTCGACGGCGCGGCCGGCGTACATGACCACGGCCCGGTCGGCGATGTCGGCCACCACGCCCAGGTCGTGCGTGATGAGGATGATCGCCGTGCCCAGCCGGTCGCGCAGGTCGCGGAAGACGTCCAGCACGCCCGCCTGGATCGTCACGTCGAGCGCCGTGGTCGGCTCGTCGGCGATCAGCACCCGGGGCGAGCAGGCCACCGCGATCGCGATCATCACGCGCTGGCGCATGCCGCCGGAGAGCTGGTGCGGGTACTCCTTCATGCGGCGCTGGGGCGCCGGGATGCCGACCAGCTCCAGCAGCTCGACGGCGCGGCTGTTCGCGGCCTGGCGCGCGAGGCGCTCGTGCCTGCGCAGCACCTCGGTGATCTGGTAGCCGACGGTGAACGACGGGTTCAGCGAGGTCATCGGCTCCTGGAAGACGACCGAGACGTCCTTGCCGCGTACGTGCCGCAGGTCCGCCTCGGGGAGCGTGGTGAGCTCGCGACCGTCCAGCTTGACCGAGCCGGACAGCCTGGTCGTGTCGGGCGGCAGCAGCCTGGGCACCGACATCGCGGTGACCGACTTGCCGCAGCCGGACTCGCCGCACAGCGCCAGGATCTCGCCCTCGTCCAGCGTGAGCGAGATGTCCCTGACCGCCTGCACCAGGCCGTCCTCGGTGTCGAAGCCGACCCGCAGGTCGGTGATCTCCAGCAGGCTCATCGGCCGCTCCTCGGGTCCAGGACGTCGCGCAGCCCGTCGCCCAGCAGGTTGAAGCCGAGCGTGGCCAGCGCGATCATGATCCCGGGCCAGACGGCCAGCCAGGGCGCGTCGCTCAGATACTGCTGCGCGGTCGTCAGCATCACGCCCCACGAGGGCGTGGGCGGCTGCACGCCCAGCCCCAGGAACGACAGCGTGGCCTCGCCGATGATCGCCCCCGGGATCGCCACGGTGGCCTGCACGATGAGCGGGCTGAGGCAGTTCGGGAGCACGTAACGGAAGATGAGGTGCCCATCGCCCGCGCCGTCGGCGACGGCCGCGGCCACGTAGTCCATCTCCCTGATCGCCAGCACCTCGCCCCGGGTGATCCTGATGACGGCGGGCAGCTGCGAGAAGCCCAGCGCGAACACCACGCCCTTCAGCGACGGTCCGATGATCGCCGCCAGGCCCACCGCGAACACCAGGAACGGGAACGCCAGCGTCACGTCCACCAGCCGCATCACGACCGGGTCGAGCCAGCGCCGGTAGAACCCGGCGACCAGGCCGATCGGGATGCCCACGACCATCGCCAGCAGCGTGGAGAGCACCCCGGCCTGCAGCGACACCATCGCGCCGTGCGCGATCCTGGCGAACGCGTCGCGGCCCAGGTCGTCGGTGCCCATCGGGTGCGCGGCCGACGGGGGCGCGAGCGTGGCCAGGTAGTCCTGCGCGGCGGGGTCGCCGGTCACCAGCGGCCCGATCAGCGCCAGCAGCACGAACGCGACCACCAGCACCAGCCCGGCCATCGGCATCGGGCGCCTTCTGAAGCGCCGCCACATCCTGCCCCTGCGGGGCACGGCCACCTCAGTCATGGCCGCCCCCGGCCAGCCTGATCCGGGGGTTGAGGTACGCGTACGCGATGTCGACCAGCAGGTTGACCAGCACGTACCCGATGACCGTGATCAGCACGACGGCCTGGATGACGGGGTAGTTCCTGGTCAGCACGGCGTCCACGGTCAGCTTGCCGAAACCGGGGATCACGAAGATCTGCTCGGTCACGACCGCGCCGCTGATCAGCGCGCCGAGTTGCAGGCCGAGCACCGTGACCACGGTCGTCAGGCTGTTGCGCAGCGCGTGCGCGCCCACGACCTTGATCTCGGACAGGCCCTTCGACCTGGCGGTCCTGACATAGTCGGCCGACAGCGCGCCGAGCATGGCCGAGCGGGTCTGCCGCATGAGGATGGCGGCGAAGCCGGTGCCGAGCACGAGGGCGGGCAGGATCATGCGCTGGAGGTTCTGGCCGGGGTCCTGGGTGAAGGGGACGTACCCGGAGGCGGGCAGGACCCGCCAGGTGACCGCGAACAGCAGGATGCCGAGCAGTCCGAGCCAGAAGTGCGGCACCGACAGCCCGGCCAGGCCGAACCCGGTGGCCAGGTAGTCGGCCAACCGGCCGCGCCGGACGGCCGCGACGATGCCCGCGCCCACGCCGACGACGATCGCGACCAGCATGGCCAGGGCCGACAGCTCCAGCGTCACCGGCAGCCGCTCGGCGATGATGTCGATCACCGGGAGCTGGTCCTGCGTGGAGCGGCCGAAGTTGCCGGACAGGGTCTGGCCGACGTAGTCGACGTACTGGGCGGGCAGCGGCTTGTCCAGGCCGAACTCGTGCCGGATGGCCTCGACCACGGCGGGCGAGGCCTCCTCGCCCGCCATGACCGTGGCCGGGTCCCCGGGCAGCGCCCTGATCCCGAGGAAGATCAGGACGCTGGCCAGGAACAGCACGATCACCGCTGACCCGCAGCGCCGAAGGATGAACCAGAGCATTACGCGGTGAACCCGGCGGTGACGAAGCGCGGCAGGCCGTCCTTGAAGTACTGGACGCCGGCGACGTTCTTGCTCATGCCCAGGTAGTACTTGTTGTGGTACAGGTACAGGACCCCGCGCACCTCGGCGGCCTTCTTCATGGCGCTCGCGTAGAGCTCGGCCCGCTTGGCCGGGTCGGACTCGGCGGCGGCCTGCTTGATCGGGTCGTCGATGCCCGGGTCGGACATGCCGCTGTAGTTGTTGCTGCCGCGGCTGGTGATGAGGTTCGTGAGGTTGCCGTCCGGGTCCACGCGGCCCGACCAGCCGTTGAGCAGGACGTCGAACTTGCCGGACTTGCCCTGCTCCAGCGTGCTGACGAACTCGGCGGTCTGCACGCTCACGTTGAAGCCCGCCTCCTTGGTCATCTGCTGGATGACCTGGGCCAGGCGCACGTTGGTGGCGTCGTTCGGGCTGGTGAGCGTGACCGTGATCGGCGTCTGCACGCCGGACGCCTGCACCAGCTGCTTGGCCTTGGCCAGGTCGCGCTTCGGGCACTGCAGGTCCTGGGCCCGGTAGGGGCTGTCCAGCGGCACGGGGAAGCAGTCCACCTCGTGCAGGCCGTTGTAGACGGTCTTGTTGATCACGTCGCGGTCGAGGGCCAGTTCGAACGCCTCGCGCAATTGCGGGCTCTTGGCCAGCGCGGTGTCGACCGTGCCGGGCTTCTCGGTGGAGCCGCTGGCGTTGCCGGTGTTGATCGTGATGCCGTAGTAGCCGAGGCCGCCGCCGGACACGACCTTGAGGTTCGGGTCGCTCTGGACGCCCTTGACGGTGGTGGTGGCGAGGTTGTCGCCCACCTGGACGTCGCCGGACTTCAGGTTCGCGGACCGTACGTTCGGGTCCACGATGATTTTGTATACGAGCTTGTCGAGCTTGACCTTGGCGGCGTCGTAGTAGTCGGGCGCCTTCTCCAGCGCGATCTGGCTGCCGGACGTGCGACTGGCGAACTTGAACGGCCCGACGCAGACCGGGCTCGCGCCGAAGTTGTCATTGCCCGCGTCCAGGGCCTTGGGCGACATGATCATTCCGGCGCGGTCGGCGAGCTGCGCGGTCAGCGGCGTGAACGCCTGCGTCAGCGTGAGCTTGACCGTCGTGGGGTCGACCACGGCGACCTTGGACACCGCGGCCAGGTCGGCCTGGCGCGCGGACTTCTCCCAGGTGCGGTGCCGGTCCAGCGACTTCTTGACCGCCTCGGCGTCGAACGCCGTGCCGTCGTTGAACTTCACGCCCTCGCGCAGCTTGATCGTCACCTCCTTACCGTCGGCGGAGACCTCGGGCAGGGCGGTGGCGAGCTGCGGGACCAGGTTCGACTGAGCGTCGATGTCGAAGAGCTTCTCGCACATGTTCGCGAACACCTCGCGGCCCACCAGCGTGGTCGAGATGCTCGGGTCGAGCGCGTCGGGGTCGGCGCTGAGCGCCACGTTGAGCGTGCCGCCCGCCTTGACCGGCCGATTGTCGGCCGAGGCGTCGGCTATGGAAGGAGGGGCTGCGGGGGTGCCGCTCGACCCGCCTCCGCCGCAAGCTGCCAGGGCAAGGGGGAGAACGGCGAGCGCCGCGACGAGCCTGGGGGACGGTCTCATGGGGCCTCCGTTGAAACGTTTAGGAGACTGTATACAAGACCTGACATTTCACCGGTGTTTCATGACCCTGTGTTGTTATCTGAGTGTTTTCTAATCGTTCGGGGGATTTGTCCTGCGGACCGCCGTCAGGAACGACCGCCGAGCCGCGGCGACGTGCGCGATCGCCCTGGCCTGCGCCTCGTCCTCGTCGCCCGCCGCGATGGCCTCGCACAGGCTCAGGTGCTCGCTCCAGGAGTGCGGGCCGCGGGCGGCGGCGGTCTGGCTGAAGACCCACTGCGCCCGCAGGAGCATGGGCTTCATCATCAGGCTGAGGTACGAGTTGCCCGCCGCCTCGCCCACGGCCAGGTGGAAGGCGGTGTTGAGATCGGCCACCTCCTCCAGGCGCCCGTTCTCCACGGCCTCCTTGGCCTGCTCCAGCACCCGCCGCAGCCGCTCGGCCGACTCGGGGGTGCGCTTGCGCGCGGCCAGCCGCGCCGCCAGGCCCTCGACCGCCATGCGTACGTCGAAGAGCTCCTCGCCCTCCGCCGCCGACAGCCGCGCGACGGTGGCGCCGAGCCGGGGCACGACCTCGACGAACCCCTCGGCGGCCAGCACCCGGATGGACTCGCGCACGGGGTTGCGCGAGACGCCGAGCAGCGCGGCCAGCCGATCCTCGACCAGCCGCGCACCCTGGGCGAGCTCGCCGGAGAGTATGCGTCGCCGCAGCTCGTGGGTGACCTCGTCGCGCAAGGTCTGATGGGCCGCGCCCAGCGTCAAATCAGTCATGAGGCGACAATCGTATACAGTCGGGGTCCCACCTCGCGGCCGTGGCACCACCAACCCCCCACCCACCAAGCACACCAACCCCAAGCCCTCCACCACAGACTCCCGCACCGCGCCCCGCCTGCCGAGCGGCACCGCCACCACCAAGGAGCCGGGCCTGCCATCGCTCAGGCGCGTAGTCGCAGGCCGCGGGGGGTGGGGTGGAAACCGGCCGCCTCCAGGGCCGCCGCCAGCGGCGACTCGACGATGGCGGCGCCGTCGGCCCGTTCCACGGTCAGCTTCCCGAGCGCCCCGTCCCGCACCGCCAGCGCGAGCGCGTCGACGGCGGGCTGCAGCCGGTCGTCGTCGGCGAACGACAGCACCGTCTTGCCGCCCCGTTCGACGTAGAGCACCAGGTGGCCGTCCACGAGCACGACCAGCGAACCGGCCTTCCGGCCGGGCTTGTGCCCGAGCTCGCCGGGATGCTGCGGCCACGGGAGCGCGGCTCCGTACGGACTGGCCGGGTCGGCGGCGGCCAGCACCACGGCCCGCCGCCCGGCCCCCGGCTCCGGCCCGCCACCCGGAGCGTCGCCTGGACCTCGCCCCGGAGCACCACCCGGAGCGTCGCCTGGACCACGCCCCGCACCCCCGCCCGGGGCGAGGCCCGGCGCCATGGCGCGCATCCGGTCGACCGCACCCGGCATGGCGAACTGCGCGCCTCCGAGGCCCTCGACGAAGTAGCCCCGGCGGCAGCGCCCGCCCTCCTCGTACGCCCGCAAGACCTGATAAATGGGCGTAAATCCCCCGGGGAGCCGCTCCGAAGTCACCGCGCCCCGGGTCACCACGCCGTGCCGTTCCAGCAGCACCTCGGCCTGCGCGTGCGCCCGCTGGGTGGCGTCGGCGGCAGGCTCGGGCAGCAGCCACCACCGGCCGCCTACGGTAGGCGGCCCGCTCCTGCTCGGCAGCACGGCCCGGCGGCGCCGCGTGGTCGCGGGCCGGTGCGCGGGACGGCCGGTGCCGAGCGCGGCCCGCAGCGGCGCCAGCGTGTCGCCGGAGATCCGCCCCGACCACACCAGATCCCACAGCGCCGCCGCCAGGGTCGCGTCGTCCAGGGAGCCGAGCTGGTCGGAGATCCCCCGGAAGAACAGCGCGCCGCCCCCGCCCAGCAGCTCCAGCACGCGCTCGTGCAGCGGGGTCATGGTGATCTCGGCAGGCTCGGGCAGCAGCAGCGGCGCGGTGTCGGCAAAGTAGAGCGACACCCACCCGTCACCGCCGGGCAGCGAGCCCTGCCCCGCCCACATCACTTCGCCCGACGAGGTCAGCTCGTCGAGCAGTGCCGGATGGTAGCCGGGCACCCGCGCGGGCAGCACCAGCGTCTCCAGCGCGGACGCGGGCACGGCGGCCCCCTGGAGCTGCTCGATCGAGCGGACCAGCGCGTCCATGGCCCGGGCCGCCTCGCTCGCGCCCCGGCCGCCGGCCGGCCCCGCGGAGGTGGAGCCGGTGATGCCGTGCCAGGCGGGCAGGAAGCGGGCCAGGGTCTCCGGCGCGACCGGCTCCACCTCCTTGCGCAGCCGGGCCAGCGACCTGCGGCGAAGCATCCGCAGCACCCCGGCGTCGCACCACTCCTCGCCCCGCCCGCCGGGCCGGAACTCCCCGTTCACGACCCGCCCGGAGGCGGCCAGCCGCCGCAGCGCGTCCGTCACCACGGCCACGCCCAGCCCGAACCGAACCGCCGCCGAGCCCGCGTGGAACGGCCCGCGCGTGCGGGCGTGCCGCGCCACCAGGTCGGCCAGCGGATCGGGCACCGGCTCCAGGAACGCGTGGGGCACCCCGACCGGCAGCGGCGCACCCAGCGCGTCACGCATGCGGGCCGCGTCCTCGATCGCCGCCCACTGCTCCTCGCCGGAGATGCGCACCCGGATGGCCCGCCGGGAGCGTTCGAGCCCCTCCAGCCAGGCCGGATCGCCGCCGCGCACGCTCACGTCGGCCGCGAGCAGCGGCCCGTGGGAGCGCAGCAGGTCGGCGAGGTCCTCCAGGTCGCGCAGCGGCCGATCGAGCCTGGCCAGCTCGCGCTCGGTGTCGGAGATCACGTCGGGGTCGAGCAGCTCGCGCAGGTCGGCCTGGCCCAGCAGCTCGGCCAGCAGCGTGGTGTCCAGCGCCAGCGCCTGGGCGCGCCGCTCGGCCAGGGGCGCGTCGCCCTCGTACATGAACGCGCCCACGTAGTGGAACAGCAGCGACGCCGCGAACGGCGAGGCCTGCGAGGTCTCCACCTCCACCAGCCGCACCCGGCGCGCGGCGATGTCGCGCATGAGCTGGACGAGCCCCGGCACGTCGAAGACGTCCTGCAGGCACTCGCGCATCGTCTCCAGCACGATCGGGAACGAGGCGTACTGCGAGGCCACGCCCAGCAGGTTGGCGGCGCGCTGCCGCTGCTGCCACAGAGGGCTGCGCTTGCCCGGCGTGCGGCGCGGCAGCAGCAGCGCCCGCCCCGCGCACTCCCTGAACCGGGAGGCGAACATGGCCGACCCGCCCAGCTCCTCCGTGACGATCTGCTCGATCTCCTCGGCGTCGAACGCGGCCACGTCGGTCGGCGGCTCGGCCAGCGTGTCGGGGATGCGCAGCACGATGCCGTCGTCGGAATGGACGGCCTGCACGTCGATGCCGTAGCGCTCGCGCAGCCGGCGGTTGATCGCCAGCGCCCACGGGGCGTGCACCCGCGCGCCGTAGGGGGAGTGGATGACCACGCGCCAGTCGCCGAGCTCGTCGTGGAAACGCTCGACGAGCAGGGTGCGGTCGTCGGGGACGTAGCCGGTGGCCTCGCGCTGCTCGTGGAGGTAGGCCAGCAGGTTTCCCGAGGCGAATTCGTCGAGCCCCGCCTCCCGCATGCGCTCCGTCGAGCCGTGTTTGGCCTGTTCGCGAAGGAACTGCCCGATCGCCCGGCCCAGCTCGGCCGGCCGCCCGGGCGCGTCGCCGTGCCAGAACGGCAGCTTGCCCGGCTGGCCCGGCGCGGGCGAGACGAGCACCCGGTCGGCCGTGATGTCCTCGATCCGCCAGGACGTCGCGCCCAGCACGAACACGTCGCCCACCCGCGACTCGTAGACCATCTCCTCGTCCAGCTCACCCACCCGGGAGGCCTTCTCGCCCACCAGGAAGACGCCGAACAGGCCGCGGTCGGGGATCGTGCCGCCGTTGGTGACCGCCAGCCGCTGCGCGCCCGGACGGCCCTGGAGGGTGCCGGTGACCCGGTCCCAGACGACGCGTGGCCGCAGCTCGGCGAACTCCTCACTCGGATAGCGCCCGGCCAGCATGTCGAGCGTGGCCTCCAGGGCGGTCCTGGGCAGCGTGGCGTAGGGGGCGGCCCGCTTGACCACGGACTCCAGCTCGTCGACCGTCCACTCGTCGAGCGCGGTCATCGCCACGATCTGCTGCGCCAGCACGTCGAGCGGATTACGCGGATAGCGCAGCTCCTCGATCTGGCCGCTCTTCATCCGCTCGGCCACCACGGCCGTCTGCACCAGGTCGCCCCGGTACTTCGGGAAGATCACGCCCTTGGACACCGCGCCGACCTGGTGGCCGGCCCGCCCGATGCGCTGCAGCCCGCTGGCCACGCTCGGCGGCGCCTCCACGCACGCGACCAGGTCGACCGCGCCCATGTCGATGCCCAGCTCCAGGCTGGAGGTGGCGACCACGGCGGGCAGCCGGCCCGACTTGAGCGCCTCCTCGATCTGCGCCCGCTCCTCCTTGGAGACCGAGCCGTGGTGCGCGCGCACGATCTCGGTCACGACGCCCTTGGCGGCCCCGGCCTGCGCCATCATGTCGGCCGGCATCCGCTGGGGCGGCCGGGCCGGGGCGGCGGCCGGCCCCGTCTCCCAGATGGACAGGTCGACGGCCTCGGCGCCGCCGTTCTCCCGCTCGTACGCGAGCTCGTTGAGGCGGGTGCACAGCCGCTCGGCCAGCCGCCGCGAGTTGGCGAAGACGATCGTCGAGCTGTGCGCCCCGATCAGGTCGAACAGCCGGTCCTCCACATGGGGCCAGATCGACCGGTTGCCCGGCTCAGGGGCGAACTCCTCCGCCCCCTCCGCCCGCGGCCGGCCCTCCATCTCCGTCATGTCCTCGACGGGGACGACGACCTCGACCTCGATCCGCTTCTCCGACGGCGGCTGCACGACCGCGGCCGGCCGCGTGCCGCCCAGGAACGCCGCAACCTCGCTCACCGGCCGCACCGTCGCCGACAGCCCGATCCGCTGCGCCGGCTTGTCGAGCAGCGCGTCGAGCCGCTCCAGGCTGAGCGCCAGATGGGCGCCGCGCTTGGTGGCCGCGACCGCGTGGACCTCGTCCACGATCACCGTCTCCACGCCGCGCAACGCCTCGCGCGCCTGGCTGGTGAGCAGCAGGAACAGCGACTCGGGCGTCGTGATCAGGATGTCGGACGGCTTGGCGGCGTAACGCCTGCGATCCTCCGAGGGGGTGTCGCCCGAGCGGATCGCCACCGAGATCTCCGGCACCGGCAGCCCGAGCCGGCGCGCCGTCTGCTTGAGACCGGCCAGCGGCGCGCGCAGGTTGCGCTCGACGTCCACGGCCAGGGCCTTGAGCGGCGACACGTACAGCACCCGCGTCCCCTTCGGAGCGCCCTTGCTCCCGGCGCCGCGCCCGGGCGCGGAGGGTCTATGCACGGCGGATCCAGGCGCGCGCTTCTTGGGTGCGTCGGGCTCGGCCTCAGGTACGGCGGGCTCGGCCCCGGGCGCGGCGGGCGCGGTCTTCTCGAACGCCAGCCTGTCGAGCGACCAGAGGAACGCCGCCAGCGTCTTGCCCGAACCGGTGGGAGCGACGACCAGGGTGTTGTCGCCGCGCGAGATCGACTCCCACGCCCCCTCCTGGGCGGCCGTGGGAGCTTCGAAGGCCCCGGCGAACCATTGCCTGGTCACCTGGCTGAACTGGTCTAGCGAGCTCACCAGCACATATTGCCTCGCGCCACCGACAGAAAACGCATTTGGCCCCCCGGCGGGCGGTTGAGCGGGGGCCTAGGCGGACATACAGCGACCGTGACCATCGACTATGCGGCCATCGAAGCCCGCCGAGCCGAGATGAGGCAGCGTTACGTCTTACCGCACCGGCCATCGAGCAGCGCCCGGGGCCTGCACCACATGGCCCTGCTCTCGTCGGATGTGGAACGCACCATCAAGTTCTACCAGGAGCTCCTGGAGTTCCCGCTCACCGAGATCATCGAGAACCGTGACTACAAGGGCTCCAACCACTTCTTCTTCGACATCGGCAACGGCAATCTGCTCGCGTTCTTCGACTTCCCCGGCCTCGACCTCGGGCCGTACCAAGAGGTGCTGGGCGGGCTGCACCACGTCGCGATCTCCGTCGACCCTGCCACCTGGGAGCGGCTGCGCGGGAAGCTGGAGATGGCCGGCGTGCCGCACCAGATAGAGAGCGGCGCCTCCATTTACTTCAAGGACCCCGATGGCGCCCGGCTGGAGCTGCTCGCCGACCATCTCGGTGAGATGTACGGCTCGCGCGTGCTGTGACCGCGGGTCCGCCCTAGCGCCGCGACGCCCTGCGCGTACGCGGCTTGCCCGCACGGGGCTCCTGCCTGATGCCCGCGTGCCTCTCCGATCGCTCGGCCTTCTCCTTCTGTACGGCCACCCGCACCGTGAGCAGTAACTGGCGTCGTCTGGCCCTGTTGGCCTTCGTCTTGGCTGTCTTCGGGGGCGAAGACTTGGGGGTCTTTGGCATGGGGGTGTCCTACCCACCCCCCAGGTGATTCCATACTTGGATCCATGCGCCTGACGGAGTTCTGGAGACGGATGAAAGCTCACTTCGGTGACACGTACGCCGATTCGTGGGCCCGCGACTACGTGCTCGCGCCCCTGGGCGGACGGACCGTCGTGCAGGCGCTGGCCGACGGAGAGAGCGCCAAGACCGTCTGGCGCGCGGTCTGCCAGGTGGAGGACGTCTCGCCCAAGCTCCGCTAGCTTCCGCAGCTCCGCTAGCTTCCGCGGCGTCAGGGCTGCGCCCCGTCCAGGGCCTGCCGCAACGCGGTGGCCGTGAGCTCCAGCTCCTCCACGCTGCCCTGCCCGCCGGGCGACCACAGGAACGTCCATCCCCGGTGCGACGGGGTGGCGAAGATGATCGTCTGGCGGCCCGTACGCGGGTGCCAGACCCACAGCACCGGATCGTCGGTGCCCACCATGCGACTGACCAGGCCGTGATGGGGGAGCACCTCGGCGAGTGCCTCCAGATGGGTGCGCCGTTCCCTGTTGTAGCCGCTCGCCACTCGCCGCCTCCAACCTTCGCCCCTGCTGTGAGTCTCCCCAGCTCACCGCCCGGACAACACATTGGTGGCCAACATCAGCGGGGCGTGTTCACGAGGATGCGCATGCGTCCGAAGTCGAACGTGAGCGCATACGGCTTGAAGAACTCGTGCGTGGGCAGACCCCCGATGCGGAAGCCGAAACCGTGCTCGAACCAGTCGGGGAACGCGCCGGACAACCCGGGCACCCGGCGGCGGATGACGGAGCCGAGCGTCACCTCGTCCACGGTCACCGGGTGAAGGCCGCCACCCGGGGGGATCGGGATGCCGGCGGCCTCGAAGGTGGCGGGGGGAGCGGTGAAGCCGATGTCGCCGCCCCCGGTGTCGACGAGGAACACCATCCGCTCCAGGCCGTTCACGGTGCCGTGGGACAGCAGGAAGTGGTCGCCCAGATACCACATGGGCATGCTGTGCTCAGGCCGGACGCGGCCGTTCCTGCGCAGGACGAGCTTCCCGGCCGGATAGTCGACCGTGGACAGGAAATTCGACAGGACGCTCGTGCCGATCGCTCCCTGGCAGCGGATCGGTCGCCGCGAACGGGATCTCGACGGTCCGCGGGCCGGAGATCTCGAACGGCCGGCGCCCCGTGAAGCTATGACCACCGAGCTCATGATCCACGCCACCCGCCATCCCGCTGTCCGCGACCAGCTCGTCGCCCTGTTGTTCCCGCCGGGCCGCCCCGGCCGCCACCCCCTCGCGCCTCCCGGCAGCGGGCTGGGAGAGCTCCCGTACGAGCAGGCCGACGCCATACTGAAGTCGCTGGACATCGGCATGCGCCTGCTCACCCTCCTCGCTCCCGAACAGTGCCCTCCTGAGCTGTTCAGGACGGCGCTCGGGCTCCTCGCCGCCCCGAAGGCGGGTGATTGACGGCGACCTGCGTGTTCCTGCTGTGATCGAACAGCCGTTCGGCTACGATGGGTTCCGCCCGAGCCACGTCTTCTCCGGCAGTCGCGGAAAAATGTCGGTGGCAGGCCGTAGCTTTCACTCGACTGATCGGACCACGACCCTCCAGGGGGAGTTCCCATGGCAATCAACGACCGCGAGAAGGCCCTCGAGACCGCCCTCGCTCAGATCGAGCGACAGTTCGGCAAGGGCTCCGTCATGCGCCTGGGCGACGACGCCCGAGCTCCCATCGAGGTGATCCCCACCGGGTCGATCTCCCTTGACGTCGCCCTCGGCATCGGCGGCCTGCCGCGTGGCCGCATCGTCGAGATCTACGGCCCTGAGTCCTCCGGTAAGACCACGATCGCCCTGCATGCGGTGGCCAACGCCCAGCGTGCCGGCGGCATCGCGGCGTTCATCGACGCCGAGCACGCCCTCGACCCCGAATACGCCAAGAAGCTGGGGGTCGACACCGACGCCCTCCTGGTCTCCCAGCCTGACACGGGTGAGCAGGCGCTGGAGATCGCCGACATGCTGATCAGGTCCGGCGCCGTCGACATCATCGTCATCGACTCGGTGGCCGCGCTGGTGCCCAAGGCCGAGATCGAGGGCGAGATGGGCGACAGTCACGTCGGCCTCCAGGCCCGCCTCATGTCCCAGGCCCTGCGCAAGGTCGCCGGCGCGCTCAACAGCACCGGCACCACCGCCATCTTCATCAACCAGCTTCGCGAGAAGATCGGCGTCATGTTCGGCAGCCCCGAGACCACGACCGGTGGTAAGGCGCTCAAGTTCTACGCCTCGGTCCGGATGGACATCCGCCGCATCGAGACCCTCAAGGACGGCACGGAGGCGGTCGGCAACCGCACCAGGATCAAGGTCGTGAAGAACAAGATGGCCCCGCCCTTCCGCGTGGCCGACTTCGACATCCTCTACGGCGTGGGCATCTCCCGTGAGGGCGGCCTCATCGACATGGGCGTGGAGCACGGCTTCGTCCGCAAGTCCGGCGCCTGGTACACGTACGAGGGCGACCAGCTCGGCCAGGGCAAGGAGAACGCCCGCAACTTCCTGAAGAACCACCCCGACATGGCCAACGAGATCGAGAAGAAGATCAAGGACAAGCTGGGCGTAGGCCCCCGTCTCGACGCCCCGGTCGAAGCCGCTGCCGCCGCCCCTGCCCCGGCCGCCGCTCCTTCCGGCCGCGGCTCGAAGTCCACCCCGAAGCCGGGTGACGTCTGATCGTCCGCCCCATGAGCGACCGTGTCCCCTCCCATGAGTGACCCGAACCGGCCACCGGCGCCCCAATCCGGGGGCGCCCGGCCAGTCCGCCCCGACCCCTCCCGGGGCAGCGACCTGGCCCGCTCGGCCGCGGACGGCTGGCCGTCGGTCGACGAGTGGCGCGAGCACCGCACCCGCCAACGCGCCGAGGCCGAAAGTGAGTCCGGGCCGGACCAGGAGTCCACCGTCACCGGCGGACGGGACGACGCCGTACGCTCCGACGATCATGCGCCCATCGAGGTGGAGGAGGCCACCAGCCACCTGTACAAGGAACGCACCGGCCGACACCCCTTCTTCGGCGACGACACCGACGACCAGCACGACTCCCGCACCACCGCCGAGCCCCAGGCCCGAGCAGTCGATCAGCACAAATCCCGGCCCGCCACCAAGGCGCAGACCGGCGCAGACGATCACGACGAACCCCCGATCGCCACCACGAATCCGCCCGACCCGCCTGTCGACGGCCATCCACCTGCTGACGGCCATCCGCTTGCCGACGGTCGTCCACCTGTCGACGGCCATCTGCCTGTCGACGGCCACAGTGGCTCGGACAGCCAGGTTGCCCCTGGCCACCCTGACGCCGCCGGTGGCCCAGCTGGCCCCGCTGGTGGTGCTGCCGGTGAGGGCCGGGGGGACTCCGCCGGTGGACGGGGCCACACCAGGGGACGGCGCTCTCCCGCTGAGGCCACTGAGGCTATTGAGGCCACTGAGGCCGCGCCTGCCGACCGGGGGGACGGTGGGTGGCACTCCGAGGTGCTCGCGGGTAGCAGTTGGTTCTCGGCCCAACAGCCGGACGACGCTGAGACCGGCAAGAAAGGATCGGGCAGAGGACGGCGATCCAGCACCTCCAACGGACGGACCGCGAGAAAGGGACGCGGGCAAAGCCGGCCGTCCGAGGCGCCTGCTGCCGAAGCCCCTGCCGAGCCCTGGCACGACAGCGGGACCTCCGCCGAGGCTGCGCAGGATGGTGGCGGCTTCGCTGGGGGCACGCTAGGCGGTGAGGGGTTCACCGGGAGCACACGAGGCGGCGACGGCTTCGCTGGGAGCACGCGAGGTAGCGATGGGTTCGCCGGGGCCTGGCCTGATAAGGAAGGCTTCGGCGAGGCCGGCCGCAGTGGTGGGGGTTCTGCCGGGACGGGGCGTGGTGATGGGCGTTCTGGCAGGTCCAGGCGTCGCGGCCGGGGCTTCACGGGAGCCGAGCATGACGGCGACGGGTTTGCTGGACCCGGACTTGATGGATCTGGGCTGGATGGATCCGGGCTTGCTGGCGAGGGCTTCTCCGGGGCCGAGCGTGATGGTGACGGCTTCGGCGGAGGCGGGCAGAGCGGCGGGAGCTCTGGCGGAGCCGGGCGGGGTGGCAGGAGGTCTGGCAGGTCAGGGCTGAGTGGTGGGAGGTCTGGCAGGTTTGGGCCCAGTGACGGGAGGTCTGGCGGGCGCGGACTCAGCGGTGGGGGGTCTGGCGGGTCCGGGCTGAGTGACGAGGGCTTCGACGGGGGCGGGCGGGAGGCCGATCCGGAGTCGGTGGCGCGGGCCATCTGCCTTCGGTTGCTCACCATGGCGCCCAAGACGCGGGCCCAGCTCGCCGAGGCTCTCCGGAAACGTAACGTACCCGACGAGGCCGCCGAAGCGGTGCTCAGCCGCTTCTCCGAGCTGGGGCTGATCAACGACGAGGCGTTCGCCGCGGCGTGGGTCGACTCCCGGCACCACGGCCGAGGTCTGGCCAAGCGCGCCCTGGCCGCCGAGCTGCGTCATCGCGGTGTGGACACCGACACGGTCAAGGAAGCAGTCGAACGGCTGGACTCCGACCAGGAGGCGGAGACGGCCCGGCGGCTGGTGGAGCGCAAGCTCGCCTCCACCCGGTCGCTCGACCCGCAGACCCGCACACGGCGGCTGGCGGGCATGCTGGCACGCAAGGGATACCCCGCGGGCCTGGCCTTCCGCGTCATCCGCGAGGCGCTTGAGCAGGAGGGGATCGAGATGGAAGAGGACTTCCCGTCGTAGCAACCCCCCGTTCCGCGGCTCCCTCCTCATGAGCTCCCCCCGTTCTGCGGCTCTCCCGGTCCTGCGACCCTCTTCCGCGCCCCCTCCCGCGATCCCGCTTCGCGGCCATCCTTCCGAGGGCCCCTTGGTTGTGGGCTTCTTCGGTTCTGCGGGCCCCGTTTCATGGCCCCGTTGTGAGGCTTCCCCGGTGCCGTGGTTGCCTCAGTTCCGTGGCGTCCGTGGCGTCCGTGGCGTCCGTGGCGTCCGTGGCGTCCGTGGCGTCCGTGGTCCTGTGTTTTCTTGGGTCCGTGGTTTTCTGGGGGTGCCCGGGGGTGGCTGAGTGATCGTCTGCATGTGCTCCTGCACCTGCAGCTGCGAGTACGGCAGGGATTGCGAGTGCATATGCGGGTGCCGGTGCTCCTGCACTCGCATGTGCTCTCTTGCCCATACATGTCTCCTGCCTTGCCCGAAGGTATCTGTGGAGATGCAGGCCCGTAGGACACGCTTGATGACGCGTTTGCTTGCTCGTGACCTGTTCGACGCATAACCTCGACGGCAGTGAGGAGTTACTCCGCGCAGTGCGGATTGCCATACCGGTGAACGACGGACGAACGAGGCTGGTTGATCTAGGCGGACGAGGTGTCGGCTTTACGAGTCGACGCCCGGTCAGTCTTGGCTGTATATCGATCCCGACGCCGACCGGGCTTTTCGTGGCGCGCTTGTGACCCCTCCTGTTTGTGGCCGCGTTATGAGGTGTTGACGACGCGAGGAGGGCGGGGCGCACATGGGGCCGCTTGTCGTGGTGCTGATGGTGGCGGTGCTCGTGCTCGCGTTCGGGATGATTGTCGCGCTTCTCGTCGTCATAAGGCGCACTTCGGGCAGTCTGCCACGCGCGTCCAAGGCCACCCCCGAGCAGCAGCAGGCCGTGCACGAGGAGCTCGAGCGGGCGCGTGAGGAGGCGCGGGAGATCCGGCTCAAGGCCGAGACCGACGCCCAGGAGATCCTGCGCAGGTCGGAGAAGGCCGGCGAGAGCGCCGCGCAGCTGCGGCGGGAGGTCGAGGAGGAGAGCCGGACCCTCAAGTCCGAGCTCAAGGAGCTGCGCGCCGACCTCGAACGGCGGGAGGCTCGGCTGGCCGAGCGGGAGCAGCGGCTGGACGAGGAGGCCAGGCGGCAGACCGAGCGCGACAGGAAGCTGGGCGAGACCGAGGTCGAGCTGGCCGACCGGCGCGAGGAGTTGCTCCAGGTCGAGGGGGAGCGGCGGACCATCCTCGAACGGGTCTCCGGGCTGACCGGCGAACAGGCCAAGGCCGAGCTGGTCAAGGAGATTGAGAACCAGGCCAAGCGCGAGGCCGCGCTGATCGTCCGGGAGATCGAGGGCGACGCCCGCAAGGAGGGCGAGAAGCGGGCCACCAAGATCGTGACGCTGGCCGTGCAGCGGGTGGCGGCGGAGCAGACGGCGGAGTCGGTCGTCAGCGTGCTGCATCTGCCCGGCGATGAGATGAAGGGCAGGATCATCGGGCGCGAAGGGCGGAACATCCGGGCCTTCGAGTCCACGACCGGCGTGAACCTCATCATCGACGACACTCCAGAGGCTGTGCTGCTGTCGTGTTTCGATCCCGTGCGCAGGGAGACGGCCCGGCTGACGCTGGAGAAGCTCGTGCTGGACGGGCGCATCCACCCGCAGCGCATCGAGGAGGCGCACGACCGCAGCCGCCAGGAAGTGCAGGACCTCTGCGCGCGGGCCGGCGAGGACGCCCTGGTCGAGCTGGGCATCACCGACATGCATCCCGAGCTGACGCTGCTGCTCGGGCAGCTCAGGTATCGGACGTCGTACGGGCAGAACGTGCTCAAGCACCTGATCGAGTCCGCGCACATCGCCGGCATCATGGCCGCCGAGCTGAAGATGAACCAGGCGTTGATGAAGCGCTGCGCGCTCCTCCACGACATCGGCAAGGCCCTCACGCACGAGGTCGAGGGCAGCCACGCGCTGATCGGGGCGGAGATCGCCCGCAGGTACGGCGAGGAGGAGGACGTGGTGCACGCCATCGAGGCGCACCACAATGAGGTCGAGGTGCGTACCGTCGAAGCGGTTCTCACGCAGGCCGCCGACGCGATCAGCGGCAGCCGTCCCGGTGCCCGCCGCGAGTCCCTGGAGGCGTACGTCAAGCGCCTGGAGCGGCTGGAGGAGATCGCGCAGTCGTACGAGGGCGTGGAGAAGGTCTTCGCCATGCAGGCCGGGCGGGAGATCCGGGTCATGGTCAAGCCGGATGCGATCGACGACATCCAGGCTCAGGTGATCGCCCGTGATGTGGCCAAGCAGGTGGAGGAGGAGTTGACCTACCCGGGGCAGATTCGCATCACAGTGGTGAGGGAGTCTCGGGCCACCGAGTTCGCGAGATAGGCCGTCCGTGGTGGGGCGGCGGGTGTGGCGATGGTTGAGGGGGCTGGGCGTCCGTAGTTCGGGTGGATGGGGTCTGTGGTGGTGGGCCGGCGGGCGTGGCGGGGCCTGAGGGAGGCTGAGGCGCCGGAGCACGCCCGCCGGAGTCCGACGGTCCGGGGAGGTCCAGGAAGGTCTGGGGAGGTCCGGGGAGCGTCAGGGGGACGTCAGGCGAGGCGGATGCGGGGGTCGAGGAGACCGTACGCGACGTCCACCACCAAGTTCGCCACCACCACCGCGGTCGTCGCCAGCGTCACCACGCCCATGATCACGGGCAGGTCCCCGCTGACGAACGCCTGCACCACCGCCTGCCCCACCCCGCCGAGCCCGAAGACCGACTCCGTCACCACCACCC
Organism: Nonomuraea sp. NPDC005650; assembly: GCF_040605375.1. NCBI lineage: Bacteria > Bacillati > Actinomycetota > Actinomycetes > Streptosporangiales > Streptosporangiaceae > Nonomuraea > Nonomuraea sp. NPDC005650. Next base: position 68,612 of record NZ_JBEXCR010000009.1, read on the forward strand.
CGCCGATCAGCGTGCCCACGTCCACCCCGAGCTGCGTCACCACCGGCGTGAGCGCGGCCCGGAGGCCGTGCCGGTAGATCACGCGCCGCTCGGGCACCCCCTTGGCCCGGGCCGTGCGGATGTAGTCCTCGCCGAGCACGTCCAGCATGGAGCCGCGGGTGAGACGGGCGTACGACGCCGCCTGGACCGTGGCCAGTGTGATCCACGGCAGGATCAGGTGGCGGGCCCATTCGGCGGGGTTCTGCGAGAACGGCACGTACGAGTCCGGCGGCAGGATGGGCGCCCCCGCCATGGTGAGCTGGAAGAACAGGAAGTACAACAGCAGCAGGCCCACCACGAACGTCGGCATGGAGACCCCGGCCAGCGCCAGCAGCGTCAGGCCGCGATCCATCAGCGACCGGACCCGGGTGGCGCTGAGCACGCCCGCGCCGACGCCGAGCGTGAACCACAGCACCGCGCCCCCCAGCACCAGCGAGAACGTCGGCGGGAAGTCGGCGGCCAGGAGCTTGCCGACCGATTCGCCGGAGAAGTACGACTGGCCGAGGTCGCCGTGGAGCAGCCTGCCCAGGTAGTCCAGATACTGGACGAGGATGGGCCGGTCGAGGCCGAGGTTGTGCCGGATCAGCTCCACCTGCTCGGGCGTGGCCTGCCGCCCGGCCAGCGTCCTGGCGGGATCGCTCGGCGCGACGAAGAACAGCAGGAATGTCCCGAGGGTGACCAACCAGAGCACGAGCAGGCCGAGCAGGGCCCGTCGCAGCAGGAACGCGCGGAGCATCACGCCCCCTTACGAGTACGGCGGCGGCGGCTGAACAGGCGCTCCATCCGAGGATCGATGGCATCCCTGATCCCGTCGCCCACCAGGTTGAACGCGAGCGTGGTGACCAGCAGCGTGGCGGCCGGGAACCCCAGGTACCAGTACGCCACCCGGTAGAACCCCTGCGCCTCGCTCAGCAGGTTCCCCCACGACGGGGTGGGCGGGACGATGCCCAGCCCCAGGTACGACAGCGTCGACTCGAACACGATGGCCGCCGGCACCAGCAGCGTGGTCAGCACGATGACGGGGGCGAGCAGGTTCGGCAGGATGTCCACGAACATGATCCGGAAGTCGCCCGCCCCCATGGACCGGGCCGCCTCGACGTACTCGCGCTCCTTCAGCGACAACGTCTGCCCGCGCACCACGCGGGCGATGGCCGCCCACGAGTAGAACGCGATCACCCCGATCGTGGCCGTCAGCGAGGGCCCGGCGATGGACACCACCGCGATCGCGAAGATCAGGTACGGGAACGACAGCACCACGTCCATGAGCCGCGACAGCACGGTGTCCACGACGCCGCCGTAGTATCCGGCCAGCAGCCCCACGACCACCCCGACCAGCGCCGCCAGGCCGGTGGCGACCACGCCGACGAGCAGCGAGACCCGGGCCCCGTACAGGACCCTGATGAACAGGTCGCGCCCGAGCCGGTCGGTGCCGAACCAGAACTCCCCGTTCGGCGGCACCGGCAGCCCCTGGGCCGTGATGCCGGTGTCGCGGAACTGGTCGTCGGGGCCGTGGCCGTTCCAGGCGGCGATGAGCGGCGCGGCGAGCGCCAGCGCGCACAGCAGGACGACGACGAGGCCGGACACCATGGCGACCCGGTCGGTCCTGATCCGGCGCCAGGCGAGCTGCCAGGGCCCGCGCCCGGCTATCCCCTGGGAGGCGACGGCGCCGGGTCTGATCTCGGTCAGCGTCATACGACCACCTCAATGGGGAAGTGGCAAGCCACCGGCCCTTCAAGCTGCGGCTCCACGGACGAGCAGACCTCCTGGGCCCGGGGGCACCGCGGATGGAACCGGCACCCGGACGGCGGGTCGATCGGCGAGGGCACGTCCCCGGTCAGCACGATCCGCTGCCGCCGCTCCGCCTCGTCCGGGTCGGCGACCGCCGTCGCCGACAGCAGCGCGTTCGTGTAGGGGTGCCGCGGCCGTTCGTACACCGGCTCCGCGTCCCCCACCTCGACCACCTTGCCCAGGTACATGACCGCGATCCGGTCGCTGATGTGCCGGACGACGGACAGGTCGTGGGCGATGAACAGGTACGTCAGCCCGAACTCGGCCTGCAGGTCCTTCAGCAGGTTGAGGATCTGCGCCTGGATGGACACGTCGAGCGCCGACACCGGCTCGTCGCAGATGATCAGCCGGGGCCGCAGCGCCAGCGCCCTGGCCACCCCGATCCGCTGCCGCTGCCCCCCGGAGAACTCCGCGGGGAACCGGTTGTAGTGCTCCGGGTTGAGCCCGACCCGCTCCATCAGCTCCTGCACGGTCCGGCGGAGCCGGTCGCCGCTCATGACTCGGTGGATCACGAGCGGGTCGGCGATGATCGACCCGACCCGGCGGCGCGGGTTCAGCGAGCCGTACGGGTCCTGGAAGATGACCTGGATGTCGCGGCGGTAGGGGCGCATGCGCTTCCTGGACAGGTTCGTGATGTCCGCGCCGTCGAACCGCACGCTGCCGGAGGTGACCGGATGCAGCCCCGCGATGCAGCGGGCGAGCGTCGACTTGCCGCAGCCGGTCTCGCCGACCAGGCCCAGAGTCTCGCCGGGGGCGAGCGCGAAGCTGACCCCGTCGACCGCCTGGACCTGCCCGACGACATGCTTGACCAGCGCGCCCGTGGTGATGGGGTAGTGCTTGACCAGGTTCGAGACTTCGAGCAGCATCACGACTCCTTCGCCTTGAGCCGCAGCGCGTCGGCCGCCGCGCCCAGCCCGACCGCCTCGTGCGGCAGCCAGCAGGCCGAGGCGTGGCTACCCGCGCCCGCACCGGTGACCGCTCCCGCGCCGGTGCTCGTGACCGCGCCCGTGACCGTGGCCAGGGGCGGCCGCTCGGCCGAGCAGACCGGCATCGCGTACGGGCAGCGCGGGTGGAAGGCGCACCCGGACGGAGGGGCGATCAGGCTGGGCGGCGAGCCGGGGATGGGCCGCAGCCGCCCGCCCCGGTCCCCGCTGCTGCCCGGGATCGACTCCAGCAGCCCCTTGGTGTACGGGTGGTGCGGCCGGTAGTAGAGCGTGCGCCGGTCGGCCCGCTCCACGGCGAGCCCGGCGTACATGACCAGCACCTCGTCGGCCATCCCCGCCACCACGCCGAGGTCGTGCGTGATGAGGATGAGCGCGATCCCGAACTCCGCCTGCACCCGCGCGATGAGCTCCAGGATCTGCGCCTGCACGGTCGCGTCGAGCGCCGTGGTCGGCTCGTCGGCCACGATCAGCTTCGGGTTGAGGGCGAGCGACATCGCGATCATCGCCCGCTGCCGCATGCCGCCGGAGAACTGGTGGGGGTAGTCGTCCACCCGGCGATCCGGCCGGGGGATGCCGACCAGGCCGAGCAGCTCGACCGCCCGCCTCCTGGCCTCGCCGCGCGAGGTGTCCGGCCGGTGCACCCGGATCAGCTCCTCGATCTGCCAGCCCACCTTGTAGAGCGGGTGCAGGCTGGTCAGCGGATCCTGGAAGACCACGCTGATCTCGGCGCCGCGGATGTGGCGCAGCCGCTCGCTGTCGAGTTCGAGCAGGTTGACGCCGTCGAACACGGCGGTGCCCGAGATGTCGGCCTCGGGGGTGAGCCCCAGGATGGCCTGGGTGCCCACCGTCTTGCCGCTGCCGGACTCGCCGACGATCGCCAGCGTGCGGCCGCGTTCGATGCGGAACGACAGCCCCCGCACGGCCTGCACCACGCCGTCGGACGTGGGGAAGGCCACGCGGAGGTCAGTCACCTCGAGCAGGCTCATCACGGGTTGTTGGGGTTGAGCCAGATGTTGGTGAAGTCGTAGAGCTGGAACGCCGGCAGGTACAGGGCGTTCTGCACCCGCTTGCTCTTGTAGATCGGCGTGTTCTGGTTGTTGAGCGGCACGATCACCGCGTCGCCCATCACCGTCGTGTCGACCTGGTGCCACAGTGCGGCCGACTTGGCCTGGTCCTGCTCGGCCAGCGCCTGCTTGATCAGCGAGTCCACCTTGGGGTTGCTGTAGCAGCCGTAGTTGCTGGTGCCGGGCGTGCAGTTGGTCTCGAACAGCGGCTGGACGACCGCGCGGCCGTTGTTGCCGTACCAGTCGGGGACCCAGCCGGGCGCCGAGATGTCCCACTTGCTGGCCTTGGCGATGGACGGGTTCTGCAGGAAGGCGCCGTAGTAGTCGCCCTGCCGGACCGGCAGGCCCTTGACGGTGATCCCGCACTTCTGCAGGTCGGCCGAGTACGACTGGAAGTTGGCCGGGTGGTTGCCCGCGTTGCGGAAGGCGCCGATGAGCGTCAGCCCGTTCGGGTAGCCGGCCTCGGTGAGCAGTTGCTTGCACTTGGCCGGGTCGCCCGCGTCACCGGGGCTCGGGTACGGGTTGTACTCCTGGTATCCGATGTTGCCCGGCGGGATCGCGGTGTGCAGCGGCGTGGCCACGTCGGCGCCGCCGTAGACCTTGGCGATGGCGACCTTGCTGACCGCGTACTCGATGGCCTGGCGGACCTTGAGCTTGCCCATGGCGCCGCCGGCGTTCTTGCTCTGCAGGTTGAAGACGATGTACGGGTTGCTCACCGCGCCGGGGAAGATAGTGAAGTTGGGGTCGCCCGAGCTCTTGAGCCGCGGGATCTGCGCGGTCGGCACCGGCAGGTCCCACGACAGGTCGGCGCTGCCGGCCTCAAGCTGCTGCTGCACCGCGTCCGGCTCGTTCACGCCCATCTTGACCTCGATGGCGTCCACGTACTGGTGCCGGATCGGGTCCGACTCCTGCTTCCAGGCCGGGTTCCGCTCCAGCCTGATCGACTTGGTGGCCACGTACTGGGTGACCTTGTACGGGCCGTCGGAGATCGTGTGCTGCCGGAACGTGGCGTCGTCCGGCACGTACTGGTCGTACTCCTTGGGGGCGGCCACGGAGAAGTTCAGTGACAGGATGTTGAGGAAGTCGCTGGCGGGCTGGGTCAGCGTGAAGACCAGCGTCTTGTCGTCCTTGGCCTGGACGCCCGCGATCTCGTGGGAGTTCTGGAAGTCGGCCAGCGCCGCGGCGGTGGGCTTGGCCTTGGTGAACGCCTTGGCGTACGCGTCGCAGTACGCCTTCATGCCCTTGATCGTGCTCGTGTAGTAGCCGGGCGCGCCGGAGCCCGCCACCGGGTTGCAGATCCGCTTGAAGCCGCGGACGAAGTCGCCCGCCGTCACCTCGCGCGGCGGCTGGGTGTCCCACTGCACGCCGTCACGGAGCTTGATCGTGTACGTGAGCCCGTCGGCGCTCAGGCCCCCGTTGCCCGCCGTGGGCAGTTCGGAGGCGACGTCGGGGACGAGCGTGAAGCCCTTGGTGGTGTCGGACCCGCTCGCCACCCCGTTGAGCCCGAAGAGCCCGCGGGCGTACGTGCGCAGGATCCCGTTGGTGACCGTGTAGTACGAGCTGGTGGGGTCGAGGTGGTCGACGTCCCCGCCGCCCACGAGCCGGAGCGTGCCCCCGGAAACGGGCTGGCCGGGGGCGGCGGAGGTGGGCGGGGCGGAGTTCGTGGCTCCGGTGTCCGTTTGGCAGGCGGTGGCGAACAAAGTTGCGAAGACCGCCACGGCAATGCTGAAATGGCGCATGCTGGCCATCTGGCCTCCCTCGTGCCGAGATGCGGGGCGTGCATGGCTGGCCGTGTGGGGCGTGCGCCGTGGCCGCGGAGCACGTCCCACCTTGCATGTTCACGCGCGAGGGAGCGCAAGCGAAAAGCCGGTTATGCAACCGATGATGATTAGCGACTAGTAAGTAATATCGATTTGGTACGAATTCTGTAAGTAAATTACGACATTAGGTAAAAAGCTGCTGGTAGAAGGCCAATTCAGCGGCCAGCGCGGTCATCCGCGTCTCCGTGCGGCGGAAGCCGTGCGACTCGCCCTCGAACGCCAGATACGTGCACGGCACGCCCCGCTCCGACAGCGCGTCCGCGAACGCCTCCGACTGCGCGGGCGGCACCACGGGGTCGTCGAGCCCCTGCAGGAGCAGCATGGGGCAGCTCACGCCGGCCACGAGGGCGAGCGGCTCCCTGGAGGCGTACACCTCGGGGTCCTCCGGCCCCACCAGCCATTCCACGTACCGCGACTCGAAGTCGTGGGTGTGCGCCGCGAGGGGCGCGAGCGCGCTGACGCCGAAGTACGACACCCCGCCCGCGAACACGCCGGACCGGCAGCAGGCCGCCATCACGGTCCACCCGCCCGCGCTGCCCCCGCGCACCGCGATCCTGCCGGGGTCGGCCAGCCCCTCGGCGGCCAGCCATTCGGCGGCGGCGATCGTGTCCGCCACGTCGACCAGCCCCCACTGCCCCTTCAGCCGCTCGCGGTAGGCCCTGCCGTAGCCGGTCGAGCCGCCGTAGTTGACGTCGAGCACCCCGATGCCGCGCGAGGTCAGGAACGCCTTCTCCAGGTCGAGCGCGGTGTCGGCGTGCGAGGTCGGCCCCCCGTGCACGAAGATCACGTAGGGCGGCGTGCCCTCGGTCGCCGGGCCGTGCGGCGGGTAGAGGAAGGCGGGCGCCGGCGACTCGACCGCGCGCGGGACGGGCAGGTAGGACCGGTCGGGCAGCCGCGCGAGGTCGCTCTTGAGCGCGTGGGCCTCGCCGGACGCCACGTCCACGCTGACGACCGACCGGGGGACCGTGGAGGCGTACCCGACGCCGACCACGGAGGTGCCCTCGGCGGCCAGCGCCGCGTCCCACCCGTCGTAGGGCACGTCGAGGTCGGTCAGCGTGCCCGAGACCGGGTCCAGCACGCCCAGCCGCAGGTCGCCGCGGCCGTGCAGGACCGCGAGGCGCCCGTCGTCGAGCACGGTGTACGGGTGCCCGCCCAGCCGCCACGGCGGCAGCGCGAACTCCTCCTCGGCGGCGTGGATCGCCCGCAGCCCGTCGCCGCGCAGGCCGACCTCGTAGAGGTTCCACCAGCCGGAGCAGTCGGAGACCAGGTAGAGGCTGGTGTCGTCCTTCCAGGCCGGGGCCAGCACGGACTCCGCCGGGCCGCCCTTCACCGTCCAGGCGCCGCCGCCCGACAGCCGGGCGACGCGCAGCTCGGTGCCGTCCCAGGGCATGCGCGGGTGGTTCCAGCAGACGTAGGCCAGATGCCGCCCGTCGGGGGAGAGGGCGGGGGAGGCGTAGAAGTCGCAGCCGGTGGCCCACTCGCGCAGTTCGCCGCCGTCCAGCGAGATCGATACGATCGCCCGGGTGACCTTGCCCTCCTCGGCGTGGCGCTCGCGTACGCACCAGACCCGGCCGTCGCGCACCAGCGGGTCCGCGTAGCGGGAACCTTCGTCCGTGATGGGTTTCGGCTCGCCGTAATCGCCCAGAATGTACAGGCGCTGGTCTTTGAGGTTGGCGAAGACCACTTCGCCCCCAGGTGTGACGGCGTACGGCCTGCCGCCGTACTCGTGGACTCTGGTGCGCGCGCTCCACGGGGCCCGCAGCAGGTCATGCCGGGTGCCGTCGGCGTCGCGGCGCACGATCGTGGTGCGCCCGCCCTCGTCCGGACGGTCCTCGGTCCACCAGATCCGGCCGTCCTGGGCCGTGGGCCAGCCGGGGCGCACGCCGGAGGCGGCCACGTCTCTGGTCGAGATGGGGGAGGGCCAGAAAGGCATACCCGCATCCTGCCGGAAGATCGGCAACGGCGTGGGGCGGTCCCCACAGTTCAGGGGCACCCTACGGGCTTCGGCAGGGACGACGGCAGTTTGAGCCCCGTCTTCCCGAACCACCTGTGCAGCAGCCGCGTGGCCGTGCCGTCGTGCCACATCGCGGAGATCGCCTGGTTGACGGCCTCGCAGGTGGAGGCGTCGCCCTTCTTGACGCCGACCCCCCAGTCCTCGGTGCTGACGGGGTCGTTCAGCAGCCTGAAGCGGCCCGGCTCCTGCTCGGCGAACCCCGCCAGGACCAGGTTCTCGGTGCTGATCGCGTCGAGCCGGCCGTCAGCGAGCTTGCGTACGCAGTCGGAGTAGTTGGCCGCGGGCACCAGCCGCATGGGAAGGGCCAGCTTGCCGTTGGGCGGGGGATCGACGATCCGCCGGTACGAGTTCGAGCCCTCCGCCAGGCAGAGCCGCTTGCCCCGCAGGTCGGTCACCTTCTTGATGCTGGTGTCGCTCGCGCGGACCATCGTGTCCTGCGGGGTGGAGATGTAGGGCCCGCCGAACGTCACCTTGGGCCGGCGCGACGGGGTGATGCTGTAGGTGGCGATGATGAGGTCCACGCTGCCGTTCTGGAGCAGGGCCTCGCGGGCGGACGAGGGCGACTCCCGCCACGTGATCTGCACGCGCCGGCCCTGGGCGATGTGGTCGACGATGTACTTGGCCACGTCCGCGTCGAAGCCCTCGGGAGGGCCCTCCCCGGTCTTGAGACCCAGGCTCGGCTGGTCCCACTTGGTGCCGACGACGACCCGGCCGGCGTTCCTGATCTTGCCCACGACGGTTGTGTACGAGCCCGCGCTGCCGCACCCGGCGACCAACGCCGCCACCGCCAACCCCGCGAGCGCCACCCCACGCATGGACACAGTCTGGGGGCTGGGCAAACGATACGGACCGGCCTTGGGGCGGTTTCAACGGAGAAATGGGGCCTTCTTGGAGATTCGCGGACGTACGGGCGCCGCAGCGCCCGTACGTCCAATCACTCCGCGGGACGGTCGGGGGCCGGTCCGGCGTCCCCGGTGCCCTCACCCGCGCCCACGCTGACCTCGGCCGAGCCGGGCGCCGCGATCGGGGCGGCGGCCGTCTTGCGGCTGCGCCTGCTGCGCCGCTCCAGCCACGTGGCCAGGAAGCTCAGCGCCATGTTGAGCGCCACGTAGATGATCCCGATGACGATCGCCGCCGGGATCAGCGAGCCGAAGAAGACGGCCGGCAGGATCTTGAAGCCGGTGTTGAGCAGGTCGACGTAGGCGATGATGTAGCCGAGCGCGGTGTCCTTCAGCAGCACCACGAGCTGGCTGACGATCGCTGGCATCATCGCCGTGACGGCCTGCGGCAGCAGCACCAGGCGCATGACCTGGTTCTTGCGCATGCCCACCGCGAACGCCGCCTCCGACTGGCCGCGCGGCACCGCGTGCACGCCCGCCCTGACCACTTCGGCCAGCACCGAGCCGTTGTAGAGCATCAGGCCGATCACGACCGCCATGAACGTGTAGTCGCCGCTGCCCGCCACGGCCGGTGCGAGGTAGAAGATGAAGAAGATCAGCAGCAGCAGCGGGATGGCCCTGAAGACCTCGACCACCACGCCCGCCGGGACGCGGATCCAGGTGTGGTCGGAGAGCCTGGCCAGGCCGAAGACCGCGCCGAACAGCAGCGCGAGCACCGAGGCCACCACGGCGGCCTGCAGCGTCCCGAGCAGGCCGGGGAAGATGTAGACCTCCCACGTCTCCCACTGCAGGAACGGCTGCCAGATCTTGCCTTCCCACTGGCCCTTGGCGTCGAAACCGCGGTAGATGCCGTACAGGACGGCGGCCACGGCCACGACGCTGATCACCGTGAGGACGCCGTTGCGCGTCCGCGCGCGCGGCCCGGGGGCGTCGAACAGGACTGTGGTGGTCATCGCGCCACCGCCAGTCGCTGGGCCAGCCGGCCGGTGAAGAAGCCGATGGGCAGTGTCACGGCCATGAAGGCGACCACGATGCCGAGGAAGATCGGGATCGACGCGCCGACCTGGTCGAAGGCTTCCTTCATGTTGCTCGCGGCCTCGAAGGCGGCCCCGCCGGCGACCGCGACCGTCGTGTTCTTGACCATGGCGATCATCACGCTGCCGAGCGGGGCGATGACCGCGCGGAACGCCTGCGGGAGGATGATCATCCGCAGCGACTGGATGAACGTCAGCCCGATCGCCCTGGCCGCCTCGGCCTGCCCGAGCGGCACCGTGTTGATGCCCGCGCGCAGCGCCTCGCAGACGAAGGCCGCGGTGTAGGCCGACAGGCCCATCGAGACGATCCAGAACGAGTTGGTGGTGGGCACGTCGGAGAAGACGAGCCCGAGCTGGTCGCTGAGGCCGAGCGAGGAGAAGGCCAGCACCAGCGTGAGGGGGGTGTTGCGCACTATGTTGACGTAGATCGTGCCGGCCGCGCGCAGCACCGGCGTGGGGGAAACTCGCATCGCCACCAGGACGGTGCCGAGAATGAGCGAGGCGATCGCGGCCACGACGGAGAGCTTGATGTTCTCCAGGAACCCCAGTGCGAGGTCGGGCGCGTATCTAATCAGATCTTCCATCGTGCTCCACCGCATAGGGGAACGGCGGCCGGGGGGCCGGCCGCCGCTTCTGGCATGATCAGCTGCAACCCTCCGCGGGCGGTGCCGCGTCCGACAACTTCAGGCCCTCGATGCCGCCGAACCACTTGTCCAGCAGCTGCTTCATGGTGCCGTTGTCCCACAGCTTCTTCACCGCGGTGTTGACGGCCTCACACGTCTTGGTGTCGCCCTTCTTCAGGCCGACGCCGTACTTCTCGTCCGTGAAGGCCTGGCCGAGCACCTTGAAGTTGCCGCCGGCCTGCTTGGCGAAGCCCGCCAGGATCAGGTCGTCGGTGGTCACGGCGTCGAGGTTGCTGCCGTTCAGCTTCTGCACGCACTCGGAGTAGTTGGCCGCGTCGACGGTGGTGGCGTCGATGTCGAGCTTGCCGTCCGGTGGCGGGTCGGTGATCCGCTTGTAGGAGTTGGAGCCGGCCGCCTTGCAGATCTTCTTGCCCTTGAGGTCCTGGGGCGTGGTGATCGCGGTGTCGTCCTTGCGGATCATCACGTCCTGGTGGGCGACGACGTAGGGGCCGCCGAAGGTGACCTTGCCCTTGCGCTCCTCGGTGATGGAGTAGGTGGCGAAGATGATGTCAACGGTGCCGTTCTGGAGGAACGGCTCGCGGTTGGACGAGGCCGACTCCTTCCATTCGATCTGCGGGTCCTTGCCGCCGTTGACCTCTTTCAGCACGGCCTTGGCCACGTCGACGTCGAAGCCCTCGGGCCCGTTGCCGACCTTCAGACCCAGGCTCGGCTGGTCCCACTTGGTGCCGACGACGATCGTGCCGCCGTCTTTGACCTTGTCCACCACGCTCGAGTAAGTCTTGCTGCTGCCGCCGCCGCAAGCGGTCAGACCGGCGGCGAGTGCCGCTATCGAGAGCACCGCTCCCGTTCGACGCATGTGCATGAATACCTGCCTCAATGATCAGTGCGTGAGGATCTTGGAAAGAAAGTCACGCGCCCGGTCCGTCTGCGCGTTGGTGAAGAACTCGTCGGGGGTGTTCTCCTCCACGATCTGGCCGTCGGCCATGAAAACCACCCTGTTGGCCGCCCGCCGGGCGAAGCCCATCTCGTGGGTGACGACCATCATGGTCATCCCGTCACGAGCCAGCCCGATCATGACGTCGAGCACCTCCTGAACCATCTCGGGGTCCAGTGCGGAGGTCGGCTCGTCGAACAGGATCATCTTCGGCTCCATCGCCAGCGCCCTGGCGATGGCGACCCGCTGCTGCTGGCCGCCGGAGAGCTGGGCCGGATATTTGTCCGCCTGCGCCGCGATGCCCACGCGCTCCAGCAGCTCCATCGCCCGCTTGTTCGCCGCGTCCTTCGAGACGCCGCGCACCTTGAGGGGGCCGAGCGTGACGTTGTCGCGGATGGTCTTGTGGGCGAACAGGTTGAACGACTGGAACACCATGCCGACTTCGGAGCGAAGCCTCGCCAGCGCCTTGCCCTCCTGGGGGAGCACCTGGCCGTCGAAGACGATCTGCCCCTCGCTGATCGTCTCCAGACGGTTGATCGTGCGGCAGAGCGTGGACTTGCCTCCGCCCGATGGACCGATAACGACCAGAACCTCGCCGCGGGAGACGGTCAGGTTTATGTCCTTCAGGACGTGCAACGCCCCAAAGTGTTTGTTGACGTTCTCCAACCGTACGAGTGGAGCGTCGTTACCGTTCTCCGTCATGGGTCAAACCGTAAGGGTCTCTAGAACGCTGGTCACTAACCAAGCGGTACCGATCCGATCACATCATGCCACCAAGCTGGCCTTTTAGCGCAGTCGGGACTGTGCCAAGCCGCACAGCGACTACCCTTGAACGTGCCATGACTGTGACCCAGGAGGGCGCCCGCACATACGAAGTGCGCACATACGGGTGCCAGATGAACGTCCATGACTCCGAGCGGCTGTCCGGTCTGCTGGAGGACGCCGGCTACGTGCCCGCCACCGAGGGCGAGACCGCCGACGTGGTCGTGTTCAACACGTGCGCCGTGCGGGAAAACGCCGACAACCGCCTCTACGGCAACCTCGGCCATCTCCGGCCCGCCAAGATGAGCAATCCCCGCATGCAGATCGCGGTGGGCGGCTGCCTGGCCCAGAAGGACCAGGGCGAGATCGTCCGCAAGGCGCCGTGGGTCGACGTGGTCTTCGGCACCCACAACATCGGCTCGCTGCCGGTGCTGCTGGAGCGCGCCCGCATCGAGGGCGAGGCCCAGGTCGAGCTGAAGGAGTCGCTGGAGGTCTTCCCCTCCACGCTGCCCACCAAGCGCGAGTCCGCCTACGCGGCCTGGGTGGCCATCTCGGTCGGCTGCAACAACACGTGCACCTTCTGCATCGTGCCGTCGCTGCGCGGCAAGGAGAAGGACCGCCGTCCCGGCGACGTCCTCGCCGAGGTCCAGACGCTGGTCGGCCAGGGCGTCCTCGAGGTCACGCTGCTGGGCCAGAACGTCAACACGTACGGCGTCGAGTTCGGCGACCGCCTGGCCTTCGGCAAGCTGCTGCGCTCGTGCGGCACGATCGACGGCCTGGAGCGCGTGCGCTTCACCTCTCCCCACCCGGCGGCCTTCACCGACGACGTGATCGCCGCCATGGCCGAGACGCCCAACGTCATGCACCAGCTCCACATGCCCCTGCAGTCGGGCTCGTCGCGCCTGCTGCGCGAGATGCGCCGCTCCTACCGGGCGGAGCGCTACCTCGGCATCATCGAGCGGGTGCGCGCGGCCATGCCCGACGCGGCCATCTCGACCGACATCATCGTCGGCTTCCCGGGGGAGACCGAAGAGGACTTCCAGGCCACGCTCGACGTGGTCCGCCAGAGCCGCTTCGCCAACGCCTTCACCTTCCAGTACTCCATCCGCCCAGGCACCCCGGCGGCCACCATGCCCGACCAGGTGCCCAAGGAGGTCGTGCAGGAGCGCTACGAGCGGCTCGTGGCCCTGCAGGAGGAGATCTCATGGGCGGAGAACAAGAAGCAGGTGGGGCGCACGCTGGAGGTGCTGGTCGCCGAGGGCGAGGGCCGCAAGGACGACGCCACCCGCCGCCTGTCGGGCCGCGCGGCCGACAACCGCCTGGTCCACTTCGCGGTCGGCGCCGAGACGCCGCGGCCCGGTGACATGGTCACGGTCGAGGTCACGTACGCGGCCCCGCACCACCTGGTGGCCGACGGCCCGGTCGCGCCGGTCCGGCGCACGAGGGCGGGCGACGCCTGGGAGTCCCGGCAGGGTGCCGCGAGTTCCGCGCCGGGGGTTCTGCTGGGCATGCCCACCATCGGCCGCCCCGCGCCTTCCCCCGCCGCCCCTTCGGACGCCTGCTCGGCCCACTGACGCCACGCCGCACGCTGCCACGGGCCCATCCGTGGCAGCGCCGCGCCGCATTCGGCCGGGCGCCTTCCGGCGGACGGCCCACCCGTGACAGCACCGCGCGTCGCCCGGCCACGAGCTGAGGCCGGTCATCGGCCGAGGCGGTTGAGGTAGGCGTAGCAGGGCTGGCGGCGGAAGTCGTGGAACGTGGCGCACGGGTCCGCGCCACCCGGGATCGCCGGCGGCGGGTCCGCGCGCCGGTCCGGCTCCGGCGCGGAGCGCACCTGGGGCGGCACCTGGGGAGCGGGCGAGCTCGCCGGGGGAGGGACGGCCACCTCGTTCCGTGGCTGCGGCCTGGGCGGCGCCGACCGCTGCGGGGCCGTCGTCGCGGGCGGCGGCGGTACGGCGACGGAGACGGGAGGCCCCGTCTCGGGGTCGAGCGGGTCAGGAACGCGCACCCGGGGATGCGGGTGGCCGTAGACCGGTGCCAGGGGGTCCGGGGCGAGCGACGGGACCGCGTAGATCGACGACAGGGGATCCGGGGTGCCGCCGGTGGGGATCGGCGCCCCCGGCGAGGGAACGGCCTGGACCCAGGAGAACGGCGTGAGGGCGGCAGCTTCTTGGAACGATCCAACGGATCGGTCGGGGGCCGGCGTTGGGGACGAGAAATGCGATCTTGGAGAAAGCAGGCTTTTCCGCGCGAATTCCGGTGGACTTTGCGCGGGCGGTTCGTGGGAGTTTGTGAATGCCAGGAAAATGCCCGCGATCGCGGTCGCGAGCACCCCGGCAACTCCTGCGACCGGTGCGAGGTGGGCGCGGCGACCTGGGTAAACGGATCCACGGGGGGACATGTCGTGATTCCTTTGTGATTGGTGTGCGAGCATTCATCCGATGCGGCTAGTGTGGTCCATCACCCGCGGAAGCCGGTTAGCTTTCGCCGATACGACCGCAGGGAGCTGCACCACCATGCGAGATCCGATCGAGCCGGATCGTCACGAGGTCCTGTCCGGGCCGGGGGACACCCGCCTGGCGGACAAACCCCCGAAGAGCACCAAGAAGACCGCCGCCATCGCCGCCGCGGCGCTCGTCGGCGTGCTCGCGGCCGGCGGCGTCGGCTACCTGCTGGCCGCGAACCCCGCCGGCACCGTCCAGCCGGGCGGCGCCCGTCCCGCGCCCTCCCAGACCACCGGAGGCTCCGAGGACCTCGGGGGCGACGACGACGCCACCATGGGCGACGTCACGACCGACGCCCCGGCCGGCAGCCCCGACGACGGCAGCGTGGGAGACGCCGCCCCCGACCTGGGCACGGGCGACGAGCCCACCGGCGGCACGGGCAGTGACTCCGCCAAGGGCGGCAGGCGGCCGGCCTCGACGTCTCCCACCAAGTCCCCCGCCAAGCCCGCCCCCACCGGCTCCGCGCAGCCGGACGAGGGCGACATCCCCGCGGACGGCCCGGCGGGCGAGGTCAGCGGCCTGTGCTCCAAGAGCGGCTGCTGAGCGGACCGCGGTGAAGTGGCTCGGCGTTTGCGGCCGGCATTGGACCTACGCCGACGACCACCCCGGTCCGTAGGGTCGGGCCATGACGACTGACAGAGCCTCGGCCCTGCGTGCGCTGCACGTGCCGGGAGACCCCGTGATCCTGCCGAACGCCTGGGACGCCGCCTCCGCCCTGGCCGTGCGGGAGGCCGGGTTCCCCGCCGTGGCCACCAGCAGCGCCGCCGTCGCCAGGGTCCTGGGGTACGAGGACGGCGAGCGGACGCCGGTCGCCGAGATGATGGCGGCCGTCGCCCGCATCGCCAGGGTCGTGGACGTGCCAGTCACCGCCGACATCGAGCGCGGCTACGGGCTCGGGCCCGCCGAACTGGTCGAACGCCTGCTCTCCACCGGAGCCGTGGGCTGCAACCTGGAGGACTCCGGCGCCGGAGGGCTGATCGACCCCGGCGAGCAGGCGGACTTCCTGGCGGCGGTCCGGGCCGCGGCGGGTCAGGCACTGGTGATCAACGCGAGGGTCGACACCTACCTCCACGGCACGAAGACGCGCGAGGCGGCGCTGGAGCGCGGGCGGCGGTACCTGGAGGCGGGGGCCGACTGCGTCTACCCGATCGGGCTGGCGGACGAGGACGAGATCCGCGCGCTGGTGAGCGAGCTGGGCGCGCCGGTCAACGTCTACGCCGGGCCGGGGGTTCCTGGGCCGGCGCGGCTGGCCGAGCTGGGCGTGGGCAGGATCAGCTTCGGCAGCGGGTTGCACCGGGCCGTGCACGGTTATGCGCAGAGCATGTTCGCGGAGGTCAGGGCAGGTCGCAGTCCGTACTGAGCCGGCCGCCGCGTACGCTTGCCCCGTGCTTGTCGCCGCGGCCGTCTGCCCGCCCACTCCGCTGATCACCCTCCAGCTCGACGACCTCCGGACCGCCTGCCGCACGGCGATCGCCGCGCTCCACGACGCCCGTCCCGACGCGCTGATCGTGGTGGGCGGCGCGCGGGCCGCGACCGCGTACGGAGGCCAGGCGGCGGGCACCCTCCGCCCGTGGGGGATGGACGTCACGGCCGGCCGCGAGGGCCCCGTGCTCCCGCTGTCCCTGACCGTGGGCCGCTGGCTGCTGGACGACCGCGACCCGGACGGCTTCCAGTCCGTCGCGCTCGACGCGCCGATCGAGGAATGCCTCCAATTGGGCGAAAAACTAGGAAAAATCGCGCCAAAGGTGGCATTGCTGGTGATGGCCGACGGCTCCGCCTGCCTCAGCCCGAGGGCCCCGGGCAAGTACGACGAGGCCGCGGGGCCGTACAACCGCCTGATCGCGGAGGCCGTAGCCCAGGCCGACCCCGGCGCGCTCGCCGCCCTCGACCCCGCGCACGCGGACCGGCTGTGGGTGAGCGGGCGGGCCGCCCTCCAGGTGCTGGCCGGCGCGGCCGGCACGCGGAGGTATGAGGGCCGCCTGCTCATGGAGACGGCTCCCTACGGCGTGGGCTACTTCGCCGGCCTGTGGACCTGACGCTTCGGCACCGGGATCTTCATCAGGTCGCGGGCGAGCACGACCTCCCCGTCGAAGTGCCGTCGCACCTCCGCCACGAAGGCCGGCTCGTCGGCGAAGCCGTACCGCTCGGAGAAGTGCGTCAGCACCAGCCTGCGCACCCCCGCGTCCGCCGCCACCAGCCCCGTCTCGAACGCCGTCAGGTGCCCGTATTCCTTGGCCAGCGCGCTCTCCGACGACAGGAACGTGCTCTCGATCACCAGCAGGTCCACCCCCGAGGCCAGCTCGAACACGGTGTCGCAGAGCCGCGTGTCCATCACGAACGCCGCGCTCTGCCCCGGCCTGGGCACGCTGCACTGGTCGAGCGTGACCCCGCGCACGGAGCCCGTGCGCTGGAGCTCGCCGACCTCCGGGCCGCGGATGCCGTACGCGGCCAGCCGGTCGGGCAGCATGGTGCGGCCGGGCGGCTCCTGGACGCGGTAGCCGTACGACTCGACGGGGTGGGACAGGCGGCGCGCGGTCAGCGAGCCGACGGAGGCGAGGTCGCCGGAGAGAGGGTGCTCGGAGATCACCGAGGTGTCGGCGAAGGCGGCGGCGTGGCGGAGCCGGCGCCAGTATTCGGTGCCGGAGCCGGGGAAGACCGCGCGCACCGGGTGCCTGACCCTGTCGCGCGCGATGCGCTGCACGACCCCGGGCACGCCCAGGCAGTGGTCGCCGTGGAAGTGCGTGACGCAGATCCAGTGCACGTCGTGCGCGCTCACCCCGGCGTGCAGCAGCTGCCGCTGCGTACCCTCGCCGGGGTCGAAAAGGAAGCCTTGTCCATCCCAGCGCAGAAGGTAACCGTTGTGGTTACGGTGTCGGGTAGGAACCGCGCTGGAAGTGCCCAGCACCACCAACTCACGTGAGGACATGATGACCACAGTCGCGTTCGCCGAGGTGCCGACGCCGGTAGGGCCGTTCGTGCTGGCCGTCACCGAGGTCGGGCTCATCGCGTCGGGCTGGGGGTCCCGTCCGCCGCTGGCCGAACGTCTCGGCCTGGCTGAAGTCCATGATTCGGATCGTACGGCCTTCGCGGTCGCCGAGCTGAACGCTTATTTCGCCGGCGATCTGAAGGTCTTCAAGACGCCGGTGGACTGGCGGCTGATGGGCGGCTCGCGGCTGCGGGTGCTCCAGACGCTGCACCAGGTCCCGTACGGCACCGCCGTCACGTACGGCGAACTGGCCACGCGCAGCGGCTCCAGCGTGCCCGCCCGCGGCATCGGCTCGATCATGGGCTCCAACCCCATCCCGATCGTCGTGCCCTGCCACCGCGTGATCGCGGGCAACGGCCTGGGCGGGTTCAGCGGCGGCGAGGGTGTGGAGACCAAGCGCTGGCTGCTCACCCATGAGGGGTACCTGCAACCGACCCTGCTGGATTTCTAGGGCTTGGACCTCCAGCAAACTTGTCCTTGTGCGTCAGCAGCCAGTCATCGCCGTCGTGGGCCCCACGGCGGCCGGGAAGTCAGACCTCGCCGTGGACATCGCGCTCCGCCTCGGGGGCGAGTGCGTCAACGCCGACTCCATGCAGCTCTACCGGGGCATGGACATCGGCACGGCCAAGCTCACCCCCGCCGAGCAGCGCGGGGTCCCGCACCACCTGCTGGACGTCTGGGACGTCACGGTCACGGCCAGCGTGGCCGAATACCAGAAGCTGGCCAGGCAGGTCATCGACGCCGTCGAGGTGCCCGTGCTGGTCGGCGGCAGCGGCCTGTACGTGCGGGCGGCCATCGACGAGCTGGAGTTCCCCGGCACCGATCCGGAGATCAGGGCCAGGCTGGAGGGCGAGCTGGCCGAGCGCGGCTCCGCCCCGCTCTACGAGCGCCTGCGCGAGCTCGACCCGGTGGCCGCGGCGGCGATCCTGCCGAGCAACGGCCGCCGCATCGTCCGCGCGCTGGAGGTGATCGAGCACTCCGGGCGCCCGTTCTCGGCGACCATGCCCGGCTACGACGCCGTCTATCCGAGCGTGCAGATCGGCCTTGAGGTGCCCAGGCCGGAGCTGGACGAGCGGATCGCGCTCAGGGTCGAGCGCATGTGGCAGGCGGGCCTGGTCGAGGAGGTGCGGGGCCTGCTCGGGCAGGGTCTGGCCGAGGGGCGCACGGCCGGCCGCGCCCTGGGATACGCCCAGGTCATCCGCTTCCTGCAGGGCGAGTGGAGCGAGGAGCAGGCGATCGAGGAGACCGTCAGGACCACCAGGCGCTTCGCCCGCCGCCAGGAGTCGTGGTTCCGCCGCGATCCCAGGGTGCGGTGGCTGCCGTACGACGCTCCGGATCTGCTTGAGCGGTCCCTGGCGCTGATCTCCGCAAACCCGTTCGCATAAGCTTGCAAGATGCGGTTTCTTAAGGGGCACGGCACCGAGAACGACTTCGTCATCCTTCCCGACCCTGGCGGAGAGGCGGGCGTGACAGCCGCGCTCGTCGCCAAGATCTGCGACAGGAGAGCCGGGATAGGGGCCGACGGCGTGCTGGTGGTGACGCGCACCAAGGAGAGCCCTGAGGTGGCCGAGCACGCCGCCGTGGCCGAGTGGTTCATGGACTATCGCAACGCCGACGGCAGCGTGGCCGAGATGTGCGGCAACGGCGTGCGCGTGTTCGCCCGCTACCTGATCGACGAGGGGCTGGAGAAGCCCGGCGAGTTCATGCTGGCCACCAGGGGCGGCGTGCGCACGGTCCGCGTCGAGCCCAACGGCGACATCACCGTCGACATGGGCAAGCCCGTCGTGCACGGCCGCAGCGTGGCGACCGTCGGCGGCCAGGAATACCCGGGGCTCCACGTCGACATGGGCAACCCCCACCTGGCCTGCGCCATCGGCGATCCCGTCGCCCAGCTCGACCTCCACTACCAGCCGGGCTTCGACCCCGGCGTCTTCCCCGGCGGGGTCAACATCGAGCTGTTCAACCCCGTCGGCACCCGCCGCGCGGTCATGCGCGTCCACGAGCGCGGCTGCGGCGAGACCCGCTCCTGCGGCACCGGCACGGTGGCCACCGCCGTCGCCGCCGCGGCCCTGACGGACGAGACCACCGGCACGTGGACGGTCGAGGTGCCCGGCGGCTCGCTGACCGTCATCCTGGAGGAGGAGACGAGCTACCTTTCCGGCCCCGCGGTCATCGTGGCCAGCGGCGAGCTGAGGCTTGCAGAATAATGTTCTTCTGAGGGATGCTGGGTCCACTTCGCGAACTGAGAGGTGGACCATGGCTGACCCACGCACCACCGCGACGCAGGTCAAAGCGGCGATCGGCCAGTACGGCGGCGGGTTCATGGTCTCCAGAGAGGCCAAGGCCGTCTGCGAGGAGTACGGCCTCGGCCCCCGCGAGCTCTACTTCCGGGGCCGCTGCGGCGTGCTCGGCGAATGCGACGCCGACGTCGTCAATTCGGTCGTCGTTTTCTTCCCGCCCGAACACGTCGAGCAGAGCTGGAACGGCGGCCGCAAGCTCCCCGTCGAGCAGGCCGTCGAGCTCTACGCCGAGGTCTGCAGGGCCTGGGGCCGGCGCAGGCTGGGCGGCTACGAGGGCTGCGCGCGGCTCGCGGAGCTGCTGGAGCCGGTCGCCGAGGGCGCCTCGTCCGTGGGCGTCCCGCTGTTCGCGGGCTGGCGGGCCGTGCCGCTGCCCGACGACCCGCCCGCGCGGGCCGTACAGCTCATGCACGTCGTACGAGAGCTGCGTGGCGGCCTGCACGCCAACGCCGTGATCGCGGCCGGCCTGCACCCGCTGGAGGCCACGCTCGCGATCGACCACGACACGACGCCGTTCGGGGCGGCCAAGGGAGAGACGATCGCCAAGTTCTTCCAGTGGCCGGAGCCGTACGCCACGCCCGGCCCGGACGTCGTGGCGCGCCGCGCCGTGGTGGAGGAGACGACGGACGACCTGATGGCACCGGCATTTTCGGTCCTTGACAGTAGCGAATCGGACGAGCTGATCGGCCTTCTGCGTTTTGGGGACGCTCGTTGACCTGGCAGACTGGCTGCCCATGGACGTGGACATCTGGGCCTGGGTCGGCGAAACCCAGCAGCAGCTTTCCGAGGCGGGCAACGTTGGCCTCGCCATGGCGCTGGGAGACCTCCCCGCACAGGCCTACGAGGGCCGATATCCGCAGCTCGACGTCATGGCCCCCGCGATCGCGCAGCAGGCCGAGTCCCTTGAGCTGCCCTGGCTGGAGTTCTACGCCCGCTACTGGCACCTGATCGGGCGCATCGGCGACCGGGCGCAGGGCGCGGTCGCCGTCGACGACGCGCAGCAACTGCTGGCGTTCGCCCAGCGCGAAGACGTCCGCGAGTGCCCGGCCGCCCCGGCGGCGGTCGAGGCGCTCGCCATCGCCTGGGCCAACACCGACGGCCCCGGCCACGCGAGCGAGCGCCTGGAGACGCTGGGGGCGCACCTCGAGGGCCTGAGCCCGGAGAAGTCCGCCTTCACCGGCCTCGTCACCCAGTACGTCGCCGCGCTCATCGACGCCGGTAAGCCGGGCGAGGCCGTGACCTACGCCGAGTCCGCCGTCGAGCGGCTGCGGGTCGCGGGCCGTGAGGCGAGCTGGGAGCTCGGCGCCGAGAGCGCCCGCGCGCTGCTCGCCGACGGCCGCCCCGAGGACGCGCTCAACGCCCTGCAGGCCGCGGCCGAGTTCCAGGCCGACGACCCGGTGGCCAAGGAGCACCGCGACGGCGTGCGGCGGGCCCTGATCCTGGCCACGCTCGAGCGCACCGCCGAGGCCGTGGACGCGCTGCCCGACCTCGACGTGGTGGGCGAGCACCCGCGCGTGTTCGTGGAGTGGTCGCAGGCGGTCAGCAAGCTGGCCGGCTCGGCCCAGATCACCAACACCTGGCAGCTCGGCCGCGTGCTGCGCCAGTGGATCGACTACTTCGGCATGATGGGCGGCTACCGCGCCCGCGTCGAGCTCGCCCTGGTCGCCGGCGACCTCGCCGTCGCCCGGCAGGGCGTGTGGCAGGCCGGGCTGCTGGCCGACCTGGCCGAGTCCGGAGCCGCCGAGCTGCGCGAGACCGAGGGCATCGCCGACCGGGTGGCCGCGCTGCGGGCCGCCGCCGAGGCCACGTCCGAGCCCGAGGCCCCGGGGCCGCTCAGCGAGCGGGTCGGCCTCTTCGACGCCGCCGACGGTTTCAACGCCGACCCGGAGAGGTGGGTCGGCTGGCTGGCCCCGCTGTCCGGCGAGGACCTGGAGGCCACCCGCCGCCACACCACCACGCTCGGCTTCCTCGGCTACCCCGCCACCGGCGCCGACATCTACTGGAAGCTGCTGGTCGACACCGGCGACATCGCCGGCGCCGACGACGACGACGTGGCCTACCTGACCACGCTGCTCGTCGAGGCCCGCCAGGACGAGCGGCTGGAGCAGATGGCCGCCATGCTGCCGCACGCCGCCCAGCACCTCGCGCTGGCCCGGCTGCACAGCGCGCGCGAGCGCTGGGCGGAGACGGTCGAGGCCGGCGAGCACGCCGTCGCGGCCGGCGCCGGGCTCGAGGCCCGCCGCCTGCTGTCCGGCGCCGCCCAGCAGCTCGACGCCAACTCCAGGGCCGCCGAGGTGCTGCTGGAGGTGCTCGACGAGCTCGCCGACGAGGACGTCTGGCGCATGATCGTCATGGCCACCTCGGCGGAGGACTGGGACACCGTACGCAAGGGCGCCGCCAAGATCGGCATGCCGATCAAGGCCAAGGAGGGCCCGATCGAGGAGGAGATGGGCCTGATCAGGCTCATCCTCCCGGCGCCCGACGGCGGCCAGCGCCAGGTGCTGTCCATCCGCACCGGCCCCGCCACGGCCAGGCTCGCCCTGCCGCAGCCCCGCGGCATGGACTACAACGCCGGCGACTTGGTCGTCTTCGACCCGCAGCTGCTGGAGCCGGTGCCCGACGACCCCCAGGAGCAGCAGAACTTCGTGCCGCCGTTCGCCGCGGTGCGCATCCTGCGGCCCGGCGGCTACACCAGCTACTTCTTCGACGGCGCGGCGCCGAGCGAGGAGGACTGGGCGGAGTTCACCGAGGTCATGGCCGAGCGCGGCTGGCCCATGTGGGTCTACAGCGACGAAAACTACGCCGTCACCCACCCGAGCTCGGGCGAGTCGCTGCCCGGGGTGTTCGGCTGGGTCGCGGTCCCGCCGGACGTCTCGGCCTCCGAGGTCGACGCGCTGCTCGACGACGCCACCGAGCGCTGGGTGCACCCGCTGGCCTGGCTCGACCTGGCCCGCGAGATCGACGTCGAGATCGAGCGGCACGAGCGGATCGTCAAGGAATACGGCCTCTGACGGCTGCGTCCCGGGCCTCCGGGGGCGCCTGACCACGGCGTCCCCGGGCGCGCCGCGGCACGCCCCGCGCGCCGGTGGTGTGGTGCGGTGGTGGTCGGCGTCGTTGAGCGGTGCCCAGAATGAGCGGGAAGGCGGGATGTGGCGTGCTGGAGCGGTTCGCTCTCGACGGCAAGGTGGCGATCGTCACCGGCGCGTCCTCGGGGCTGGGCGTCGCGTTCGCCAGGGGCCTCGCGGAGGCGGGCGCCGACGTCGTGATCGGCGCCCGGCGCGCCGACCGGCTGGAGGAGACGCGGCGGCTGGTCGAGGAGACCGGCCGCCGGTGCCTGGCCGTGCAGACCGACGTGGCGCGTCCGGAGGACTGCGACGCGCTGGTGGCCGCCGCCGTCGAGGCCATGGGCGCCGTGGACGTGCTGATCAACAACGCCGGCATCGGCACCGCCGTGCCCGCGCTGCGGGAGACGCCCGAGGAGTTCCGGCAGGTCATCGACGTCAACCTGCTCGGCACGTACTGGATGGCCCAGGCGTGCGCGCGGGTGATGCGGCCCGGCTCGTCGATCGTGAACATCGGCAGCATCCTCGGCGAGACCACGGCCGGGCTGCCCCAGGCCGCCTACAGCGCCTCGAAGGCGGCGATCGTCGGCCTGACGCGGGACCTCGCGCAGCAGTGGACCGGCCGGCGCGGCATCCGGGTCAACTGCCTGGAGCCGGGGTTCTTCCATTCGGAGATGACCGAGCAGTTCAAGCCCGGCTACGTGGAGGCGGTCGTCGAGTCCAGGGTGGTGATGAAGCGGCCGGGCGATCCGGCGGAGCTGGTGGCCGCGGCCGTCTTCCTGGCCGGTGACGCGGCCTCGTACATCACCGGGGTGACGCTTCCCGTGGACGGTGGGGTCCTGCTCACCTGACGCGGGGTCTAGGAGTCGTGGCCGGCCACCGGCAGGCCGTTCGAGCACTCGATCCTGAGCTCGACGTCCGCGCCCTCCTCCGGCTCGAACTCCACCTTGGCCCTGCGGGCGGGCCCCGGCTCGACCGTGTCCACCGAGTAGTTCTGGGCCGGGCTCCACGAGCGCAGCGTGACCAGGTCGCCCGCGCACGAGGCGATCACGGTGCCGCCCGCGGTGCGGATCAGCCGGTCCTGGGAAGCCTGCGTCGTCGGGGTCGGGGTCAGAGTCGGGGTGGCGACCCCGGTCGGAGGGGCGCCGGTGGCGCGCTGGGTGGCGGTGTTCAGGGCCGCGCTGACCTCGGCCTGGCTGAGCACGTGGCCGGAGTCGCCGGTGAGGCCGGTGCCGAGCAGGGCGAGCACCGCCACGGCCGCGCCGGTCGCGGCGACGGCGGTGGCGGCCCAGGCCAGCACGAGTCTCTTCATGGCCTCACCATCCCCCATGTACGGCTAAGGCCAGGTTAAGGCGGCGCTAAGGCTGCTCGGGGCATCGTCATCGAGCGTCTACGTTCTTGTATATGGCTGACATCCTGCTCATCGAGGACGACGTGGCGATCCGGACGGCGTTGAGCCGCGGGTTGCGCGATCTCGGTCACGCCGTCTCCTCGTCCCCGACGGCGCTGGACGGGCTGCGGCTGGCCGTGCAGGACCGTCCCGACCTGATCGTGCTCGACCTGGGGTTGCCGGACCTCGACGGGGTGGAGCTGCTGCGGATGTTGCGGGCGGTCAGCAGGGTGCCGGTCATCGTGGCGACCGCGCGTGACGGGGACGCCGAGATGGTGCCGGTGCTGGACGCGGGGGCCGACGACTACGTGGTCAAGCCGTACAGCGCGGCGCAGCTCGACGCGCGGGTGCGGGCCGTGCTGCGGCGGGCCGGGGGGTCGGCGCCGGAGCCGTCGCTGGCGGTGGGGGCGTTGCGGGTGGACCCGCGGGCGCGTACGGCCACGCTCGACGGGACGGCGCTGGATCTGACGCCGCGCGAGTTCGACGTGCTGCACTATCTGGCCGCGCGGCCCGGCGAGGTGGTGACCAAGCGGGAGCTGCTGACGGAGGTGTGGCAGCTGCCGTACGGGGGCGCGGACAAGACCGTGGACGTGCACCTGTCGTGGCTGCGCAGGAAGCTGGGTGAGACGGCCGCCGAGCCCCGCTACCTGCACACGGTGCGCGGGGTCGGCGTCAAGCTGGTCGAGCCGTCATGACGTGCGGGTCGAAGGCCGCGGGGACACGGAGGGGCCGGTCGTGAGGCGGTGGCTGGCGTTGCTGGTGGCGGCGACGACGTCCCTCGTGCTGATCGCGCTGCTGGTGCCGATGGCGCTGCTCATCCGGGCCGTGGCCGAGAACAGCGCGATGGGCAGGGCGACCGCCGCCGCCGAGTCCGTGGCGGTCGCGGTGGGCACGCCCGACCTGGAGCTGGCGATGGCGCAGGTGCCGCGGCCGGTGACGGTGTTCCTGCCGGACGGGCGCACGGCGGGTGCGGCGGCGCCCCGTACCGACGCGGTGCGTCTGGCCGCGACCGGGCGCAGCGTCACCGCCGCGACCACCGGCGGCAGGGAGGTGCTGGTCTCCGCGCAGTCGGCCGGGGGCACGGCCGTGATCAGGGTGTTCGTGCTGGACGCGGAGCTGACCAAGGGCGTGCGCGAGGCGTGGCTGGGGCTGCTCGTGCTCGGGCTCGCGCTGGTGGTGCTGGGGATCGTCCTGGCGGACCGGCTGGCGCTGGCCGTGACGCGGCCGGTGGACGGGCTGGCGCGCGTCTCCCACCGGCTGGCCGGGGGCGACCTGACGGCTCGGGCGGAGCCGGGCGGGCCGCCCGAGGTGCGTTCCGTGGCGCTGGCGCTCAACCAGCTCGCGGGGCGGATCGACGAGCTGCTGGTGGCGGAGCGGGAGTCGGTGGCCGACCTGTCGCACCGGCTGCGTACCCCGCTGACCGGCCTCAGGCTGGACGCCGAGTCGCTGCGGGACCCGGAGGAGGCGGCACGGGTGCAGGCCCGAGTGGACGCCCTGGAGCGGGCGGTGAGCGCCGTCATCACGGAGGCGCGGCGCCGCTCGGCAGGGCGCGAGTCGTGCGACGCGGCGGCGGTGGTGGGGGAGCGGGTGCGGTTCTGGTCGGTGCTGGCGGAGGATCAGTGCCGCGAGCTGTCGATCTCGCTGCCCGACGGGCCGCTGCCCGTCGCGGTGGGCGCGCAGGAGCTCGCGGCCTGCGTGGACGCCCTGCTCGGCAACGTCTTCGCGCACACCCCCGAAGGGGCCTCCATGGCGGTACGGCTCGCGCCGCACCCGTCGGGGGCCGTGCTGGCGGTCGAGGACTCAGGGCCCGGCTTCGACCTGGAGCTGCTGGAACGGGGGAACAGCGGGGGCGGTTCGACCGGCCTCGGCCTCGACATCGCCCGCCGTACCGCCGAGTCCTCGGGCGGTCGCCTGGCCGTCTCCACGCCCGAAGGGGGCGGCGCACGGGTGGAGCTGGTCTTAACCGCTGCTTAGCGCGCGATTAGCGGAGATCGCGATTTCGTGGAGTCATGCAGATCACGAAGAAGTTCATCGCCGTCGGTGCCGGGGTCGTCGCGCTGGTCGCGGGCGGGGGCGTCGCCTTCGCCGCCACCACGTCCACGACCGCCGCGCCCACGATCACGGTCGCCGCCACCGGGGCCACGGCCGCCGCGCCCAAGATCACGGCCGAGCGGGCCATGGAGATCGCGCACAAGGAGGTGGCGGGGGCCTGGGTCAGCGAGGTCGACTACCAGACCAGGGACAGGCGGCCCGACGTGTGGGAGGTCGAGCTGACCAAGGGCGCGGAGCGCCACGAGGTGGACGTGGACGCGGCCACCGGCAAGGTCGTCAAGCACCAGAAGGACAGGGACGACGACCACGGGGGCCGTGACGACCACGGTCACGACGACGACTGACAGCCTCCCCACAGCCACCGGCCCACCGCGAGCGGCGGTGGGCCTTTCGCCGTGCCCGGCGTCAGCGGGTCATCTTCATGACGACCGGACGGTGGTCGGACGCGGTGCTCGACAGGACGGAGCCGCTCGTGGTGGTGACGCCCTTGGTGTACACGTAGTCGATGCGGGCGTCCCCGTGGGTCGGCTGGTTGGCATACTTGGCGCCGGTGTCCACCCAGCCCGCGGCCACGAACTTCTTCGACAGCGCGTCCGTGGGCGGCGCGTTGAAGTCGCCGGTGAGGATCAGCTGGGACCGGGAGCCGAAGTAGTCGCGCACCTTGTCCGCCTGGGCCTCGCGGCGGGCCACCGAGGTGGCCGACAGGCCGGGGGACAGGTGGGTGGTGAACACCGTGATCGTCGAGCCGCCGCCGAGGTCGAGCTTGGCCCCGGCCATGGAGCGGTTGACCGGGCAGGTCTCGAAGTCGGTGAGCGGGATCGTCACGCGCTCGACGATCTTGAACGAGGACAGGATCGCGTTGCCCGCCTTGCCGGGCTGCGGATCGTCGCAGGGGCCGGGGTTGTCACCCGCGCCGAAGTGGGCGTTGGCCGTGATGTCCCAGCCGAGCTCGTCGGCTAACTGCTTGACCTGGTCGGCGTCCGGCTTGCGATGGATCTCCTGGACGGTCACGATATTGGCGCCGCTGCCGCGGATCACCGCGGCGACGGCCTCCATGCTGGCGGTGTCACCCGCGATGTTCCAGTCGAGGACGACCAGGTTCGTCGCGGCGTGCGCCGGAGCGGGCAAGGCGGAGGCGGCGAGCACTGTGACCGCGGCCGCCATGGTCATTTTGATGAGTTTTGTCGCATACATGCCGTCGGATCTTACGGACCGCGTGACTGCCCGTATAGATCTTCAGCAGCTCTGCAGGATGGTCTCCATGGCGTCCTTCTCCGCCGACGTCACCCAGACGCCGTACTTCGTCTTCACGTCGATCTGGCGGGAGATGTAGGTGCACCGGTACGCCTTGCGCGGCGGCAGCCAGGTGGCCGCGTCGGAGTCGCTCTTCTGGCCGTTCAGCGGGCCGTCGACGGCCATGAGGTTCAGCGGGTCGTTGGCGAACTCCTTGCGCTTGTCCGCCGGCCACTGCTGCGCGCCCTTCTGCCAGGCGTCCGACAGCGGGATCACGTGGTCGATCTGGACGGCCGTGCTGGTGTCCTGGCCGCGCTTGAAGTTGATCGTCTTGCCGCTGTACGGGTCGTGCAGCGTGCCGGTCAGCACGATGCAGTCGTGGGTCCCGGCCTTGAACGTCTCGTCGTCCAGGTCCCGCTTGAGTATGTCGTTGCGGGTGTCGCACCCGTTGTGGTCGACGTCCGCCCACGCCGGGCCGAACTTGTCGCGGTCGAACCCGGTCTTCGGGGCGCGGCCCTTGACCGTTAACTTGTCGAGTTTCTTGCGGGCGTCCGAGACGGAGACCGAGTCGGACTTGCCCCCCTTGTCGGTGCCCGCCGAGGACTGCCCCTGCAGCCCGCCGCAGCCCGCCAGTACCGCCACCGTGGCCACACCGGCCATGAACGCCCGAACCCGCCGCCCCACGCCCACTCCCCAGACTTCGCCGAACCTTCGTAAAGTCTAGGTCAAGTGCCCATAAAAGGCCTTACTACGCCTCCTGGCGGTCAACGTCTGATCTTTTCCATTCCCGGGTCGAACAGCGGCTCGGCGGCGACCGTCGCGGGGACCTGGCGATCGAAGTACGAAATATCGACATCCGTCCCGGGTTCGGCGAGCTCGCTCGGCAGCCAGGCGTACGCGATGGGCCGCTGGATCGTGTGCCCGTAGGCCGCGCTCGTGACGTACCCGACAGTCCGGCCGCCGTGCCGTACCGGCTCCTTGCCCATGACCACCTCGGCGCTGAGCAGCGGCACCAGCCGGCGCGTGACGTCGGCGGTCAGGGCGTCGCGCCCGATGAAGTCCTTGTCCTCCCTGACCACGAAGCCCAGCCCGGCCTCGTACGGGTTGTGCGGATGGTCTCGTTGCCGTAGCGTTTCCCGCTTTCGCCGTCAGCGGCCAGGAACCAGCGCTCGGCTTCCACCTCTGCCGCCATCCGTCCTGGGTGAGTCCCGCGGCGTCCAGGTGGTGCCGCGCCCGGGCCAGTCGTTTGCCTCCCCGCACCACGCGTACCCGCCCGGCCTGCTGGTCGGCCCGCTGGCGCTTCAGTCGATCCTGCAGCACGCCCAGGCGGCGGGATTTGGCGAACCATTCCTGCGTCGAGCGGTATCCGCCCGGCTCCTTGCGGGTTCCCTTCTTCCCGACGGGCAGAGACAGCCGACTGGTGATCGTGGCGATGGCTGCCTGGAGGTCGCGGATGTGGTGGGCCTGGCCGCGGCGGCCCAGCGCCCACTGATCGTGGGACGTTTTGGTGATGGCCCCGGCCCAGCGCGCCGACGACTGCGCCGTCAGCTCGCGCTTGCGGGCTGCCCAGGTGTCGGCGCAGTGCTCCAGCCCGTCGGCGCACCTGGTTTTCAGGTCGGCGGAGGCCAGCGCGCCCAGGTGCGCGCCGACCAGGCGCAACACCTGCTCGTCTGCTGCGGTGAGGTGTTTGAGCCGGTCACGGACGGCGACACCGGACGGGCCGGCTACCACGAAAGCGGGGGCGATCGGACGCAGCTCAACCATGCTGGAGGGCCTCCGGCGCGATGCCAGCGCGGTCCGGGGCCGACCGATAGGCGCGGACGGTCGACGCTTGTGGATCGCGGCCGGACGGGCACGATGGCGGTGCGCACCGGCGCGACACCGGCATGCGGGAGGGGGCACCTACCCGCTGCACGTGCACATCCGCATCGCGAGCACCTGAACATGCCCGACATATCCGGTCTTGCGGCTGAAGTGGCGGAAGCCCTGAGGTGACAGGTCCATGTCGGTGAGCGGCTGCACCAACTCCCTCGCTTGCGGCCCCACACGCCCACCGCAGCACGTGCCCGGTGTCACATCGCCCACTCGCACCCCGCGGGGCGCGTGCGAGCTGGACCCGCCGACGGCGAACAGCGGCCCCTGGTCCACCACCGTGACGTCGGTCCACCCGCGCTCGGTGAGCTCGTCGGCGAGGGCGCAGCCCACGATCCCGGCACCTACGATCACCAGACGGGGCCGACTCATGACGCCTCCGGTTGTTCCTTAATGCGCAACACGTGCCGGATATGCATCGACGATAAAGCCCGGTGCACCTCCGAACAAGCCTGCCTTAACCTGAACGTGGATCATGGCATGTCGGAAAGGGGGGACATGGCGCAGCGCCGCTTGCTGGAGGGGCTCGGCGTCACGGTCGCCGAGGAGACGGCCTACCGCGCGCTGCTCAGGCACGGACCGGCGACGCTGAGCGAGCTCGCCGCCGAGACCGGCTCGTCCGCCGCGGCCATCCGCCGCATGCTGCCCAGGCTGGAGGACCTCGGCCTCATCTCCCGGGTGGCCGGCCGGCCGCTGCGGCTGATCGCCACTCCGCCGAACGTCGCCATCGACATCCTCGTCGCGCGCCGCCAGGAGGAGATCACGCACAGCAGGGCCGCCGCCGCGCTGCTGGCCACCGAGGTCGCCGAGCGCAGCGGGCCGCACCCGGAGGAGGTGCTGGAGGTGGTGAGCGGGCGCGACGCCGTGGCCCGCCGCTATCTCCAGCTGGAACGCAACGCCACGCGGGAGATGCTCGTGCTGGTGCATCCCCCGTACGCGGTGGACGTCAGCGACGACAGGGAGAATCGCAGACGGGCGGCCCACCAGGGGGCGCCCACCCGCGGCATCTACGGTCCGCAGGCGTTCGAGCACCCCGGCATGCTGGCCCACACGCGGCGGGCCATCGCCGACGGCGAGCAGGCCAGGCTCGGGCAGGTGCCGGTCAAGCTGGCCATCGCCGACGCCCGCACGGCCATCCTGCCCCTGGTCTCCGACGAGGACCAGGCCGTGGAGAGCGCGCTCGTGGTGCACCCGTCCGCGCTGCTGGACGCCCTGGTGGGGCTGTTCGAGACGCTGTGGCGCTCCGCCGTGCCGCTCCGCCTGACCGCCGAGGCCGGTCTGGAGCCCGAGGTGTGGCCGCAGACGCCCGACACGGAGGTGCTGGCGCTGCTGGCGGCCGGGATGAAGGACGACGCCATCGCCAGGCAACTGGGGCTCAGCCCGCGCACGGTGCAGCGCCGGGTGCAGGTGCTGTGCGAGCGCCTGGACGCCAGGACCCGCTTCCACGCTGGGTTCCTGGCCGCCCAGCACCGCCTGCTCGAATGAGCTAGGACTCGGCGCTCAAGGCCACCTTCGTCAGCTCGGCCTGGCGCTGGATCTGCCCCATGACGATGGGGTTCACCCCCTTGGCCTGGAACGTGGCGACCATCTGGTCCATCACCGCGTTCGCCCGGTCCAGATCCCCCTGCCGCGCCTCGGCCCTGGCCAGGCGGCGCATCACCATGTTCAGGGTGATGTTGTCGATGCTCGCGTCGCGGACGACCTCGCTGAGGTGCTCGATGCCCTGCTTGGGATCCGGCGGCCGGACGCGCAGCCGCTTGCCCGCCGTCACCGCCTTGAACTCGCGCTCGGCGTTCAGCCCCTTGACCAGGCGGGCGTAGACGGCCAGCGGGTGGGAGCCGTGGCGGTCGATGACCTCGTCGAGGGCCACGTTCCCCGAGCGCAGCGCGGGCGAGTCGGAGCCGAGCAGCGAGAACAGCTGCCCCTGCTCCTCGCCCAGCATCAGCTCGGCCACCTGGTGGTCGTCGCGGCTGACCGGGAAGCGCACCCTGACCAGGCACGCGGGGGAGACGATGCGGGAGCCGTCCGCGGCGATGTACTGGGCGCGCACCTGGTAGTCGCCGGGCTGCTGGAAGTAGTGCCCGTCGCGGCCGTGCCCGATGTACGCGCTGCGGTACAGGGCCGGATTGCCCTCGTCCAGCCGGATCTGCGGCGAGGCGTCCACGCAGTGCCGCATCATCGGCCGGTACAGCACGGTCCGGCCGCCCGGCCGCGTGATCGACACCTGGGTGAACTCCGTGTCGGGGTGCAGGTGTCCGTGCGTGACGCGGGGCTCGCCGGCGTAGGACAGCTTGAACTCGATCACGACGGGCTCGCCCAGCTCGAACGACTCCTTGGCGCGCAGCTCCAGCCGCAGCCCGGAGTGGTCCTCGACGGGCTGCTCGAACGGGGCGATCTCGGCGGCGCCGGTGCCGAACGCGTTCGCGCCCATGGCCACGTCGCGGTAGAAGCCGTGGCGCAGGTGGATGAGCTCCGGGTCCGTGAACTGGAAGGGGAAGGCCAGCCAGTAGCTCGGCTCGCCTCCCGGGAGGTAGTTCTGCACGTAGTTCATCCACGACAGGTCGCCGAAGCCGCCGTCCGGGCCCAGGGGCTGGGGCGGGGTGCCGAGGTTCTTCTGCCAGGAGTGCAGCAGGTTGAAGGCGTGCCCGAGCTCGTGCACGTACGTACGCAGCTGCGCCCGCTGCGCCTGCGGCGTGCTCCCCTTGATCACGTCGTAGAACACCGCGGACCCCTGCCGCTGGTGCGCGTCGTTGTAGTCGAACATGATCCCCCGGTAGCCGCCCACGTGCTTGCTGGCCACCAGCAGCCACACGCGCCAGGCCGGCACGTCGCCGAACGCGCTGAACTGCTGCGTCATCGCGTGATGCAGCTCGGCGTCGTCCCACGCCAGATCCGCGCCCGACCCGTCCACCGGGATCACCCCGGGCTGGGCGAGGGTCAGCTCGATGCCCGCCTCCGCGTACGCCGCCCGCACGCTCAGCTCCCTGGCCGGCGAGCCGCCCGGCCCCGGCAGCGTACCGGTCTGGTACGACACGAACGGCACGGTGCCGATCACGGAGTCCTGCTCCAGCAGCACGCTGCGGAAGAACGGCGAGGCGAAGGTCACCTGGTACGTGCGCCCCGCGACCGCCGCCGTGCCCGACCCGCCGTCGATCGTCACGCTCACATCCCTCACCGGGGTGTCGAACGTGAAGACCCCACGCCCCTCGATCCGCGACTCCTGCACGGTGGGGGCGTCGACCACGAACGAGCCTGCGTAGGAGGTCGTCGCGCCCGCCACGGTGAACAGGTCGCCGCTCACCCGCCCGGTGGGCCTGGCCCCGTCGACGTCGACCCGGAGCGCCAGCTGCGAGTCGCCGTCCTGTCCCTGGTACAACCCGCTGATCATGGGAGCTCCCTCGCTCAGGGCCTACACGAGGGAACACTTCACCGACCGCGGGTGCCTGTCAACGCGTTCCGCGAACTTGGAGCGCTCCCAGCAGCTCCTCCGACGCCCTGGTGATCGTCTCCACCGCCCGCTCGAACGCCTCGGCGTTGTGCGCGGCGGGCGCGCGGAAGCCGGAGATCTTCCTGACGTACTGCAGCGCCGCCGCTCGCACGTCCTCCTCGGTCACGCTCTCGGTGTACGGGGGGCGCAGGGTCTTGATGCTTCTACACATGCCCCCAACCGTAACTTCGTTCAGGGTGCGTCGACCGCCGGGCCGAGCTCGTTGCCGAAGTCGAGGGCGATCTTGCGCATGCCCTCGGCCAGGTCGTCGCGGTCGATCGCGTCGATCCGCTCGGCGGGGCCGGAGACCGACATCGCGGCCACCACCCGGTCGCCGTCCCACACGGGCACGGCCAGGCAGTGCACGCCGAGCTCCTCCTCGCCCAGGTCCATGGCGTATCCCTGGGCCCTGACGCGATCGAGCTCGGTGAGCATGGCCGCCAGGTCGGTGATCGTGTTCGGGGTGCGGCGGGGCATGCCGGTGCGCTCGAAGACCGCGACCGCCTCGGCGGGGGGCCGCCCGGCCAGCAGCACCTTGCCCACGGCCGTGCTGTGCGGCAGCACCCGCCGGCCCACCTCGGCGAACATCCGCAGCCTGCGCGGCGAGGGCACCTGCGCCACGTAGACGACGAAGTCGCCTTCGAGCACGGCCAGGTTGGCGGTCTCGCCGGACAGCTCGACCATCTTGGTCAGGTACGGCTGCGCCCACACGCCCACCATGCTCTCGGCGATGCCGCCCAGCCGTACGAGGCCGCCGCCCAGGGCGTACCTCTTGTCGGATTCCTGCCGCACGTAGCCGCGGGCGAGCAGGGTGCGCAGCAGCCGGTGGATGGTCCCGTACGGCAGGCCGGTCCGGGCGGCGATCTCTGACAGGCCCGCCTCGCCCCCGTGCTCGGCCAGCGCCTCCAGCACGTCCAGCGCCCGCTCCACCGACTGGACACTCATAGGGAGACCCCGCGCAGTGAGGCGTCGAGCACTTCGGCCGTGTGGGCCACCCTGATGTCCGAGCCGGCGCGCCGCATGGCCGCGGCGATCTGCATCGTGCAGCCGGGGTTGGCCGAGACCAGCAGCTCCGCGCCGGTCGTGGCGACCGCGGCGGCCTTCCTGTCGCCGAGATCGCGGGCGGCCTCGGGCTGGAAGATGTTGTACGTGCCCGCCGACCCGCAGCAGATGGCCGACTCGGGGATCTCGCGGACCACCAGGTCGGGGATGCCGCTCAGCAGCTCGCGCGGCTGGGCGCGCACGCCCTGGGCGTGGGCCAGGTGGCAGGCGTCGTGGTAGGCGACAGTGATCGGCAGCGGGTGCCGCTTGGCCACGGGCCCCAGCTCGGCGAGGTATTCCGACAGATCGACCACCCTGAACCCCGGCTCGCGCCCGAGCAGCTCGCCGTACTCCTTCATCGACGAGCCGCAGCCGGCCGCGTTCACCACGACGGTGTCGACCCCGGCCTTCTCGAACGTCCTGACCGTGCGGCGCGCCAGCCGCCTGGCCTGGTCGTCGCGCCCGGAGTGCACGCTGAGCGCCCCGCAGCAGCCCTGGCCGCCCGGGATGACCACGTCGCAGCCCTCCAGGGAGAGCACCCGCGCGGTGGCCGCGTTCACCTGGGGGAAGAACTCGCCCTGCACGCACCCGGTGAGCATTCCCACCACGGCCCTGCGCTCGCCCCTGGCCCTGATGACGCGCGGCATCCGCTGCCGGTGCTCGACGCGCGGCGTGAGCGCGGCCATGGCGCCGAGGCTCGGATGGACCCTGGCGAGGAACGGCGCCAGGCGCTCCGCCAGCCACATCCCCGGTCGCAGCAGCCGCAGCCTGCGCGGGTAGGGGAACAGGCTGAACACGATCCCGCGCACGGCCCGCTCCTTCGGATCCCGCGCGTGCTCCCGCTCCACCTCGGCCCTGGTCTGCTCGATCAGGCGGTCGTACTGGACGCCGGACGGGCAGGCCGTGACGCACGCCATGCACCCCAGGCAGGCGTCGAAGTGCCCGGCCATCTCCGGCGTGATCGGGGTGCCCTCGACGTGCTGCTTCATCAGGTGGATGCGGCCGCGCGGCGAGTCCATCTCCTCGCCCCACAGCACGTACGTCGGGCACGTGGGAAGGCAGAACCCGCAGTGCACGCAGTCGTTGATCAGCTCAGGGTCCACTAGATCCCTCCCAGGAACCGGCCCGGCGACATCCTGCGCCCGGGGTCGAACCGTTCCTTGACCCGCCGCATCAACGGCAGCCCGCTCACCTGCCCCCACCTGTCGACGCCCTCGTACGGCGTGGCCAGCACGTTCACCCGCCCGCCCAGCGCCTCGAACCGCTCGCGCAGCCGGGTGACGGCCGCCGCCAGCTCCTCCTCCGAGACCTCGCCCCAGAGCTCCAGGTACGCCCGCCCCGCCGCGGCCGACCCGCGGAAGGCGAACCCGGCCTCCCCGGCGGCGGCCAGCGCTCCCGCCGCCCGCGCGGGCGGGAACCGGACCTCCAGGAGCACGTCGTCCCTGAGGATCAACCCCCACCAGTCCGGCGCCTCGGCCGTGATCGTGCCCTCGCCCAGCACCACGCGCAGCGCCAGCGCGCGCTGCTCGGCCGCCGAGCCCTCCACCAGCACCGCGACCGTCGCCTCTTTGCCGTCGGGGCAGTCGATCTCCACGGCGGACGGCTCGGCCTGGGAGGCGGCCAGCCGGAGCAGCACGTCGTCCGAGGGCTCGGTGACCGCCACGAGCCAGCGCCGGTCCGCGGGCAGCGGGTGCAGCCGGAACGTGGCCTCCGCGATCACGCCGAGCGTGCCCTGGGAGCCGGTGAAGAGCTTGCCGAGGTCGTAGCCGGCGACGTTCTTGACCACCCGGCCGCCGGACTTGGCGATCGTGCCGTCGGGCAGCACGACCGTGATGCCGATGAGCAGGTCGCGGGCGGTGCCGTAGCGGAAGGCGCGCGGGCCGGCCGTGGCGGTGGCGAGCGTGCCGCCGACCGTCGTGTGCTCCGTGAACGGCGGATCGAGCGCCAGCTCCTGGCCCTTCTCGGCGAGCTCGGCGGCCAGCGCGTCCATGGTCAGCCCGGCCTGCGCGCGCACCACGAGGTCGCCGGCGGCGTGCTCGACGAGGGAGTTCATGCAGCACAGGTCGATGAGCACGTCGCAGCGCTCGGGCGGGGCGCCCCAGTGCAGCTTCGTGCCGCCGCCCGCGGGCACTGCCGCCAGGTCTTTCTCGGCGCAGGCCCGCAGCACGGCCGAGATCTCCCCGACCGTCTCGGGGAGGGCGACCCAGCGGGGCAGCACGCCGTTGACGGCGTCGTCGGCGTCCGCCTGCCTGATGGTCACCCCCGTGTCGGCCAGCATCAGAACTGCTCCGCCTTCCCCGACTCCACCAGCGGGTGCACGCCCTTGCGCACTCCCGGCACCTCGCCGCACAGGCGCGGCGTGGGGAACACCTTGCCCGGGTTCGACAGGCCCCGGGGGTCGAACGCGCACCGGACGAGCTGCATGGTGTCCAGGTCGTCCGCGCTGAACATCTTCGGCATATAGCGGGATTTATCCACCCCGACCCCGTGCTCGCCCGTGATCGAGCCGCCGTGTTCGATGCACAGGTCGAGGATCGCCCCGGAGACCACCTCGGCCCGCTCGCCGGCCCCCGGCTCCGCGTCGTCGAACAGCACGAGCGGGTGCAGGTTGCCGTCCCCGGCGTGGAAGACGTTCGCCACCCTGATGCCGTGCTCGTGCGAGAGCCGGTCGATGGCGGCCAGCACCCCGGGCAGGGACGTGCGCGGCACCACGCCGTCCTGCACGATGTAGGCCGGGCTGATGCGCCCGACGGCGGCGAACGCGGACTTGCGGCCCTTCCAGATCGCCGCCCGCTCGGCCGGGTCGGCGGCCACCCGCAGCTCGAACGCGCCCGAGCAGATCTCCGTGAGCTGCGCGAACTGCCGCTCGACCTCCGCCGCCGGGCCGTCCAGCTCCACGATCAGCACGGCGCCCGCGCCTTCGGGGTAGCGGCAGGCCACCGCCGCCTCGGCCGCCTCGATGGCGAGCGCGTCCATCATCTCGATCGCGGCCGGCACGATGCCCGCGCCGATGATCGCCGAGACCGCCTGGCCGCCCTGCTCGATGCTCTCGAACGCCGCCAGCACCGTGGTCACGGCCTCCGGCGCGCGGCAGAGGCGAACCGTGATCTTGGTGGCGATGCCCAGCGTGCCCTCGGAGCCGATGAACGCACCCAGCAGGTCGTAGCCGGGGTCCATGCGGTCGAGCGTGACCAGGTCGCCGTCGGGGGTGACGATCTCGCAGGCCTCGACGTGGTTGACCGTGAAGCCGTACTTGAGGCAGTGGGCGCCGCCGGAGTTCTCCGCGACGTTGCCGCCGATGGAGCAGACCTGCTGGCTGGAGGGGTCGGGCGCGTAGTAGTAGCCCCGGTCGCGCACGGCCTCGGTGATGGCCAGGTTGGTGACGCCGGGCTCGACGACCGCCCGGCGGTTGTCCAGGTCGATCTCCAGGATCCTGCGCATCTTGGAGGTGACGATGAGCACGCCGTCCTCGCGGGGGAGCGCGCCCCCCGAAAGGCCGGTGCCCGAGCCCCTGGCCACGAAGGGCACGCCGAAGTCGTTGCACACGCGGACCACGCGGGCGACCTGCTCGGCCGTGTCGGGCAGCACGACCACGCCGGGCGTCGCCCGGTGGTAGGTGAGGCCGTCGCACTCGTACGTGCGCAGGCGTACCGGATCGGTGATCACCGAGTCATGGGGCAGCAGCGAGCGCAGGGCCGCCGTCAGCGTTTCCAGCACCCGATCCCCCTCTTTTTCCTAGTTCTACGGCATTCGAGCATAGGCGGGAAGCGTCAGGAACTCGGCGAAGTCGTCGTCCAGCGCAACCTCCTTGAACAGCGCGGTCGCCTGACCGTACAGCTTCTCGTCGTGGCCGGGCTCCTCGGCGATCCTGGCGAGCTCCTCCGCGATGATCCGCTCCACCAGTTCCTTCGTCACCTGGGCGCCCGTGTCGGCGAGCGTGATGTCGTTGTGGATCCACTGCCAGATCTGCGAGCGCGAGATCTCGGCGGTCGCGGCGTCCTCCATGAGGTTGTGGATCGCCACCGCGCCCAGGCCGCCCATCCAGGCGGCGAGGTAGCGCAGGGCCACGTCCACGTTGTTGCGCAGCCCGGTCTCGGTGATCTCGCCGGGCGTCTCGGAGACGGCCAGCAGCTCGGCGGCGCTCACGTTGACGTCCTCGCGCAGCCGGTCGAGCTGGTTGGGCCGCGACCCCAGCACGCCGTCGAACACCTCGCGGCACACCGGCACCAGGTCGGGGTGCGCCACCCACGAACCGTCGAACCCGTCGCCCGACTCGCGCGTCTTGTCCGCCCGCACCTTCTCCAGCGCCACGGCGTTAACCTCGGGGTCGCGCCGCGAGGGGATGAAGGCCGCCATGCCGCCGATGGCGTGCGCGCCGCGCTTGTGGCAGGTGCGCACCAGCAGCTCGGTGTACGCGCGCATGAACGGGGCCGTCATCGTGACCGCGTTCCGCTCGGGCAGCAGGAACTCGCGGCCACGGGTCCGGAACTTCTTGATCACGCTGAACAGGTAGTCCCAGCGGCCCGCGTTGAGGCCCGCCGAGTGGTCGCGGAGCTCGTACAGGATCTCCTCCATCTCGAACGCGGCCGGGTAGGTCTCGATGAGGACGGTCGCCCTGATCGTGCCGTGCGGGATGCCGAGGAGCTCCTGAGCCCTGGTGAACACGTCGTTCCAGAGCCGCGCCTCCAGGTGGGACTCCATCTTGGGCAGGTAGAAGTACGGGCCCTTGCCCTTGTCGATCTGCCGCTGGGCGCAGTGGAAGAAGTAGAGCCCGAAGTCGAACAGCGAGCCCGAGACCGGCTGCCCGTCCACCTGCGCGTGCTTCTCGTCCAGGTGCCAGCCGCGCGGGCGCACGACGACCGTGGCCAGCTCGTCGTCGGGCCCCAGCGCGTACGACTTGCCGCCGGTCTCGAAGTCGATCGTGCGGTCGAGCGCGTCGCGCAGGTTGAGATGGCCGCTCACGCAGTTCTCCCAGAGCGGCGAGTTGGCGTCCTCGAAGTCGGCCAGCCAGACCTTGGCTCCGGAGTTGAGCGCGTTGATGGTCATCTTCTTGTCGACCGGGCCGGTGATCTCCACCCGGCGGTCCTCCAGGCCGGGCGCGGGGGGCGCGACCTGCCAGTCGGCCTCCCTGATCCCCTTCGTCTCCGGCAGGAAGTCGAGCAGGCCGCCCGCGGACAGCTCCGCCTGCCGCGACTGGCGGGCCGCCAGCAGCTCCAGCCGCCTGGCGCCGAACTCCCGCTGGAGAGTCGCCACGAAATCGAGCGCCTCCGGAGTGAGGATCTCGTCGAACCGGTCGAGCATCGGGCCGGTGATCTCCATGGGGTGCCTTTCCGCTTCGTGGAAAACGACTTCTGGATTGTGGAAGTGAAACTACTCCCCTGGTAGTCCCGGGTCAAAGGTTGGGGTCGCTTCGGGGAGTCGTCGGGGGCATCCCCGATGTGGCCGGGGTTCTTCCCGGACAGGATTGGGGGCATGAAGACCATCGCGATCGCGGGCGGGCTGCTGGCCTCCGCGCTGATGTTGACGGGGTGCGGGATGGCGAGCATCGCCGGCCCGAGCAGCGAGGAGACCGCGTCGTACGAGGTGACGGACAAGGTCGCCAGGCTGCAGGTCAAGAGCGGCGCGGGCGATACCGAGGTGACCGAGACCGGCGGCAGCGCCGTACGCGTCACCGAGACGCTGCGCTGGCGCGGCGACGACAAGCCGAAGCCGGAGCACAGCGTCGAGGGCGACGCGCTGCGCCTCTCGTACGACTGCCCGTCGAGCCTGGGCAGCTGCAGCGTCGACTACAAGATCGAGATCCCCAAGGGGCTGACCGTCGACCTGGACAACGGCTCGGGCAACATCACGCTCAGGGGCCTGACCGGGGAGCTCGGCGTACACGTCGGCTCCGGCGACCTCGACGCCGCGGAGCTGGCGGGCAAGAAGGTCGTCGCGGAGGCGGGGTCCGGGAACATCGAGCTCAAGTACACCGCTGTGCCCGACAGCGCCGCCCTGAAGGCCGGCTCCGGGGACATCGTGCTGCGCGTGCCCGACGGGGCCTACGACGTGGACACCCGGGTGGGATCCGGTGACACCGACGTCACGGTCAGGAAGGACAGCTCCTCGCCGCACAAGATCTCGCTCGAGGCCGGATCCGGCAACGTCACGGTGTCCGCCGGATAACGGGGTGATTGTGGCCGGGATGTCGTGCCACCATCGTGGGAAGACACCGGTGTGTCCAGACGTTCCCTAATAGAGATGACACGAATGCACGATTACACCGCGCTCGACCTCGACGAGTTCGAGACCGGCGACATGGACCTCGAGGAGCGCCAGGCGCTGCGCCGCGTGGCGGGCCTCTCCACCGAACTCCAGGATGTCTCCGAGGTCGAGTACCGGCAGCTGCGGCTGGAGCGGGTCGTCCTCGTCGGCGTCTGGACGTCAGGCACAGTGGACGACGCGGAAAACTCCCTGCTGGAGCTCAAGCTCCTGGCCG
Organism: Nonomuraea sp. NPDC005650; assembly: GCF_040605375.1. Lineage (NCBI taxonomy): Bacteria > Bacillati > Actinomycetota > Actinomycetes > Streptosporangiales > Streptosporangiaceae > Nonomuraea > Nonomuraea sp. NPDC005650. Next base: position 108,956 of record NZ_JBEXCR010000009.1, read on the forward strand.
AGACGGCCGGGTCCCAGGTGCTCGACGGGCTCGTCCAGCGTCGCCAGAAGCCGGATCCGGCCACCTACATCGGCTCGGGCAAGGCGCTTGAGCTGCGCGACGTGGTCGAGTCGACCGGCGCCGACACCGTGATCTGCGACGGCGAGCTGACCCCCGGTCAGCTCCGCCAGCTCGAGGAGACGGTCAAGGTCAAGGTCATCGACCGCACCGCGCTGATCCTCGACATCTTCGCCCAGCACGCCAAGAGCCGCGAGGGCAAGGCCCAGGTCGAGCTGGCGCAGCTCCAATACCTGCTGCCCCGCCTGCGCGGCTGGGGTGGCAACCTGTCCAGGCAGGTCGGCGGTCGCGCCGCGGGCGGCGTCGGCATCGGCGGCCGCGGCCCCGGTGAGACCAAGATCGAGCTGGACCGCCGCCGCATCCGCGAGCGCATGGCCAAGCTGCGCCGGCAGATCAGCGGCATGTCCACCTCGCGCGACACCATGCGCTACCAGCGCCAGCGGCGCGAGGTCCCCGCCGTGGCCATCGCCGGCTACACCAACGCGGGCAAGTCCTCGCTGCTCAACCGCATCACGGGAGCCGGGGTGCTGGTGGAGGACGCGCTGTTCGCCACCCTCGACCCGACCGTGCGCCGCGCGCGCACGGCCGAAGGCCGGCTCTTCACGATCGCCGACACCGTGGGCTTCGTGCGGCACCTGCCGCACCAGCTCGTCGAGGCGTTCCGCTCGACGCTGGAGGAGGTCGCGGACGCCGACCTGATCCTGCACGTGGTGGACGGCTCGCACCCCGACCCGGAGGGCCAGCTGGCCGCCGTGCGCGAGGTGCTGGCCGACATCGAGGGCGCCGCCGACATCCGCGAGGTCGTCGTGATCAACAAGGCCGACGCGGCCGAGCAGGACGTGATCGACCGGATCATGCGGCGCGAGCGCGACTGCGTCGTGGTCTCGGCGCGGACCGGCCGCGGCATCCCCGAGCTGATGGCGGTCATCGAACGCGAGCTGCCCCGGCTGGACCACGAGATCCACCTGCTGGTGCCGTACGACAGGGGAGACCTGATCTCCAGGGCCCACAAGGAGGGCGAGGTGCTCTCCATGGACCACGTGGAGGACGGCACGGTCCTGCACGCCCGGGTGCTGCCCAGCCTGTGGCAGGAGCTCGAGCGGGTCGGCAAGCCCGTGGAGCGGGTCTCCTAACCCTCCGGTCACCCCCGGTTTCGCCGTTGCGGCCGGGCGGCCCCCACTCGCGCGATACGGTGGGGTCGCCCGGCCGAGCACGTTCAGGCGGGTCTGCGGTGCCCCGGAAGGGGTGCGGACGGGTCTGCCGTGACGGTCGGCGAACGATGTCACGGGTCGGGCGCGACGGCGGCCTGTGGCAGGCTGGAACGCCGGCGGCGGACGGTACGTAGCGGAGTGGCCCTCGCCGCAAAGCACGCATGGCTACCCAAAAGCGGCAGTGGTCCCCGAACCCTGAGGTTGCTAGAATCGGCCAGACCCCTTACGTGGTCGGGTTTCTAGGTTTGGGTCTGGGTTTCGGATGATGACTCTTGGTATCAAAGTCGTCAACGGGGGCCTTGGGGACGAGGTGGGGCTGGGTGACGGTTGGGATCAGTGGTCTTTCTTCCGAATAACCCTGTACAGCAAGCCCAGCTGTGAAATAACGTAACTGAACTGAAATCGCCGGATCATGACTCTGGCGATACGGTCACCGCACAACACGATGCGGATGAGAGCAGGAGACCCCCCATGTCGTCCGGACCCGGAGCGGACTCAGTGGGCGCGGCACAGCCCCTGAGCTGTGCGCTGCGCCCATGCCAGCGCGCGGGCGGGGGCTCACGCAGGGCGGTGATGCGGTGACCGTTCGACTGCTGACCAACATCGGCCGCCTCTGGACCGGCAACGAGGTCCTCAGCAACGCCGCCATCCTCGTGCACAACGACCGCATCGCGTGGGTCGGGCGCGCGCCCGACCTCCCGCAGAGCGTCCCCGGGGTCGTCGACGACATCGTCGACGTCGACCACGTCGAAAACCTCGGCGGCGCCCTCGTCACGCCCGGTCTCATCGACGCCCACACCCACCCCGTCTACGCCGGCAACCGCTACGCCGAGCTGGCCATCCGCACCGGCGGCTCCAGCGCCGCCTCGATCACCGCGGCGGGCGGCGGCGTGGGCTCCACGGTCACCGTGACCCGCGGCACCGACCCGTGGACCCTCTGCAACGGCGTGCGCGAGCGGCTGCGGGGCTGGCTGCTCAGCGGCACCACCACGGTCGAGGCCAAGACCGGCTACCACCTCACCCGCGACGGCGAGCTGGCCGACGTGCGGCTCCTGCGCGAGCTGGAGAAGGAGCCGATGATGCCGCGGGTGCACGTCACGTTCCTGGCGGCGCACGTCGTGCCGCCCGAATACTTCGGCCGCCAGCGCGAATACGTCGAGGCCGTGGGCGCCTGGTGCGCCGACGCCGCCGCGGCGGGCGCCGACAGCGTCGACGTCTACTGCGACGAGGGTCACTTCACCACCGAGGAGTCCCGCTGGGTGCTGGCCTCCGGCCGCAACGTCGGGCTCCTGCCGCGCATCCACGCCGGCCTCTTCAGCCGCCGCGGCGCCGTCCAGCTGGCCGCCGAGCTCGGCTGCGCCTCCGCCGACGGGCTGCACCACATGTCGGACGAGGACATCGCGATCATGTCCCGCTACGGCGTGCCCGCCGTCGTCTGCCCGGCCACGGCCCTGCAGCGCGGCCACCTCCCGCCGGTCCGCCAGATGATCAAGCACGGCGTCCAGATCGCCCTCGGCAGCGACCACAACCCGGGCTACTGCGGCATCACCTCGATGTCCCTGGTGATCGCCATGGCGGTGTCGGCGTTCGGGATGAGCGTCAACGACGCCCTGCGCGCGGCCACCCTCGGCGGTGCCACCGTCCTGGGCGCTCCCGACCGCGGCGTCCTGGCCCCGGGCCGGCTGGCGGACATCGTGCAGTGGGACGCCGACCACGAGGGCGCCTTCGCCTGGTCCTTCGGTCTCAAGCCGCGCCGCGTGTGGCGGGGTGGGACTCCGGTCCAGTAGTTACTCTCGGGGTTATGCCGCCCTCGGTCGCCGTGGTCACCGATTCGACCGCGTACCTGCCTGCCGTGCCGGGTGTCACGGTGGTCCCCGTCCAGGTGATCGCCGGCGGGGTCTCGTACGACGAGCCGTTGTTCGGCGGCGACCTCGCCGCCGCCACCACCTCCCGCCCGTCCCCGGAGAGCTTCGCCTCCTGCTACGCCTCCCTGGCGGCCGCGGGCGCCACGGGAATCGTCTCGATCCACGTTTCCCGCGATATGTCCGGCATCGCGGACTCCGCCCTGGCCGCCGCGGCCGACGCGCCCGTGCGCGTGGAGGTGATCGACAGCCGCTCGATCGCCATGGGCCTCGGCTACCCGGTCCTGGCCGCCGCCGACGCCGCCGCGACCGGAGCCACCCTGGAGGCGGTGACGGCCGCGGCCCGGCGGTGCATGGACACCACCCGGACGTTCTTCTACGTCGACACTCTCGACGCCTTACGACGCAGCGGCCGCATCGGCACCGCCGCCTCCCTCGTCGGCTCGGCCCTCATGATCAAGCCGCTGCTCCACATCGTGGACGGCCGCATCTCACTCCTGGAGAAGGTCCGCACGTCCTCCCGCGCCATCGCCCGCCTGGAGGACCTCGCCGTCCACGCGGCCGGCGAGGGGCCCGTGCGGGTGGCCGTACAGCACCTCGGGGCCGGCGAACGAGCCGAGGCCCTGGCGGAACGACTGCCGAAGCGGTTGGGGGGTCTGGGCGAGCTGCGGGTGGTGGAGGTGGGCGCGGTGATCGGTGTCCACGTCGGTCCCGGCATGCTGGGACTCACGGTCACGTCGTACAAGCCCTGACCAAGCTGACCTCCCCGCCGCCGGCGAGGGCCTGCGGGCTAACGCGGAACCCGGACGCTCCGGGCTTGATGTCGCGCGATGAGGGGCTACGGGCCGCGCGGGACCACTGCCATCCGTCCTTCCCTCTCCACGACGGCCAGGTCGCCGGACTGGTCGGTCCGGTAGACGCCGGCACCCAGCCGACGCAGGGCGGCAAGCGTGGACGTGGCGGGATGGCCGTAGTCGTTGTCGGCGCCCACGCTGATCAAGGCCGCCCGTGCCCCGACCGCCGACAAGAAGGCCGGGGACTGCCGGTTGGATCCGTGGTGCGGAGTCTTGAGGATGTCGGCTCGCACCACCGTCCGGCGCAGCAGCTCTTCCTGCGCCTCCGTCTCCAGATCGCCGCTGAGCAGGATGGATCCGGAGCGCCAGCGTACGTGGACGACCACGCTGGAGTTGTTGATCGCGCTACCCTCCCCCTGCCCGTTCATCGCGCCCAGGGTGGGGTCGGGACCGAGCACCGTCAGCTCCGACGGGCCGAAGCGCCACCGAGTTCCGGGTGCGGCAGTCCATTCCGGTATGCCGTGGCGGGCCAGCGTGGCCGAGATGTGGGAGACGGCTCGCGCGCTCGTCCGCTGCGGGCTGACGACCACGGCACCAACGCGCCGGTTCCGGAGGACGCCGGGGAGGCCGTCCACGTGGTCGGCGTGAGGGTGGGTGAGGATCAGGAGAGGTACGTCGTCGACGCCGATCCTGCGCAGGCACCGATCCATGACGACCGGATCGGGCCCGGTGTCGACCACGATCCCTCTCCGCGGTCCCGCCGCCACGACGAGCCCGTCCCCCTGCCCAACGTCGCACATCACCATCAACCACCCCTTGGGCGGCCAGGAGCCGACGATGGGCCGGATCGCCAGTACGGCGACCAGGGCCGCACCGACCACGGTCACCGCCATCGCCCGCCACATCCTGCGCCGCAGGATCGGCACGGCGATCACCACCGCGAGCAGCAGCAACCCCAATCCAGGAAGCCCGCCGGGCCACGGCACGGTGGCGAACGGCAGGTTCACCGCCCAGCGGGCCACGATGATGATCCACCCGACCGCGTAACCGGCCGGGACGACCAGAAGCTCCGCACCTCCGGGCCATATGGGCGCCACCAGAGCGGCACCGAAGCCGAGCAACGTCGCAGGGGCTACCGCCGGGGCCACGAGCAGGTTGGCGATCACGGCGACGGGAGTCAGCTGTCCTGACATCAACACCAGGATGGGCGTCACCGCCACCTGCGCGGCCACCGGCACAGCAACGCTCTCAGCCATCCAACGCGGCAACCGAAACGACCCTCCGGAGCGTCCGCCAAGGGTCGAGTGGGGGCTACGGTCGCCTTGTTGGATGTCTTGTCCCTGTGGGCCTGCTTCCTCGTGTGGGCCTGTCTCCCCGTGTGGGCCTGTCTCCCCGTGCGGGTCTGCCTCCCCGTGCGGACCTGCCTCCCCCTGTGGGCCAGGGTCGCCATGTTTGCCGTGTCTCGGGTTGTTCTGATCGTCGATGTCGCTCTCGGCGTTTGGGGATGACAGGCGGTCACGCCAGCGTGGGGCGAGGATGAGGATGCCGGCGGTGGCTGCGACCGAGAGGGCGAAGCCGTACGAACGGGCCAGGTCTGGGGCGAACAGCACCAAGAGGAGGACCGTTGCCGACAGGGCTGCGAGGCCGTCCTTCGCTCGGCCTGTGCCCAGCGCTATGGCGGCGGCAAGACCCATGAGGAGTGCGCGTAGAACGCTTGGGGAGGGGCGGGCGACCACGGCGAACGCGAGCATCGCGATGGCGGCGAAGACGGCTCTCACTGGGAGGGAGAGCCCGATGAGACGGGAGAGTGCGAGGGCAGCGCCTGCCACGATTGCGAGGTTTGCTCCGCTTACGGCGTTCAGGTGGCTCAGGCCGGCCTCCTTGAGGTCGGACGACACCTGGGGGTCCATGCGTGAGACGTCGCCGACGACCAGGCCCGGCAGGAGGCCTTGCTGGTCGGCGGGGAGAGTGGCCGCGGCGGCCCGTAGGCCCGATCTGAGGCTGCCCGCTGCTGTTTGGAGCAAGGACGGGGGTGTCAGGACTCGTGGTGGACCTTGCACCAGGAGGATGGCTGCGACGAGGTCCCCCGGGGCCGGCGTGGCCAGGCGGCCGGTCACTTCGAGGTGCTGGCTGGGGAGCAGGGTGCTCCAGTCGTGCCCGTTGGCGAAGACGGTGATGGGGACGTTGACGGTCTGCCGGTTGCCGGCTGTTTGGATGACTTCCAGGGTGGCTGGGGTTACGTAGCTTTCTTGGTTGAAGTGGCCGCTTCTGTTTTGTCTGCGTCTGGGGTCGTCCGTTAGGGCGATCTGGGCCTTGATAGAGGTGTTCTTCTTGGCCAGGTCCGCTGCTGGGCCGGTGGTCAGGGCGTGAACCCGCAGGGCGATCGACGCCGAGGCCGCGGCTGCGCAGATGAGGGTGGCAATGATGATGTTGCGCCATGGGGTAGAGAGGGGCGGTCGCCGAACGCCCGGGTCCTCATGTTGAGTGGCCCAACCCTCGTGGTGGGCGCCCGGGTCCCCATGTTGGGTCGCCCGACCCTCGCGCGGGGAGCCCGGGTCCCCATGTTGGGTCGCCCAACCCCCGTGCTGGGCACCCAGGTGCCCACGTTGGGTCGCCCAACCTTCGCGCGGGGCGCCGCCTGGGTCCCCGGGTTGGGTTGGCCGACCCTCGTGCTGAGGGTCTGGGTCCCCGGGTTGGGTGGGGCAGGCGTCGGAGGGTGATTGCTGGGTTATGAAGCGGGTGCGCCACGCTGCGGGGCAGGCTGCGGCTGAGGCGGCCAGGGTTGTGGCGATGGCGACGATCAGGCCTGTGCGGGCGGAGCAGCCCAGCAGGACCAAGGCACATGCCCAGGTGGCCAACGCGGGGAGGATGAGGGGCCAGGCGTGTTCGCGGTGGACACTGTCCTGGTCGGGGTGGGGGACTTCCGTGTTCGCGTCGGCCCCGTCGTCGGGTCGGCCGCTGTCGGGCGGGGGGCTGGCGTTGGCCTGGCTTGGACGGGTTGGGCCGAGGTGTTCGGTGCGCGGGGTGGGCATGTCAGACACGGACCTTTGCCTTGAGCTCGTCGTACTTTCGTGGGCCTATGCCGGTCACCTCGCGTAGTTGTTCGACGGTGGTGAAGCCGCCGTGGGTGTCTCGGAATTCGGCGATTCGAGCTGCCAGGACCTCGCCCACGCCTGGGAGTTGTTCGAGTTGGTCGGTTGTGGCGGAGTTGAGGTCGAGCACGGCGGTGGCCGGGTCCGCGATGGGCGAGCCTTGGGGTGCCTGGGCGGTGGTGGCGCCCACGACTATCTGCTCGCCGTCGATCAGGCGTCTGGCGAGGTTGAGTGCGCCTGTGGAAGCGCCGCGGGTTACCCCTCCTGCCGCTGCCACCGCGTCCGTGACTCGGGAGCCCGCGGGGAGCAGGTAGACGCCTGGTTTGCGGATCTTGCCGGTGACGTGGACGGTCACCTTGGCGACGGCGGTCGGAGAAGGTGTCCTTGGCGGCTGTGAGACCGGGGTGGGAGGGGGCAGCGGCTCCGGTGAGGGCTGGGAACGCCAGACGAAGAACGCGGCTACGGCGGCGGCGAGAGCGCCCAAGGCCAGCAGGATTCGGAGGCCGGGCTTGCCTGGGTCGAGGGTTGAGGCTTGGGAGGCGACGGCTGCGCGGAACGCTTGGAAGGTGGGTGGCACGGGGGCAGGTCCGCGCTTTTGGTCAGGTGATGGTGATGACGATGCGGTTGAACGTTGGTTGCGGCTTTTGTGAAGAGCGTGGGAGGGGGCGGCATCTTGGTCATTTCGCCCAGGAGATGTTCTTGAGAGGGTGTCGTGCTGGTGGCGCTCCTCTCGTGGCGTGGTGAGGTCGGTGTCGTCGTCCCAGCGGGTCTTCTGTTGTGGTGGGGTGGAGTCGGTGTCGTGCCGGCGGGTTTCTCCGCGCGGTGTGGCGAAGTGGGTGTCGTGCCGGAGGTCTCTCTCCCCTGGCATGGCAGGGGCTGTGGTGTCCCAGCGGTCTCTCTCCCTTGATGCAGCAGGGTCCGTGGCGTCCCAGGAGCTTGTCTCGCCTGGTGCTGCGCGCGTGATGTCCTCCCAGCGGCTTCCCTGGCGCAAGGGGGTGAGGGCGGCGTCGTCCCGGCTTTCTCCCTCACGAGGGTCGGTTGAAGGCTGTCGGGCCTGGTGTGCTCTGTCCCGGGGGCTGGGTGGGGAGGCTTGCCTCTGTGGCTGGGACCCGACCGGCTCGGTCACGGCGACGGTAAGCCAGCCGAGAGAGCGGCGGGAGCGGCGGGAGGGCGCGGTGATCGACCGTAGCCGGGACTCGGCTATGGTCCGCTCTGCCGTGGGGTCGGGGGTTCGCACGGCTGAGAACGTAGATCGTCAGCAGTCGTCGTCGAGGTCCCGAACCCCGTTCTGGGGATGAGGAGGGAGACGAGCGAAGGGCTGTGGACAACGAGGCCGATTATGACCAAGGTCAGCGTGCACGCTGGTTGAGGATCGTGCGTGGGGGCGCGGGCAGGGCTACGCGGAGGGAGGGCTGAAGGTCCGCATAGGGAGAGGCTGAGGGCCGCGTGGGAGACCCGGAGGGCGGAGAGCGGGAGGGTTTAGCGGGCGTCGCAGGATTGGTGCTGGGCATTGCGGGGTTGGTGCTGGGCATCACGGGGGCTGGTGCGGGCGTCACGAGACCGGTGTTGGGCATCGCGCGGGCTGGTACGGGCGTCGCGGAGTTGGTGCTGGACGTGGCGGGACTGGTGCCAGGCGCCACGGGGCTGAGGGCGGGCGTTGCGGGGAACTGGGGGCGGGTGCTGCAGGGCTGGGGCGGGCGCTGCGGACCTGGGGCCTTGCGGTGGCACCTGGCTCCTTGGCGGCATGCCGTCAGTGCGTGGTTCGGTGCCTGGGCGCCTGCCTCGTCTGGTCGCTATCGGGAGGCGTGCCGTCGATCGCGTGGCTTGGTGTCTGAGGGCTGGCGTCGTTTGGTGGTTGGCGGGTGGGGTGTCAGTTGCGAGGTTCGGTGTCTGGGTGCCTGCCTCGTCTGGTGGTCAGCGGGTTGGGTGTCGTCAGTTGCGTGGCTTGGTATTTGGGGTGCCTGCCTCGTCCAGCGGTTATCGAGTGGCACGCCCTTAGCCGTGCGGCTCGGTGTCTGGGCCTCGGCTGGGGATTGGCGATGTGCGGGGAACAAGGCTGGCGAGAGTGGTTAGCCAGCTGGGTGGAGTTGGTGACCTGGGCCCGGTGGGTACGGGGTGCGTTCCGAGTACCGGGTTGTCGGCGGCGCATGGCATGCTGCCTGACATGGCGGGAACCGATCCAGCACCTGTGTCCCTGGTCCTCGGCGATGAGGAGCTGCTGGCCGAGCGGGCGGTGAGTAGTGTCGTCGCCGCCGCGCGGGCCGCGGACTCGGGTGCCGAGGTGCATGACCTCTTGGGTGGGAAGGTCGCGGTGGGCGAGCTGACGCAGCTGACCTCGCCGTCGCTCTTCGGCGATCGTTCCGTGGTGGTGATCCGGTCGGCCCAGGATCTCTCCAAGGACGTCATCACCGAGATCCTCACCTATGCCAAGCAGCCCTCCGACGACACCGTGCTCGTGCTGTCGCATCCGGGTGGGGTGAAGGGGAAGGCGCTGGTCGACGGGGTGAAGAAGGCCGGGGCCAAGGTGGTCACGGTCAACAAGGTCACCAAGGCGGGGGAGCGGCTGGACTTCATCAAGGAGGAGTTCAAGCGGGCTGGGCGGGGCGTCTCCGGGGACGCGGCCCAGGCGTTGCTCGATGCCGTGGGCAATGACCTGCGGGAGCTTGCGGCAGCGTGCAGCCAGCTGGCGTTCGACACGGAGGACAAGACGATCAGCGTGGCCGCGGTGGCTCGCTATCACAAGGGGCGGGCCGAGGTCACCGGGTTCAACGTGGCCGATTCCGCTGTCGAGGGGCGGTTGGCCGACGCGCTGGAGCAACTGCGGTGGGCTCTGGGCACCGGGGTCGCTCCCGTGCTGCTGGTAAGTGCGCTGGCCGGTGGACTGCGGTCGCTGGCCAAGGTCGGCAGCGCGCCGCGCAACCTTCGGGGCGGGCAACTGGCCAGCCATGTCGGCATGCCGCCGTGGAAGGTCGACCGGGTCAAGCGGCAGCTCAACGGGTGGGGGCCCGAGGGGCTGTCCAGGGCGATCCAGGCTGTGGCGAGTGCGGATGAGCAGGTCAAGGGTGGGGGAGCGGACCCGGCCTATGCGCTGGAACACACGGTGCAGGTGATCGTGGCCAGCCGCACCGGGCGATAGTCGGCGGTCGATTTCCTATGCCGGCTGAATAACCGGTCGGCCACAGGACCGTCCACACCTTTCGGCCGGCCCTTCGTACGCCATGGGCGTCAGTCAGCCAACGGGAGTTGTAGGGCACGGCTGGGGCCATTGGGGTGGCTGGGAGCAGGGTTTGGCTCTAGCGGTCGGGCGGTGGGTTGGTAGGGCGTTGGCTCGGAGGCTGGTTGGCTGCAGTCACAGGGGATGGGGTAGTTGGGGCGCTGGCAGCCGGGTGGGGTGGGTTGGTTGTGGCGGCCCGGAGGCGGGTTGGGTGCGGTGGTCCTGAGGCGGTGGTGCGGAGGCGGTGGCCAGAGTGGTTTGGAGGTGGGGTTAGCTGGGGGGTTGGCGGAGGGGGCGGAAGAAGGTGGTCAGCTCCTGGTGCATCAGCGCAGGCTCCTCCAGGGCCAGGAAATGGCCGCCGCGGCCGGGTTCGTTCCAGTGGCGGAGGTCGGTGCAGGCGCGTTCGGCGATCGAGCGGGGGATGCCGGACAAGGAGGGTTCGTGGCTGAGTGTGACGGCCGTCGGCACCGTGATGCGCGGGCGAGGGGTGTTGTGCTCCCAGTCGTAGTACTGCCTGAACGACGTGCCGATCGAGCCGGTCGCCCAGTACAGCGTCAGGATCGTGAGCAGGGTGTCGCGGTCGAAGCGGGACTCCAGGTCGCCGTGGCAGTCGCTCCAATCCCGATATTTGTCGACTATCCAGGCGGCGAGTCCGGCCGGTGAGTCGATCAGGGCGGCGGCGATGGTGTCGGGCCGCGTCCCCATGATGGCGCTGTAGCCGCCGTCCAGCTCGTCGTACGCCTCCTCGGCCACCACGAACGCCTGCTCGTCCGCCGACATCGGCGGGTCGTCGAACGACGCGGGGAACGGGGGATGGATCAGGTGGATGCCGGCCACCTCCTCCGGGTGAAGCGCGGCCAGCCATTGGACGGCCGCGCCGCCGATGTCGCCGCCGAAGGCCGCGTACCGGTCGTACCCCAGGGTGTCGGTCATCAGCGTGTGCAGCATGCGCGCCATCGCGGCCCGCGTGAGCGGCTCCGGCGGCAGGTCGGAGTAGAGGAACCCCGGCATGGACGGGATGACGACGTCGAACGCGTCGGCCGGGTCGCCGCCGTGGCGGGCGGGGTCGGCGAGGCGGGACGCCAGGGGGAGCATCTCCAGGAAGCTGCTCGGCCATCCGTGGCAGAGGAGAACGGGCATGGGCGCGGGACCGACTCCGGCGATCCGGACGAAATGCAGGCCCCGCTCGCGGTAGTGCGGCAGCGCGTTGAGCTCGGCCTCCCGGGCGCGGTAATCGAACCCATCCGCCCAGTACGTCACCAGCTCCCGCAGGTACGTGGGGTCGGCCCCGGCCTGCCACGCCTTCGCCCCGGTCCGCCCGGTGAACCTGGTCGCGCGCAGCCGGGCTCGAAGGTCGTCCAGCACGTCGCCGGGCACCTCGATACGGAAGGTGGAAGGGGTCACGTATTGCCTCCGACAGGCCGATTTCAGGCGAGGGCGGGTTCGTGGACGATGCCGTCGCCGATCTCCAGGACCCGGTCGGCCAGCGTGATCAGGCTGGGGTCGTGGGTGGCGACGAGCGCCGTGACCCCCTCGCTCCGTACGAGTGCCCGCAGCAGCTCCATGATCTGCCGCCCGGTCTGCGAGTCCAGCTGCCCCGTGGGTTCGTCGGTCACCAGCAGCCGGGGCCGGTTCGCCAGCGACCTGGCGATGGCCACCCGCTGCCGCTGCCCCCCGGACAGCTCGTACGGCCGCTGGTTCGCGTGCTGCTCCAACCCCACCAGGGCCAGCAGCAGGCGTACGCGAGCCTCCCGCTCCTCCACCGGCGTCCGCAGCAGCCGCATCGGGACCCCCACGTTCTCCGCCGCGGACAGCACCGGGATCAGCCCGAACGACTGGAACACGAACCCCACCACGTCGCGGCGCAGCGCCAGCAAGTCGTCCTCGGACATGGCGGTGACCTCGTGCCCGGCGACGACCACCCGTCCGGCGTCCGGTTTGTCCAGGCCGCCGATCTGGTTGAGCAGGGTCGTCTTCCCGGACCCGGACCGCCCGCGGACCGCGACGAGCTCTCCCGGGAACACCGAGAACGACACGTCCCGCAGCGCCACGACCTCCTTGGGCCCGGTCCGGTAGACCTTGCGCAGCCCTTCCACCACGACCAGGGGCGAATCAGTCATCAGAGGGCTCCTCCCGGGCGGGCCACACGCCGATGTGGTCGGATTCGAGCTCGAGGCGCACCCGCCGCTCCATCTCGAGCGCGTTCATGAAGTCGCGCGGGAGCTGCAGCCGCCCGACCCGGTCCAGCACGGCGTACTCCTCGGCGACGATCTGCCCCTCGGCGCCCTCGCGCCGCAGCGTCTCGCTGCTGGTACGCCCGTCGCGAATGCCCACCGTACGGTCCACCTGCTCCGACACCAGCGGGTCGTGCGTCACGACGACCACCGTCACCCCCAGCTCCCTGTTGACCTTCCGCAGCGCGTCGAACACCTGCTCCGACGTCTCACTGTCCAGCTCGCCGGTGGGTTCGTCGGCGAGGATGAGCTGCGGGGAGTTGGCGAGCGCGACGGCGATGGCCACCCGTTGCTGCTCGCCGCCCGACATTTCGGGAATCTTGCGATCTGCGCGGTCGCCGACCCCCAGCAGTTCCAGCAGCTCCAGCGCGTGACCCCCGCGGCGACCGGCCAGCTTCATCGGCAGCTCGACGTTCTCCCGGGCGGAGAGGTACGGCAGCAGGTTCCGCGCCGTCTGCTGCCAGATGAAGCCCACCACGGACCGCCGGTACCGCAGCCGGTCGCGGGCGTTCATCGACAGCAGATCCATCCCCGCCACCCTGGCCACCCCGGCCGTCGGCACGTCCAGCCCGGACAGCACGTTGAGCAGCGTCGACTTCCCCGACCCCGAGGCGCCCACGATGGCCACCAGCTCGCCCTTGTCGATCACCAGGTCGAGGCCCTGCAGCGCGACGACCTCGACGCCCTCGGTCTTGTAGATGCGTACGAGGTTGTCGCACACGATGTGCGCGTCGCCGCCGAACGCGGCCTTCTCCCGCGTGGCCCTGGCTTCCAGCTCGGACAGGGTCGGGTTCATGCGAGATCCCCTACTCGAAGGACGGCGCCGAGGTTGCGGCGGCGGCTGATGGCGGTGTGCGCGTACGCCCCGAGCACGGCCACGGCGGTGAGGCCGCCCGCCAGCAGGACGGGCACGAACAGGTCGAGCGAGTAGTCGCCGACCGGCAGGTCGCCGGCGTACGACGACAGGTCCACGCCGGCCCCGAGCGCGAACGGCAGGCCGAGGCCCAGGCCGAGCCCGACCAGGGCGGTGACGAGGATCATGGGCAGGATCTCCAGGACGGTCAGCCGTTCCGCCTGCCGGTCCGACAGCCCGAGCGTGCGCAGGAACGACACCGCGCTGGCACGTTCGGCGGCGCCGATCACCAGCGCCAGCACGACGGCGACCAGGGCGTACGCCCCGAGCGCCACCGTCACCACGACCAGCGTCGAGCGCACGGTGCTGGTGAGCGGGTCGTCCTGGATGGCGCTCAGCGCGCCCTCCTGCGACTCCACGGTCGCGGACGGGACCAGCCGCGCCAGCACGTCAGGGGACACGTCGCCCTTGATCAGCAGGGTGTTCGGGGCGGGCCGGGTCAGGATGCCCAGCGGCACGATCATGAATTTCCCCTGGGTGTAGAAGCCGGGCATCGAGTCGACCACGCCCCGCGTGGCGAGCTTCGACCGCGCCTGCCACCCGATCTCCAACGTCCCCCGCCCCCGCAACTCCGTGGAGACCAGCGCGCCGTCGGACAGCGCGGGCACGCTGATCGGGGCGCCGTCCAGGATCCGGTTCCACTGCGTCAGGTCCACCGCGAGCGCCTCGGCCCGCTCCGCGCCGTACCCGACCTGCACCCGCCCGGCCTGCGCGATCACCACCTGCTCGACCCCGGCCGTCGCCCGCACCCGGTCGATCGCGTCGGCGGGGATCTCGATGTTCGACGTGATCTTGATCGGCGCGCCCACCTGCTGCCAGGACGCCAGCCGCTGCGTGTCCGCGATCCCGCCCGAGATCACCGCGGCGAACACCGACACGCCCAGCGCGGGCAGCAGGATCAGCACGGGCAGCACACTGGCGGAGCGCGCCCGGGCCGCCCTGGTCAGCCCCAGGAACGGCACGGCCGCCCGCCCGCGCGCGGCCAGCCGTACGAACAGCCGCAAGGGGTACGGGTAGCAGCGCAAGGTGATCAACGCCGCCGCCACCGTCAGCGCGACGGGCACCACGAGCAGGAACGGATCCTGCGAGGCGCCACGGGCCCGCAGCAGGTACGCCCCGACCAGCGCGAGCACCACCACCGTCACCTCCAGCGTGATCCGCCGGGCCGAAGGCCGGGTGGCGGCCACGTCGCCGCGGCGCTCGTGCAGCGGCGTCCGGTGGACCAGGGCCAGCCGCCCCCCGGCGAACCCGACGGCCGCCACGACCACGACCAGGGGCCCAAGGTGCACGATCGGCAGCACGGGACCCGGCACCAGGAACGACAGTCCGTACCCGGCCAGCGCGGCGGGCGCCACCGCGACGCCGGTCAGCAGCGCCCCGGCCCCGGCCACCTGCCGCAGGGACCCGCCCCGCGCCCGCGCCAGGGACAGCGGGTGATCGAGGCGGTCGCTCAGCAGCAGCACGACGAGTGCGATCACGCCGACCGCCACGGCCAGCAGCCCGCCGAGCACCAGGTACATCACGGTCTGCGCGGTGGCCACGGCGGCCAGGAAGTCGTCGAACAGCTTGGAGAGCCCGGTGTCCAGACGGTACGTGCTGCTCGTCGACTGGAGCGCGACCACCCGCTCGAACTCGGCGATCGCCGCCTGGAGGTCGGGCGCGGCCAGCGCGCTCGCGCCACGGGCGTCGATCGGCAGGACCCAGTGGTAGGACAGGTTGCGCCCCTCGCCGCTGAGCGCGGTCAGCCCCTCGTCGGAGATCAGCGTCGTGACGTGCTTCTCTAGCTCGTCGCTGCCCGGCGTCTGCGCCTTGACGACCTGCAGGAGGTCGACGTTGTGGGACCAGTAGCGGTCACGGGGGTCCTTGGCCTTGAAGGCGCCGACGATCTTCAGGGCGGCGTAGTCGTTCTCGCCGACCATCTTCGTCTCGCCCACCTTGTAACCCAGCTCGGGCAGGGCGTCCGCGACGAGCCCCACCTCGAAGACCGGGATCGTCGCGCCCTCGTACCGCATGGTCGAGGGACTGCCGGGCGCGCGGCCCTCGACCCAGTCCACGCGCCGGTCCGCGTCGGAGAGCCAGCCCAGGTTCATGTGGGTATGGCCGCGGGTCCCGGTCACGGGTGTGTTGATGGTCTTGGCGCTCATGTGGCCCGCGCCGACCGCCATCGGGCGCAGCGCCGTCGGCAGGATCTTGCGCCAGCGGCGGTCGCGGGCGTCGAACTGGCCGCGTTCGTGCAGGTCCTCCTCGGACGAGCGCGACTCCACGGACACCGTCAGGTCGGCCTGCACCGCGGGGGCGGCGACCAGCGAGCGGCGCAGCGCCTCGTCGAACGACGCCTGCATCGCCCTGGGCAGCCCCGCGACCAGCAGGCAGGCGCTCAGCGCCAGCACGAAGAGCACGGCCATCGTGCCCAGGTGCGCGCGAGCGAGCAGGGCGATCCTCACCGTTCCTCCACGAGTTGCCCGTTTTGCCCGCGCAGGCGGCGGGCCAGCCCGGCCACGATGGCGAGCAGCACCGCGGCCACCAGCGCCAGCATCGCCGCGGTGGCCGCCCACGGGATGTCGAGCACAACCCCGGGGGTGACGGCCGCGGCCTGCCCGGTCAGCACGATGTGCGGCACGACCAGCACGCCGACGACCATGGCGAGCGCGGTGCCCGCGACGAGCGACAGCCCGATGACGAACGCCTGCTCGACCGCCAGCACGCCGAACACCTGCCTGGAGCTCACCCCGAGCGCCCGCAGGATCGCGAACTCGCCCATGCGCTCTCGCGCCGAGACGGTCGCGTTCACCAGGAATCCGAGCGCCGCGAACACCAGCGCCGCCGCGAACCCGAGCATCAGCGCCCCCTGCAGCCCGCTGGCCAGGGGGTCGTCCCGCAGCTCGGCCGCCAGCCTGCGCTGGTCCAGCGCCGTCACGTCCCACTCGGGCCGGGCCTGGAGCGCCTTCACCGCGGGCGCGGTGTCGCCGGCCGCGAGCCACCATTCGGTGGCGGGCCTGGGCAGCTGCGCCGCGGCCAGCTCGTACGTCTGCAGCGTCCCCCAGTCGGCGAGCACGGCCTTCTGCCCCGCCGGGGTGGTCGGCATGCTGTCCACGATGCCCACCACCTGGACCTGGAGCACCTTGCGGTCGATGCTGGCCGGCCCGACCTGCCCGGCGGCCAGCTTGAGCGAGGCGGCCAGGTCGGCGGTGAGCACCACCGGCAGCGGTCCGGGCTTCGGCAGCGGCGCGAGGCCGGCGACCATGGGCCGCGTCACCTTCATGGACACCGGAGGCGTCGCGACCTCGCGGCCGTCGGCGCTGAGACCGGTCAGGGTCAGGTTCGCGGGGGCCTGGGGGGCGCCCGTGACGAGGCCGCGCAGCGACAGCGGGTACGTGATCTTCCCGGTACGCCCGGCCAGCGCCCGGAGGTCGACGTCGATCCGGTTCTCGCCCTTCCGCAGCACGCCGAGCGACACGTCACGCCACACGCCGAGCGCGTCGGAGAGCACCAGCCGCAGCGGCAGGTCGCCGTCCGCCTCCGCCCGCAGCGTGAGCGCCGACGGCTGCCCCGGAAGATCCAGCTTGCCCGCCTGGTCGCCCGCCAGCGCCCGGGACATCTCCGCGACCGGCTGCGCGGACAGGTCCGCGCGCAGGTGGAACAGTTCGCCGAGCCTGCCCGCGTCCAGGCCCAGCAGCAGCGCGCTCTCGCCGCTCACCTCGGTCTGCCCGCGAAAGCCCGGCGAGTACGCCGTGACCCCGGGCAGCGCGGTGAACGCGGTCCCGCGCCCGAGCGCGCCCAGCTCCGGCCCGTCGGGCGGGCCGGACAGCCGCAGGTCGGCCCCGGCCTGGTGGCGGGCCTGGTCGAGCTGCGAGGCCCGCCAGGTGGACGCGGTGGCCATGGACACGATGCCGATCGCGATGGCCATGGTCAGCAGCAGCGCCGGGCCCGCGTACTTGAGCGGCCGCCTGCTCACCTGCCAGGCCCCCAGGGCGGGGGCGAGCGCCGGCCGCCGGGAGGTCACCCGCTCGGCCAGCTTCGACACGCGCGGCACCAGCCGCAGCCCGAGCATGCCGCCCGTGAGCAGGGCCAGGGCCGGCCCGGAGATGATCAATGGGTCGATGCCGAGCCCGCCCGCGGCCGTCGCGGTCACGGGCGCGCCGTAGCGCTGGAGCTGCCAGATCGCCAGCCCGGCCACGACCAGCAGCGCCAGGTCGGCGCCGGCCCGCTCGATCAGCCCGCGCCCGCCGCCGCGCCCGCGCGCCGCCTGCTCCTCCACGTACGTGCGCCGCGCGCCCGCCAGCGCCGGCAGCACCAGCAGCACGGCCGCGGCCAGGGCCACCCCGAACGACACGAGGAACGTGCCCAGATCGGCCGAAGGCGCCAGCCGTACCCCGGAGGCCCTGATCCAGGGCAGCAGGTTGACCAGCGCGAGCAGCGGCGGGCCCAGGAACGGCGCGACCACCGCGCAAGGCACCGCCACCAGCAGCGCTTCGCCGCCCGCCAGCGCGGCCAGCCGCACCGTGCCCGCGCCGCGCGAGCGCAGCAGCGCCACCTCCATGCGGCGGTGGTCGGCGAGCAGGCGGGCGGTGAGCATCAGCGCGTACGCGGCCAGCAACAGCAGCTGCAGCACCGGGATCAGCATCGTGGAGCGCGCGACCAGGGACGCGGTGTCGAGCTGGGTCAGGATCTCGGGCAGGCGGCTGGTGGCCACGCAACTGCCGCAGCCGTCCGCCTTCAACCGCGCGCCCAGCTGGTCGATCGCCCCGGCCAGCGGGCGCAGCTGGGCGGGCGTGAGCGCGCGCAGGTCGGGCTCGGCGGACCAGGTGGCGTTCACGTTCGTGGCGAAACGGGCGATGAACGTCTCGCGCGGCACCATCAGCGGCCCGTACGTGCTGAACTCGCCGCGCTCCATACCCCGGCTGAGCAGTTGCTCGCCCGCCCACCGCTCGCCGAACGGGTCGTTGAGCTGGAACACGCCCGTGATGCGGACCGTGACCGGGCGCGGGTCGAGGCGGCCCTTCGTGGTGAACTCCTGCCCCGCCTTGAACCCGGTCGCCGAGGCCGCCGACAGCGAGATCGCGGCCTCCACCCGGTCTCCGCCGGCGCGCGGCCAGGAGCCGGAGACGAGCCTGGCGTGCCGGTCGAGGCCGTCGTAACCGCCGAACCTGAGCAGCTCGGGCCGGTCCTGGGCGTCCTGGCCCGGCATGACGTAGGAGTCGGAGCGGAAGCTGGTGGTGACGGTGGGCGGCCGCGCGTAGGCCCTGGCGAACTCGGCGCGTACCGACCGGTCGAACGCCAAGAACGTCTCGCCTGTCACGGGGGCGCTGACGGTGGCGGCGGTCTGGCGGTAGGAGGCCGTCTCCATCGTCCGGCGGACACCGGCGTCCGCGATGGAGGAGGCGTACATGGTCAGCGCGACCAGCGTGGTCGTGGCCAGAAGGATCGAGCCGAAGGCGGCCAGGAGAAGCAGCGGCTCGCTGAGCGCCCTTTTGACGACCAACGGCCCCCGCATGTGTCCCCCTTCGCCCGTTTTAGTGCACCTTCGGGCAGGTATGGACGCGGGGGCAAGGTGATCTCAGGAACGGTGACGCACCCGATACGGCCGCGTGATATCGAAACTGTGACAAAAGGATTCGAAAATGAGAACGCCGCACCCCCTTGAGGGAGTGCGGCGCTTCCTGTGCCAGGCGGTTTACTTGGCGACCAGCGCCGCGGACTGCTTGGCGATCGCGGACTTGCGGTTGGCGGCCTGGTTCTTGTGGATGACGCCCTTGCTGACGGCCTTGTCGAGCTGGCGGGCGGCGGCCCGCTGCAGCACGGCGGCCTTCTCGGTGTCGCCCTGCTCGGCGGCCTCGCGGAACTTGCGGACGGCCGTCTTCAGAGAGGACTTGACCGCCTTGTTGCGCAGGCGGGCCTTCTCGTTCTGCTTGTTGCGCTTGATCTGGGACTTGATGTTCGCCACGAAGAAGCCTCGGTGAAAGTCTTGGTGATGGATGGGGCGCGCGGGCTCGAGAGAGGGCGCGCCACACGCAGTTGAACAGGATACCAATAACCCAGGTGGGCTCTCAAATCAACGCGTACTTGAGCATCGGCGTTTCCGATGCTCGGCGCTGGAAAGCCCCAGTTCAGCCGATCATCCAGCGGGTGGCGTACTCGTGCCAGTCCTCCTCCGTGGCGGCGAAGTCCACGTAGAGGGCCAGGCCGAAGCGGTCGCGCCGGCCGTGCTCCGACAGCGCGAGCCGGGCGCCCTCGGCGGCCATGGCGACGCTCTCGGCGTTGTCCAGCCAGGGTACTCCGTGGTCGTGGTAGGCCGGGGCGCCGATGTAGAGGGCCTTGGCGGCGGGCACCAGGTCCAGGGCCAGCTCGGCCTGGCGGGCCACGTAGCCGCCATAGAGGGACTGCAGGGGGGTGAAGGAGTCGTACGTCATGACGGCGACCTGGTCCACGCGGTCCACGACCTGCTTGAAGTAGCCCTGGGACCAGTACTTGTCATGGGACAGCAAGGCCCTGGCGGTCAGGCGCAGGCCCGGGTATGGCTCGATCTGCGGGGTGGAGGTGGACAGCAGGCTCGTGTACCGGCGGGTGCGCTCCAGCAGGTCGAGGAACTCGGTGTCGTCGTCGCCGATCGGCTCGAAGTTGTAGTGGATGCCGTCGTAGCCCTGCTTCATGATGGCGGCGACCCCGGTCAGGACGTTCTCGCGGGACTTGGGGTCGTCGAGGTCGAGGCCGTTCTTGACGGCCTGGCCGAGCCAGGCGGAGATGCGGACCGTGGGGAGGTGCTCCCGCATCCATTTCACGAAATTTCCGGCGTTGGGGTATTTGCTGGGACTTAGGGTGCCGTCCCAGTTGAACGGGCCCGAGTGGACGTACACGTCCTTGACGCCCGTGGCGCGCAGCCGTACCGCCAACTGCTCGACGTCGCGCTCCGTACGGCGGCCGTCCACCCACGCGTGGCCCAGCCAGAGCGCGTCGTTCCCCGTGCTCTTCGCCCAGGCCGCCGGTACACCGGTAAACTGGAGCCGGAGCGCGGCGGCGAGGAGGCCGACCAGCGCGAGCACGATGGCCAAGGCAAGCGTGAGCAGGCGCAGGCCGCGGCGGATGACGGTTCGGGCATTCACCCGGGCATGTCACCATGAAAGACTGCTCGACCTCAACCCTGTCGAAACGGACTTCGGTGCGCACTCAGCCTGGCCAGACCGACCCCGCGTTGATCCGCAACTTCTGCATCATCGCGCACATCGACCATGGCAAGTCAACCCTTGCCGACCGGATGCTGCAGATCACCGGCGTGGTCGACGATCGTTCCATGCGTGCCCAATACCTCGACAGGATGGACATCGAGCGCGAACGGGGCATCACGATCAAGTCGCAGGCCGTGCGGCTGCCGTGGGACGGCCACGTGCTCAACATGATCGACACGCCCGGCCACGTCGACTTCACCTATGAGGTGTCCAGGTCGCTGCAGGCGTGCGAGGGCGCGATCCTGCTGGTCGACGCGGCCCAGGGCATCGAGGCGCAGACGCTGGCCAACCTCTACCTGGCCATGAACGCCGACCTGCACATCATCCCCGTCCTCAACAAGATCGACCTGCCGGCGGCGCAGCCGGAGAAGTTCGCCGAGGAGCTGGCGGGGCTGATCGGCTGCGACCCGTCCGACGTGCTCCGGGTCTCGGGCAAGACCGGCGAGGGCGTGCGCGAGCTGCTCGACCACGTGGTCCGGGAGATCCCCGCCCCCGTGGGCCAGGCCGACGCGGCGGCCCGGGCGCTGATCTTCGACTCCGTCTACGACACCTACCGCGGCGTCGTCACGTACGTGCGCGTCGTGGACGGCCACCTGGGCAAGCGCGAGCGCATCCTCATGATGTCCACCGCCGCCACCCACGAGACGCTCGAGATCGGCGTCATCTCGCCCGAGCCCAAGGTCTCCGAGCTGGGGCTGGGCGTCGGCGAGGTGGGCTACCTGATCACCGGCGTCAAGGACGTCCGTCAGTCGCGCGTGGGTGACACGGTCACCACGGCGGCCAAGTCGGCCCAGCAGATGCTGGCGGGCTACGAGCATCCGAAGCCGATGGTGTTCTCGGGCCTCTATCCGATCGACGGCGACGAATACCCCGAGCTGCGCGAGGCCCTCGACAAGCTGCAGCTCAACGACGCGGCGCTGGTCTACGAGCCGGAGACGTCGGCGGCGCTCGGGTTCGGGTTCCGGGTCGGGTTCCTGGGGCTGCTGCACATGGAGATCGTGCGGGAGCGGCTGGAGCGTGAGTTCGGCCTGTCGCTGATCTCCACTGCGCCCAACGTGGTCTACCGCGTGGTCATGGAGGACGGCAAGGAGCTCACCGTCACCAACCCGTCGGAGTTCCCCACGGGCGGGAAGATCGCGCAGGTCTTCGAGCCGGTCACCAAGTCGACGATCCTGGCGCCGTCCGAGTTCATCGGGGCGATCATGGAGATCTGCCAGGGGCGGCGCGGCCAGCTCCTCGGCATGGACTACCTGTCGGAGGACCGCGTCGAGATCCGCTACACGCTGCCGCTGGGCGAGATCATCTTCGACTTCTTCGACCAGCTCAAGTCGCGCACCCGCGGCTACGCCTCGCTCGACTACGAGCCGGCGGGCGAGCAGGAGGCCGACCTGGTCAAGGTGGACATCCTGCTGCAGGGCGAGGCGGTCGACGCGTTCAGCGCCATCGTTCACAAGGACAAGGCCTACACCTACGGCGTCGACATGGCGAAGAAGCTGCGCGAGCTGATCCCCAGGCAGCAGTTCGAGGTGCCGATCCAGGCCGCCATCGGGGCCCGGGTCATCGCCCGCGAGAACATCCGCGCCATCCGCAAGGACGTCCTGGCCAAGTGCTACGGCGGTGACATCTCCCGCAAGCGGAAGCTGCTGGAGAAGCAGAAGGAAGGCAAGAAGCGGATGAAGATGGTCGGGCGCGTGGAGGTCCCCCAGGAGGCCTTCGTCGCCGCGCTGTCCACGGAGTCGTCCACCGACAAGAAGAAGTAGCGCTTTCGGGGTTGCGACTACCCTGAAAGCATGGAAGTGGTGCAAACCGCGCGCATGGTCCTTTCTCGGGTCACGCTCGACGATCTGACCGCTGTCCATGAGCTTCACTCCGACCCCCTGACCAACGTGTACAACCCCGGCGGCCCCTCGGTCGACCTGGTGTCCAGCCGCGCCATGCTGGACCTGTGGCTCGCCGACTGGGCCGAGCGCGGCATCGGCTACTGGGCCGCGCGGGCGATCGGCGGGCTGGAGGTGCTCGGGTTCGGGGGGCTGCGCCGGGCGATCGTCGGCGGGGACGAGGTGCTGAACCTCTACTACCGGTTCCGGCCGTCCGCCTGGGGCCACGGGTACGCGGGCGAGCTCGTGGAGGCGGCGCTGCTGGTCGGCAAGCGGCTCGGGACGGTCGTCGCGGTCATCCAGCCCGGCAACCTGGCGTCGCTGAAGGTGGCGGAGCGGGCGGGCATGCGCAAGGACCGGACGATCCCGTACGGGGGCGTCCCGAGCATCGTGTACGTGGCCTGAGGCCCTACTCGCGGCTGCGGACCACGTATCCCACCAGCACCAGGGCACTCACGGCGGCCTGAGCAGCCAGGAATCCGCCCAGCGGGCCAGGCGGGGACAGCAGCGCGGCCACGGCGGGCAGGCATCCGAGCACGGCCAGGTCCACCCCGGTGAACGCCCAGCGCAGCGGCCCGGTCGGGATCGCGCCGCCCGGGGTGTCGATGATCGGCATGGAGTGGTCGACCGGACTCCTCCTGGCCATCCGCAGCGCGGCGGCGGCCAGCGCGGGGGCCATCAGCGGCCCGAACAGCCAGGCTCCCGGCAGCGCGCCGCTCACGCTCAGACCGGCCAGCGCCAGGGTCGCCCACGCGCCGCTCAGCAACATGGGCAGCATCGCGCGGGCCGCGAGCGCGTGACGGCGTCTTATGCCGATCAGCCGGGACAGGGCGGGATTGTCGCTGTCCCTGCGCGCCCCCGACACGCTCACCACCGCCACGGCCAGCGAACCCGCCAGCACCGCCGCCCCGAGCGTCACCGGAGCACCGCCCGCCTGCGCCAGCACGGCAGGCAACGCCGACATCGCGAACATGACAGCCAGCCGCCCTGGCCTGCGGCCCACCCGGCGCCAGTCGTGCCACGCCAGCGCGAAGGGCGCGGGCAGCGACGGCCACGGCCGCGAGCGGAGCTTCCTGGCCCGCCAGTGGTTGTCCTCCGCTATCCAGGTGAGCGCGTCGGGGTCGAGGCCGACGGCCGCGTTCGCGACGTGACCCGCCCGGGTCGAGGCCGTGACGAGCGTACGGGTGGGGATCCGGTCGAGTGACGCCCACGCCTGGCGTACCAGCAGGGCGGAGAGCGCCGTCGCCGCGGCGGCGGCGACGGCCACCGCGGGCAGGGGAGCGCTCGCGGCGACGGCGAGCACCGTACGCAACTGGCCGCTGACGGTCACGACGGCCACCACCAGCAGCGCGACCATCGCGGACGTGAGCCAGACCTGCCACGACTGGGACGCCTGGCCCAGCACCGCCAGCGCCATCCCGCCCGCGGTCGCCGAGACGCCCAGCGCCAGCGCGCCGAGCAGGCGCCACACGAGCTGGTCGGGCGCGCCCAGCACGGCGATCAGCCCCAGCCCGAGCAGCAGCCCGGCCGCGACCGCCACCACGGCCAGCACCCGAGCGGTGCGTCCGAGCAGGTGGCGGCGGTTCAGGGGCGAGGGCAGCAGCCAGGAGGCGTCGGCGGCCGGCAACATCACGGGTCCGGCGGCGCGGGCCGCGGCCAGGAACCCGGCCAGCGCCAAGGCGAGCAGGGCCGTGCCGGCGCTCATGCGGGCGGGGCCGGCCGCTCCGGCCAGCCCCTGGAACAGGGTGGAGAGCGGCTGGCCGAGCACGGCGGCGAGCATCGCCAGCCCGAACCCGGCGACGTACCGATCGAGCAGGCCGGCGCGGGTCCGGCCGCGCGATCGGAGATACCCCCGCACCGCCCGTACACTGCCCACGGTCCCGCTCATGCGCTCACCTCCGACCGCGAGACCCGGCGGAGGCGCGCCCGCCCCCTGTCCCAGGCCTCGTCCATGCGCGCCCTTCCGACGGGCAGGCGCCCGGCGGTGAAGCCTGGCGGGGGTGCACCGGCTCCACTCATGCGTCCACCCCCGACGGCGAGATCTGGCGGGCGTGGGTGGCCAGGCCGGGGTCGTGCGTGGCCATGACCACGGTGCCCCCTTCGTCCGCGTACTCGTCGAGCAGGTCGGCCAGCCGGGTGCGGAAGCCGGCGTCCAGGCCGCGCTCCGGCTCGTCGAGTAGTAGCAACGTGCTCGGCCTGAGCAGCGCGGAGGCCAGGGAGAGGCGCTGGCGCTGCCCGGTGGACAGGTTCAGCGGGGACGCGTCGCCCCGCTCCACCAGTGCGAACACCTCCAGCGCCGCCTCGACCGTCATCCGGGCCTCGGCGTGGACGGCTCCCATGAGCTCCAGGTGCTCGCGGGCGGTGAGCCCCGGATACCAGGCGGGCTCGTCGCCGAGCATAGCCACCCGGCGCCAGAAGGCGGCGTCGTCGGCCGGCGCCTCCCCGAACACCCTGACCTGGCCGGACGTCGCGGGCTGGAGCCCGGCGAGGCAGCGCAGGAGGGTCGACTTGCCGCTCCCGTTCGGGCCGACGACCGCCACGATCTCGCCCGGTGCCACGGTCAGCTCCATGTCCCGGAGCACGGGGTTGCCGCCGAGTTCGACCGTGAGTGCGTGAACGTTGATGATCGAGTCGTACACGGTTCGAGCCTAGCCAGTCGAGTGGCCGGATGATCGCGACGGTTTTCTGTCGGTGCCATCGCCTACCTTCTATTCCGAACACCAGTGCGACTGGAGGGTGACGTGATTGCTTCTGAGCGATTCGAGCGTGCCGCCGTGTTGGGGGTCGCTGTGGCTGAGGAGACTCGCCGGCTGCTGAGGCTCCACCTGGTTTCGGAGGAGGAGGGAGGCGACGGCAAGGTGCTCGTCGATGTGCCCTATCCCGACGCGGTCGTGGTGGCGGCGCTGCTCGACGTGGCGGCGGAGTGTTTCGGCGAACGGGGTGACTCCGTCGAGGAGACCAGGCAGGCGGCGCTGGAGACGTTGTTACAGCTGGCCGGGTTCGACAGCGAGTCCCAGCTCAGGCAGCCCTGATCGCCGGCTCACTGTGGGCGTGCCACTCCGTGCCGGAAGGCGTAGGAGACCGCCTGGGCGCGGTCGCGCAGTCCCGCCTTGGCGAAGAGGTTGTTGATGTGGGTCTTGACGGTGGCCTCCGAGATGTAGAGGCGGGTGGCGATCTCGGTGTTCGAGAGGCCGTCGGCGATGAGAGCCAGCACCTCGCCCTCGCGCGGGGTCAGTCCGGCGGGGAGCCCGTCACGCACGGTTCCAGGAGGAGGGGTGTTTCCGGTTGTGGCCTGGGTCTGCCTCGTGGGCGCCGACATGGTGTCCAGGAGGCGGCGTTGGACGGTGGGGTCGAGTTGGGCGTCGCCGCGCTGCACCGTGGCGACGGCCCTGGCGATGTCGTCGGCGTCCGCGTCCTTGGTGAGGAAGCCGCGCGCGCCCGCTCTCAGCGCGGCGAAGACGGACTCGTCGTCCGAGTACGTGGTGAGCACCACGACCTGCGTGTCCGGAAACTCGGCGCGGATGCGGCCGGTGGCCTCCACGCCGTCCATGCGGGGCATGCGCAGGTCCATGAGCACCACGTCCGGCCGCTGCTCCCCGACCAGCCGCAGCGCCGCCTCGCCGTCGCCGGCCGAGCCGACCACCTCGATGTCCGGCAGCAGCCCGAGCAGCAGCACCAGGCCCTCACGCACCACGGCCTGGTCGTCCACCACGATGACCCTGGTCATCCGGGCGCCTCCGCTCATGCCGGCACCTTCAGGTGCACCTGGAAGCCGCCGCCGTGTTCGCCCGCCGACAGCGTCCCGCCGATCAGCTCGGCGCGTTCGCGCATGCCCACGAGGCCGTAGCCGCCCCCGGGCGAGCCCTTCTCGGCGGAGGCCGGATTGGTGATGCGCAGATCGCACCACAGCCGGTCAAACTCGAGCTCCACCGTGGCCGGGCTGCCGGGGGCGTGGCGGCGTACGTTCGTGAGGGCTTCCTGGGCGGTGCGGACCAGGGCGAGCTCCGTCTCCGGCGACAGGCGGTGCTCGTGGCCGGAGACGCGCAGCGTGCAGACCTGGTGGGTGGTGCTCTCGAAGTCCTCCGCCAGCGTGCGCAGGGCCACGGGGAGCGGGGGCGGGTCCTCGCGCAGCGCCTGCACCGCGCGCCTGGCCTCGTCGAGCCCCGACTTGGCCAGGTCGCGGGCCCGGGTGACCCGGTCGAGCGCTTCGGCCGTGCGCTCGGCGCGAAGCAGCAGCTTGGCGCCCTCCAGGTGGACGAGCTGGGCCGAGAGGGAGTGGGCGAGGATGTCGTGGATCTCCCTGGCGATCCTGGCCCGCTCCGCGAGCACGGCCTCCCGCGCCTCGGCGGCTCTGGTGGCCCTGCGCTGTTTGGCCGCATATGAGACCAGGAAGATCAGGCAGGTGCTGAGGATGAGAGGGAGGTCCTGGGCGGGGTTGCCGGCGATCTCACCTGCCACGACCAGGCCCCCGACGGCCAGCAGGCCGATGGGCAGCGCCTGGCGCAGGGGGAAGCGGGTCACGGCCAGACTGACGCAGACGAGCAGAGCCCCGATCGCGGCACCGCCGTCGGTCAGGGTGCCGAGGGCGATGGAGAGCACCACGGCCAGGGCGAGCGCGATCAACGCGACAGGCACCCCAAAGACCTGAACGGACCGCGCAGCCCCCAGCACCGTCCGGCCACCGCCCGACTCCTCCGAGGCACTGCCCGACGCCGCTCGGCCACTGCCCGACACTGCCAGGCCGCCACCTGATACCGCTTGGCCGCCGTGCGGCACTGCCTGGCCACTGTCCGGCACCGTCGGGCCATTACCCGGTATCGGTGGTTGCGGCTGTGTTGGGCCGGATGGCGCCGACCGATGAGGTGAGTTGGCCGGTGCCGACGGCTGCGTCAGCGGGCTGCCTGCCCGCTGGGCCTCCCGCTCGACTTCCGGCTGGCTCAGCATTCGGGCCTGGGGCTGGGCCTCGGGCTGGGGCCCGCTTCGGGCCTCCAGTTGGGTCTCGTGCCGGGCATCCGGCTGGACCTCGCGTGGGGTCTCGTGCCGGGCATCTGGCTGGATCTCGTGCTGGGCACCTGGTTGGACCTTGCGTGGGGTTTCGCGCCGGGCCTCACGCTGGGCCTCGTGACGGGCGCGTCGGTCGCGTAGTGACAGGAACAGGGTGGTGAGCAGGGTGAGGCCCAGGCCGGCGGTCAGGAGGGTGACCGCCAGCGGGGTGCCGGTCAGGCCTGGCGCGGGGGTTGCTCCCATCTGGGCCACGATCAGCAGCACGATCGCCCCGAGCTGCAACGCGAGGGCGATTCCGTACGGCGCACGCATCACCCCACGACGGTATCCGGTCGCCTGACCGTGCTCGAAAGCGCACGTCCCCTGCGGGCGGCGACGTAGGACTGGGCGCCGATGGTGAGGCCGACGAACAGCAGGACTCCGCTGGTGGAGAGTTCGAGACCGAGGGCGGCTCCGGCGAAGTACAGGCCGACGCGGACGGCGACCGAGACCAGCCACACCAGCATGGTCCAGCCCGTGGCCCTCGACCAGGAGACGCCGGAGTCGTCCAGCCACACCCGTACGGTCGTCGCGCGCCACACGCCCAGCGCGACGGCGATGACGGCCTCCACCAGGGCCAGGCAGAGGCTGAGTACGAGGTGCCGGGAGTCGACGACCCCGCCTGAGGCGATGCCGATGACGATCATGGCGGCGGCGGTGTAGAGGATGCCTCGCCTTTCCGTGGGGCGGGTCTGCATCTGGCGATAGACGACGAACACCACGGCGAGGGGGATGAGGAAGGAGATCAGTATGGGTTCCACGGGTTTGACCGTAGGGATCGGCGGGGCGTACCGGATCGGCCCGAGGGTTGAGTGGGCGGATCTCCACCCTGGGGTGGAGATCGAGGTGGGCGGCCCCGCGACTGCCCGCCGCCGTCCGGTGGTGCGGCGGTCCGGTGGTGCGGTGGTGTGGTGCGGTGGTGCGGTGGTCCGGTGCGCGGCGGTCCGCCGTGTGGCAGTCCGCCATGCGACGGTCCGGAGTGTGATCGTCCGCCGTGTGGCCGTCCGCCGTGTGGCCGTCCGCCGTGTGGCCGTCCGCCGTGTGGCCGTCCGCCGTGTGGCCGTCCAGCGTGTGGCCGTCCAGCGTGTGGCCGTCTGGCGTGTGGCTGTCCAGGCGGGTGGTGAGTGGTGGTGGGTTGGCGGATGGGGTTGGAGGTGGGGCCGGGGTGGGGGTGTGCCCGGCCCCTTGGGTCAGTGGAGGATCGAGTACAGGGCTGAGGTGAGGGAGGCGCGGGCGTCGTCCTGGTCGATGGACCACATCATCGAGCCGCCCAAGCCCTTGAGCCGGATGTACGCCGCCTTCTGCACCAGCACCGCCGGATCGTCGTACGACCAGAACTCGTTCCCGTCGTACAGCCACACAGCCCCGGTGCGCAGGTCCCGGTAGCGCTTGCCGGGCTTGGTGATCAGGTCCTTGTAGTCCTCCGTCCCGGGCCCCCACTTTCCGGCGGCGGGTCCGGTGGCGGGCTTGTAGAGGCCGTCGCCGCCGCCGGTGACGCCGGTCCAGCCCTGGCCGTACGCGGGGACGCCGACCACGAGCTTGCGGCCGGGCGCTCCGCGGGACAGGTAGTCGCGTACGGTCTGGTCCACGCTGTAGCGGACGGGGTTCGGGTCGCGCCGATCGGTGAAGAGGTTGCCGTTGTGCCCGGTCTGCGCCTCCCACGTCCCGTGCAGGTCGTACCCCTGGACGGTGGCGAAGTCGAGGGCCTTGAACACCCGCCGCACCTCGAACCCGGCGTCGATCTTGGCCGCCGCGGCCGGGAGGAAGGCCGAGAGTTGCGCGCCCGAGGAGAAGGCGGACAGCTGCGCCCGCAGTTCCTCGGCGAACAGCGTGAAGTTCCGCCGGTCCTCCGGCCGGATGACGTTGCCCTCGGCGCCGGACGAGCCCGGCCACTCCCAGTCCAGGTCGATCCCGTCGAACACGCCGGCTCCCGCTCCCGCGGGGAGGTCCGGCAGGTTGCCGCGCAGCCACAGGTCGATGCACGAGCGGGCCAGCGCGGAGCGGGACTCGGGGGTGAGGACCGCGTCGGAGAAGTATTTGGACCCGGTCCAGCCGCCCAGCGAGATCAGCACCTTGAGCCCCGGGTGCTTGGCCTTGAGCTTGCGTAGTTGGTTGAGGTTGCCGTTCAGGGCCTGGCCGGGCGCGTCGGCCACGCCGTCCACGCTCTGTTCGGCGGGTACGGGCCGCTGCCAGTCCGCCCACGGGTCGGCCGAGTAGCAGGCGCCCTCGGCGTTCACGAACCCGAACGCGTAGTTCAGGTGCGTGAGCTTGGCCGCGGCACCCGTGGTGTCCACGTCCTTGACGTGGTAATTGCGCCCGTAGACGCCCCACTGGATGAAGTACGCGACCCGCTTGAAGCCGGTGCGGGCCTCGGCGGGCGCGGAGATGGCCGTGCAGCCGAGTAAGAGCGAGAGTGCGAGGAGGATCGTCTTCTTCACGGGGCGACTCCCGGGGGAACTCTATCTTATAAGAAACTTTCCTATAAGTTAGAGCGACGACCCGCCGTCGTCAACGATCCGCGCCACCTCCTCGGGGCTCGACAGCACCGCCCACGCGTACGCCGGGTTCGAGAACAGGTCGAGGATCAGGTCCGCCAGGTCCTGCCTGGTCGTGGCGGCCAGCAGCAGGGCCATGACGTGCGCGGCCGGCGGCCGCAGGAACGCGTTGGTCCAGTCGGTGACCGGCGCCGCCGCCTCCCACATCCGCTCCGCCGTGGCGCGGCCGAAGGCGGCGTCGTACGGGCCGCCCGCCGCGATGGCGTCGGCCGCGATCCAGGCGCAGGCCGAGCCCAGGTTCGCGCCCTGGCCGGTCAGCGGGTCGTTGGTGATCCAGGCGTCCCCGACGGCCAGCGCGATCCGCCCGCTGGGCAGCTCGGCCACCGCCTCGCGGACGACCGGTGTGATCGCGCCCTGCAGCAGGTCGTCCTCGCCAAGCAGCTCGAAGTCCTCGCCCATCCGCTCGGCCAGCCGCGGGGCGTGCTCGGCGAGCAGCCCGGCCAGCTCGCCGGCGACCTCGGCCGCGGGCAGGCGGGAGATCGGCTCCAGCGGCCCGCCGGGGACCGCCTCGACCAGCACGCTGGAGACCACGCCGTGCCTGGTCATGATCGGCATGCGGAAGATCTCCCCGCAGCCGGGGGAGATGTTGTAGCTGAACATGGGGCCGAGGTCGAGACCGCCGTACAACCCGGCCGTCAGGACGCGCTGCGGCCGGTCGAACGGCGAGCGCGCTGGGTCGCGCGGGAACAGCTCCGCCACCGAGCGCCGCCCGGCCGTCACCACCATCAGCTCGTGCTCCCGGGACCAGCGGTCCACCTGCGCCGCGTCCGGGGTCGCGCCGGTGACCACGACCTCGCCGCCCCGGCCGGTGAGATCGTCCAGGTACGCGGGCAGCAGCAGCCGGAAGTCGACCGCGTGGAACGGCTCGGAGACCCTGGCCAGGAACTCCAGCGGCGGATCCCCCTTGATCGAGAGCCCGGCGGATGCCATCAGGCAGCCGGGATCCCGGTAGTGCTCGCTGCCCAGCTCCCGCTCCCGCGCCTGGGTGTGCCCCATCCTGCCCACCGTGCTGGGCAGCCGTCCCGAGCGCATGGAGCCGGCGTCGTGCTCGCTGTAGAGCGTGGCCTCGACGCCGAGTTGCTGCAGGCGCAGGGCGAGGGTCAGCCCCGAGATCCCCGCGCCCACGATGCCGATGCTTGCCATATAAACCCCTTCGGGCCGGTATGGCGACAGTGAACCTCTCGGGGATTGCGGTTCGATAGCACCCCCGTGCACCCGGCAAACTGAAGGGGTGCCATCCACCCTGCCTGACGGCGACCCCGTGCCCACCTCGGGCGAGCTGCCCGACAGCGCCCTGAGGGGCCTCGGCGAGCGTCCGTTCGGCTTCTACGTGCACGTGCCGTTCTGCGTGACCCGCTGCGGCTACTGCGACTTCAACACCTACACCGCCGCCGAGCTGGGCCCCGGCGCCTCGCACCGGGACTACGCGGACACGGTCGTCGAGGAGATCCGCCTCGCGCGCCGCGTCCTGGGCCCGGCCGAGCTGCCGGTGGAGACGGTGTTCTTCGGCGGTGGTACGCCCACGCTGCTTCCGCCGGAAGACCTGGCCAGGATCCTGGCCGCGATCGACTCGGAGTTCGGGCTGAGGCCGGGGGCCGAGGTGACCACGGAGGCCAACCCCGAGTCCGTCGACCCGGCCTACCTCGACAAGCTCCGCCAGGGCGGCTTCAACCGGGTCAGCTTCGGCATGCAGAGCGCACGCGAGCACGTGCTCCAGGTGCTCGACCGCCGCCACACCCCCGGCAGGGCGGCGGCGGCCGTCGAGGAGGCGAGGCGGGCGGGGTTCGAGCACGTCAACCTCGACCTCATCTACAGCACGCCCGGCGAGTCCGACGACGACTGGCGGGCCTCGCTGACCGCCGCGATCGAGGCCCGGCCCGACCACGTGTCGGCGTACTCGCTGATCGTCGAGGACGGCACCCGGCTGGCGGCCAGGATCAGGCGCGGCGAGCTGCCCATGCCCGACGACGACGTGGCCGCCGACCGCTACAAGATCGCCGACGAGCTGCTGTCGCAGGCCGGGTTCGACTGGTACGAGGTGTCCAACTGGGCCACCTCCGAGCAGGCCCGCTGCCGCCACAATCTGCTCTACTGGACCGGCGGCGACTGGTGGGCCGCCGGCCCCGGCGCCCACAGTCACGTCGGCGGCACCCGCTGGTGGAACGTCAAACATCCGGCCGCCTACGCCCAGCGGCTGGCCGCCGGCACCTCACCCGCCCACGCGCGCGAGGTGCTCGGCGACGACGACCGGGCGGCCGAGCGGCTCATGCTGGAGCTGCGGCTGTCGTCCGGCTACCCGCTGGCCGAGGTGGCTCCGGACGCGCGCCCGGCCGTGGCGAGCGCCCTGGCGCGCGGCCTGCTGGAGCCCGGGTCGTTCAGGTCGGGCCTCATGGTGCTCACGCTCCAGGGGCGGCTGCTGGCCGACGCCCTGATCAGGGATCTGCTGGTCTAGGTGATCAGGCGGACGGCGAACGGGTAGCGGTACGGCTCGCCCTTGTTGGTGGCTATGGCGGCCTGGATGTGGAAGATCAGGGACAGGATCCAGACGACCGGCAGCAGGAGCACGCCGATGAAGACGATCACCAGGATGCCCGAGATCACATACCCGATGAACATCGTGATCTGGAAGTTGAGCGCCTCCGCCGCCTGGTCCCTGACGTAGGGGGACTCGTCCTTCTTCATCAGGTAGATGATCAGCGGGCCGACCCAGGAGACCAGCAGGCCGAGCAGGTGGGCGAGCATCGCCATGGTGGTGTCGTCGGTGCCGGGGCGGGGGCCGAACCTGCCGGGGACGTACGGCTCGCCCGGAGGGACGCCGTACCCGTAGCCGGGCTGCTGCTGCGGCGCGGGGCCGTAACCGGGCTGGCCGTAACCAGGTTGCCCATAGCCGGGTTGGCCGTAGCCGGGTTGCCCATAGCCGGGTTGGCCGTAGCCGGGCTGGGATCCTGGCTGCTGCCCGTACCCCGGCTGGGACCACTGCTGCTGACCGTAACCGGGCTCGGAGCCGGGCTGCTGCCCGTATCCCGGCTGCTGGGGGCCGGAGCCCTGGCCGGGCGGGATGCTCGACGGGGGGACGAAGCGGGTGGCGTCGTCGTCGGGCGCCGGTTGCGGCGGGTCCTGGCTCATGGTGCCTCCGTAACGAAGTCGATCAGTTCTTCGACCCGGCCGAGCAGTTCGGGCTCCAGGTCTGTGTACGTGGAGACGGCGCCGAGAATCCGCCGCCACGCCTCCGCGGGCTCCATCCGCCAGCCCAGGGCCGCGATGACGCCCTCTTTCCACGGCACCCCGCGCGGCACCGAGGGCCAGGCGGGGATGCGCAGCACGGACGGCTTGACCGCCTGCCAGATGTCGATGTACGGATGCCCCACGACGAGCACGTCCGGCGAGGTGATCTCGGCGGCGATCCTGCTCTCCTTGGAGCCGGGCACGAGGTGGTCCACCAGCACCCCCAGCCGGCGCCCCGGCTCGGGGCCGAACTCCGCCACGATGTCAGGCAGATGGTCCACGCCCTCCAGATATTCGACCACGACCCCCTCGACCCGCAGGTCATGGCCCCAGATCTTCTCCACCAGGGCGGCGTCGTGCACGCCCTCCACATAGATGCGACTCTCCCGGGCGACTCTCGCCCGCAACCCCTCCACGGCGATCGAGCCCGACGCGCTGCGCCTGGGCCCGGCGGGGGCCGCCGTCGGGCGTACCAGCGTCACGGGCCTGCCCTCCAGCAGGAACGCGGCGGGCGCGAGCGGGAACAGCCGGCGCTTGCCGAACCGGTCTTCGAGCGTGACGGCCTCCTTGTCACAGGCCACCACCGCGCCGCAGAAGCCGCTGTCCGCGTCCTCCACGACGAGGTCCGTCTCGGCCGGCACCTTCGGGATCTTGCCCTTGCCCGGCCGCCGCCAATTCCCCGCCAGCACATCGCCCTCGTACACACGGGGACCGTAGCAAATCACCCGCTGACCGCAAGGCGCTTGCGCGCGCCGCTGCGGCGGACCAGGACGACGACGGTGCCGACGATGGCGACGAGCAGCCCCGCCCCGGGGATCAGGAGGAGCGCCAGCACCCCGCCGGCGATGCCGCCCGCGGCCGAGGTCAGCTCGCGGCCCACGCCGTAGCGGACGTCGGCCTGCTCCTGGGTGGTGCAGGACAGCTGGTAGTCGCCCTTGGTGGGCGCGTTGATCACGAGGATCTGCTCCCAGGTGACGGATCCGGAGGTGACCGTCTGCGTGCCCGTCGACCTGGCGAGCCTGGCGCCGTTCGAGATCTGGCACTCGTAGTGGACGGCGGTGTCGCTGGAGAGGTAGACGGCGGGCTTGTTCGCCGGGTCGATCGGCACCGTCACGCTTTCGCCGGACGCGAACGTCCTGCTGGGGGCGATGTTGCTCACGCTGCTCACGATGCCGGTGGTGAACAGGACGACGCCCACGATCGTGCAGACCACGGCGATGCCCCAGACGAGCCCGATCCACCAAAGTCGCGGTTTGATGGCTTTCGAGTCGATTCGTGCGGGGAATTGGGGTTGTTGGCCGTACTGTCCGTACTGAGGAGGTGGGCCGTATTGGGGCGGAGGCCCGTACTGCGGCGGCGGACCGTACTGCGGCGGTTGCCCATAGCCGGGCGGAGGACCGTAGCCGGGCTGGGACCCGGGCTGAGGGCCGTAGCCAGGCTGCGAGCCGGGCGCAGGCCCGTGACCCGGCCCATAACCCGGCGCGTTACCGGGCCCGTTACCCGGCTGGGACCCGGGTTGGGGGCCGGGTTGCGAGCCGGGTTGGGGCCCGTACGGCGGAGGCGGGGAGTTGTCGCTCATGTCGGCAAGTCTGGTACTTGCCGCTTGTAAGAAGCTAGGAGCCTGGTTGCGACCTTGTGTTATCGCACCTTGTGGGCGAGAGCCGTACACTTGGCACTCAGGAACTCAGAGTGCTAGATGGTTGCGTTCCTAAGATGTCAGAGGCAGGAGGTGAGCACGTGCTCGACGATCGGAAACTGGCGGTGCTCCGCGCCATTGTCGAAGACTACGTGTCCACCAACGAACCGGTGGGCTCCAAAGCGCTCGCCGAGCGCCACAACCTGAAGGTCTCCCCGGCGACGGTCAGGAACGACATGGCCGCACTGGAGGAGGAGGGCTACATCACCCAGCCGCACACCAGCGCGGGCCGCGTGCCGACCGACAAGGGCTATCGCCTCTTCGTCGATCGGCTCTCGCAGGTCAAGCCCCTGTCGGGGGCCGAGCGCAGGGCCATCGAGACCTTCCTGGCCGGCGCGGTCGACCTCGACGACGTGGTCACCCGCACGGTCCGGCTGCTCGCGCAGCTGACCAGGCAGGTGGCGGTCGTGCAGTACCCGACGCTGACGCGTTCGACGGTCCGGCACGTCGAGCTGGTGCCGCTGAACGACCGGCGGGTCATGCTCGTGCTGATCACCAACACCGGCCGCGTCGAGCAGCGCGTCATCGAGCTGCCCGAGGTGGTGGAGGACACCCGCATCGCCCACCTGCGCGCGGTCCTCAACGCCTGCCTCGACGGCTGCGGCCTGAGCAACGTGCCCGAGCTGGTCGCCGACCTGCCCGAGCGGCTCCCTCTCGAAGACCGGCCCGTCGTGGCGACGATCCTTTCTGTGCTGCTCGAGACACTGGTCGAGCGGCACGACGAGAAGATCGTGTTCGCCGGCGCGGCCAACCTCGCGGGCGCCGACTTCTCGATCGGCCTGCGCGACGTGCTGGAGGCCCTGGAGGAGCAGGTCGTCCTCATGAGGCTGCTCGGCGAGACATCCGCAGACACACCGTCCGCGCTCACCGTGCGCATCGGCTCCGAAAACCCCTATCTGCGTGGGACATCCGTGGTCGCGACCGGATACGGTTCAGGCGACAACCAACTGGCCCGGCTCGGGGTGTTGGGGCCCACAAGGATGGACTACCCAGTGACGATGGGCGCCGTACGCGCGGTGGCACGCTACGTCAGCCAGATCCTGGCTGCATCATAAGAGGTCGATAAGTGGCAAACAGCGACTATTACGCCACCCTCGGGGTGCGCCGTGACGCCAGTCAGGACGAGATCAAGAAGGCCTACCGCCGACTTGCCCGCGAGCTGCACCCCGACGTGAACCCCGATCCTGAGACCCAGGAGCGGTTCAAGGAGATCACGCAGGCCTACGAGGTGCTGTCCGACCCGAACAAGCGCCAGATGTACGACCTGGGTGGCGACCCCTTCGGCGGCGCCGGGGCAGGCGCGGGCGCCGGCGGCTTCGGAGCGGGCTTCCCCTTCAGCGACATCATGGACGCCTTCTTCGGCACCGCGGCCGGCGCCAGGGGGCCGCGCTCGCGTGCCCGCAGGGGACGCAACGCCACCATCCGGGTCGAGCTCGACCTGCGCGAGACGGCGTTCGGCACCACGCGCGAGCTGGTCGTCGACACGGCCGTGCTCTGCGAGGTCTGCCACGGGGCCGGGGCGGCGTCGGGCACGCACCCCGACACCTGTGACATGTGCAACGGGCGCGGCGAGATCTCCCAGGTCACCCGCTCGTTCCTGGGCCAGGTCATGACCTCGCGGCCGTGCCCGCAGTGCGGCGGCTTCGGCACCATCATCCGCCACCCCTGCCAGGAGTGCTCCGGCGACGGCCGGGTGCGCACCCGCCGTACGATCAAGGTCCGCATCCCCGCGGGCGTCGAGGATGGCACCCACATCCAGCTCGCCGGCGAGGGCGAGGTCGGCCCCGGCGGCGGCCCGCCCGGAGACCTGTTCCTCGAGATCGTCGAGCGCCCCCACGAGATCTTCGAGCGGCGCGGCGACGACCTCCACTGCACCGTGCAGATCCCGATGACGGCGGCCGCGCTCGGCACCATCCTGGCGGTCGAGACGCTCGACGGCTCCGAGGAGGTCGACGTCCGCCCCGGCACGCAGTCGGGCCAGGTCATCACCATGTACGGGCGGGGCGTGCAGCGGCTCAACGAGTCCGGCCGCGGCGACCTGCTGATCCACGTCAACGTCGAGACCCCGACCCGCCTCGAGCCCGCGCAGGAGGAGCTGCTGCGCGAGCTGGCCAAGCAGCGGGGCGAGGAGCGGCCGCCGGGCAAGTTCGCCCCCGGCCAGCAGGGGTTCTTCTCGCGGCTGCGCGACGCCTTCAACGGCAGGTGACGTGACCGTCCCGGTGTTCCTCGCGCCGGACCTGGACGGGCCCGAGCTCACGCTCGGCGGCCCGGAGGGGCGCCACGCGGCCTCCGTGCGGCGCCTGCGGGCCGGCGAGCGGATCGATCTGACGGACGGCGCCGGCGGGGTCGCCGAGTGCGTCGTCCGCGAGGTGCTGAAGGACGCGCTGCGGCTCGACGTGCTGCGCCGCTACGACGTCGAGGCGCCGCGGCCGCGGCTGGTGGTCGTCCAGGGGCTGCCCAAGGGCGACCGGGGCGAGCTGGCGGTCGAGATGATGACCGAGGCGGGCGTGGACGTGATCGTGCCCTGGGCCGCCTCGCGCAGCATCACCCAGTGGAAGGGCGACAAGGTCGCCAAGGGGCTGCACAAATGGCGCTCGACGGCTCGGGAGGCGGGCAAGCAGGCCCGCAGGTTCCACCTGCCCGAGGTCGCGGAGCCCGCCACCACCGCTCAGGTCGGGAAACTGCTGGCGGGCGCGGCGCTGGGGCTGGTGCTGCACGAGGAGGCGGCCGAGCCGCTGTCCGGCGTGGCGCTGCCCGCGTCCGGCGACATCGTTGTCGTCGTGGGGCCCGAGGGGGGCGTCTCGGAGGACGAGCTGGCCGGGTTCCGGGCGGCCGGGGCGGTGTCCGTGCTGCTGGGGCCCACGGTGCTCCGTACGTCCACGGCGGGGGTGGCGGCGGCGTCCGTGCTGCTCACGCGTACCGGACGCTGGTAGAGCCCTCTCAGGGCGTCGTGTGGGACGCGTCCACCAACGGGCTGGCCAGGTCGGTCGGGGCGTCGGTGATGTCGTCGGGCGGGCACTCGTCGGCCGGGCACGTCGTGGGCTGCAGCGTCTCCTCGACCGACGGCGACGGCGACGGGGTCGGCGAGATCGTGGGGCAGTCGGACGGCGGCTCGGCCGGCTCGTCCAGGGGCGGCGTCGGGCACTCGGTGACCGTGGGGGTGGGCGTCTGCGACGGCCTGCTCGTCGACTCCGCCCTCTTCGTGGGCCGGGGCGTCGGGCTCTTGGCGGGGGTCTCGGGGACCCACACCGGGTTCTGGTCGTGGGTCGGCTCCCTGGGCGGCGGCTCCTGGGAGCGGGTGGTGGAGGAGTTGGACGGGACCTTCGAGGTCGTCTCGCTGTCCACCCACTTGGCGGGCTGGTCGATGATGTGCGAGCGCAGGCTGGGAACAGCCATCACGATCGTCCCCGCCACCAGGACGGCGCTGGCGGCGGCCGCGCCGGCGCGCCACCAGAACAGATTGCGGACCCCGCGCCGCTCGATGCGGGTGCGGATGATCTCCAGTCCGTCCGGCGAGGGCACGACCGCGTCCGCCTCCGCGCGGAGCGCACGGCGCAGGAGATCTCCGTGCTCGTCGGGGGGCTGGATCATGACATTTTCTCCAGGACGGATCGCAAGGCGGCCATGCCACGTGCGGTGTGGCTCTTGACCGCGCCCTTGCTGATGCCCATCGCGTGGGCTATCTCAGCTTCGGACAGATCACCGTAGTACCGCAGAACCAGTGCTTCTCTCTGTCGGGTCGGCAGGGCCCGTAATGCCTCGATGACGGCGGAGCGTTCCAGCTCGCCGATCGCGCCGTTCTCGGCGCTCGGGGCGTCGGGCAGGCCCTTGGGTGCGTACTTCTCGACGACCGCGCGGTGACGCAGCACGGAACGGGACCGGTTGACGACGGATTGACGGAGGTAGGCGAGTGCCTTGTCGGGGTCACGCAGCCTGCGCCAGGCGCCGTGGATGGCGACGAACGCATCCTGCACGACTTCCTCAGCTGTTGCTGTGTCTCGCACCAGCAACACGGCAAGACGCACCAACGACCGAAAATGCGCGCTGTAGAGCGCGGTCACGGCCATGTCGGCATCCCACCCGACCGGCACCGCCCCCATCGACCTGTCGGCCAGAAGGGTTTCGGTGGTCACATCAGTGGGACGCGCGGCCTTCCCAGAGGGTTTACGCTCTTCCGGTTCTTGAGGTTTCCCCGGTTCCTTAGGGTGCATTACCCAGTCGTGTCCTCGCCAGGTGGCGCTCGCCCGACCCTGAATCGTCTCTTTTTTTGCTGAAGTGTCGCACACTTACCCTAACCGTGTGGATCTTCCTGCGCACGACACAGCGGATTACCGATTCGCAA
Organism: Nonomuraea sp. NPDC005650; assembly: GCF_040605375.1. Classification (NCBI taxonomy): domain Bacteria; kingdom Bacillati; phylum Actinomycetota; class Actinomycetes; order Streptosporangiales; family Streptosporangiaceae; genus Nonomuraea; species Nonomuraea sp. NPDC005650. The sequence goes on from NZ_JBEXCR010000009.1 coordinate 148,294, forward strand.
CGGGTTCCCTACGTCGGGGGTCTCGATAGGGTGGCCGGGTGAGCGAATGCCTCTTCTGCCAAATCGTCGCCAAGGAGATTCCCGCCGAGATCGTTTATGAAACCGGCAGGACGCTGGCGTTCCGCGACGTCAACCCGCAGGCCCCGACCCATGTGCTGGTCATCCCGAAGCAGCACCACCGCAACGCGGCGGAGCTCGCCCAGGCCGACGACGGGCTGGCCGACGACGTGCTCAAGACCGCCCATGTCGTGGCCGTGCAGGAGGGCGTGGCCGAGGAGGGCTACCGCGTGGTGTTCAACACCGGGCCCGGCGCCGGGCAGACCGTCTTCCACGTGCACGCCCACGTCCTGGGCGGGCGTGGCCTCAACTGGCCGCCCGGATGACATCGGCCGGGTGATATTGGGGAGAGCAATCGGGCTGGTCCCGGATACGATGGGCTCAGACGAACACCGCAAGAGACCTGGAGGCATCAGGCCGCGGGCCTGCCCATGTCCGAACTACACGAATCCCGACGTACGGCACCTCCCTCGCGCACTCAAGCCAAGGTGCTGATTCCGGACGAATACCCGATGGTCAGCCTCCTGGGCTCCCGCGACGAGCTGCTACGCGTCATCGAGGGTGCCTTCAGGGCCGACATCCACGTACGGGGCAACGAGATCACCGTCACCGGCAGCCCTGACGAGAGCGGCACCGTGGTGCGGCTCTTCGAGGAGCTGGTCGAGGTCCTGCGCAGCGGCGGCGAGCTCACCCCCGACGCGGTCGAGCGGAGCATCGCCATGCTCCGGATGACCTCCGACCGCCCCGCCGAGGTGCTCTCGCTCGACATCCTCTCCTCGCGCGGGCGCACGATCAGGCCGAAGACCGTCAACCAGAAGCGCTATGTGGACGCGATCGACCAGCACACGGTCGTGTTCGGCATCGGCCCCGCGGGCACCGGCAAGACCTATCTCGCGATGGCCAAGGCCGTGCGGGCGCTGCAGGAGAAGCGGGTCAACCGGATCATCCTCACCCGCCCGGCCGTCGAGGCGGGCGAGCGGCTGGGCTTCCTGCCCGGCACGCTGTACGAGAAGATCGACCCCTACCTGCGGCCGCTCTACGACGCCCTGCACGACATGGTCGACCCCGACTCCATCCCCAAGCTGATGGCCGCCGGCACGATCGAGGTCGCGCCGCTGGCGTACATGCGCGGTCGCACGCTCAACGACGCGTTCATCATCCTCGACGAGGCGCAAAACTCCTCGGCCGAGCAGATGAAGATGTTCCTCACCCGGCTCGGGTTCAACTCCAAGATCGTGGTGACCGGCGACGTGACGCAGGTCGACCTGCCCTCCGGCACGGTGAGCGGGCTGCGGGTCGTCCAGGAGATCCTCGACGGCATCCCCGACATCCACTTCGCGCGCCTGTCCAGCGCCGACGTGGTCCGCCACAAGCTGGTGAGCGAGATCGTGGACGCCTACGGGCGCTACGATGCCACGCAGGCCGCCCAGGAGCCCAAGAGCATCCAGCACCGGGGGAAGCGCCGACCTTGAGTATCGAGATCAACAACGAGTCCGGCGTGGCGGTCGACGAGGAGAACCTCGCCGCCCTGGCCGCTCACGTGCTCGGCGAGATGGGCATCAACCCGCTCGCCGAGCTGTCCATTGTGGTGGTCGACGAGGACGCCATGGCCGAGCTGCACGAGAAGTGGATGGGCGAGCCCGGTCCGACGGACGTGCTGGCGTTCCCGATGGACGAGCTGCGTCCCGGCGGCGGGGCACGCGGCGACTCGGAGAGCCCCGCCGACCCGGCGCTGCTCGGCGACGTCGTGCTCTGCCCGCACGTGGCCGCCAGGCAGGCGGAGGAGGCGGGCCACAGCGCGGCCGACGAGCTGGAGCTGCTGTGCACCCACGGCATCCTCCACCTGCTCGGCTACGACCACGCCGAGCCTGAGGAGCACAAGGAGATGTTCGGCCTGCAGGCCCGGCTCCTGGAGTCGTGGCAGGAGGTGCGCAACTCGAGGTGAACGCCTGGTTGCTGTCGGCCATCGCGCTCGTGATCATCGGTGGCCTGATCGCCAGCGCGGAGACCGCACTGACGCGTATCTCCAGGGTGCGCGCCGAGGAGTACGTCCGTGAGGGCCGGCGGGGCGCGGTGCGCCTGCAAGCCATCGTCAACGACCCACCCCGCTACCTCAACCTGCTCCTGCTGCTCAGGCTGAGCTGCGAGCTGGTCGCCACGGTCATCGCCACATTGCTGTTCATCGATCTCATGCACGACCAGGGCTGGGCGTACGTCTGGGCCGCCGTCGTGATGATCGTGGTCAGCTACGTCGTGGTCGGCGTCATGCCGCGTACGCTGGGCCGCCAGCACGCCGAGCCGGTCGCGCTGGCCAGTGCCCCCGTCGTCTACGGCCTGACCCGCATCTTCGGCCCGCTGCCCAAGCTGCTCATCCTGCTCGGCAACGCCCTGACCCCCGGAAAGGGGTTCCGCGACGGGCCGTTCACCTCGGAGGCAGAGCTGCGCGACCTGGTCGATCTGGCCGAGGAGCGCCGGGTGATCGAGCCGGACGAGCGCGAGATGATCCACTCGGTCTTCGAGCTGGGCGACACGCTGGTGCGCGAGGTCATGGTGCCCCGCACGGACATGGTCTACATCGAACGCGGCAAGACGATCAGCCAGGCGCTGTCGCTGGCGCTGCGCAGCGGGTTCTCCCGCATCCCCGTCGTGGGCGAGAACGAGGACGACGTCATCGGCATCGCCTACCTCAAGGACATCGCCCGCAAGATCCACGAGACCGGCGAGGGCGGGGGCAAGGAGACGGTCGAGTCGACCATGCGGTCGGCCGCGTACGTGCCCGAGAGCAAGCCCATCGACCAGCTCATGCGGGAGATGCAGGCGCGCCAGATCCACATGGCCATCGTCATCGACGAGTACGGCGGCACCGCCGGACTGGTCACGATCGAGGACGTGCTGGAGGAGATCGTCGGCGAGATCACCGACGAGTATGACCAGGAGGCGCCCCGGGTCGAGGCCATGCCCGACGGCGGGATGCGGGTGACGGCCCGGATGCCGGTCGACGAGCTGGGCGAGCTGTTCGACACCGAGATCGAGGTCGACGACGTGGAGACCGTGGGCGGGCTGCTCGCCCACGCTCTGGGCCGGGTGCCCATCGCCGGGTCGCAGGCCGAGGTGGCCGGGCTCATGCTCACCGCCGAGAGCCTGGCGGGCCGCCGCAACCGCATCAGCACGGTGGTGGTCCGCCGCGCCAAACCCGCGGAGGACGAGGCCGAACCGGCCGACGCCGAGCACGGCTGACCGGCCCATGCGGACGAAGCCGGACGAAGGTCGCAAGCGTTCTACAAGTCTTCTGCAAGCCGGTCCGGGCACTCTCTAACCACGGCATCCAGTGCGGTGGGTGTCGGAGGGGAAAGCATCCGAACGCCGGGTGGGGTTCGCGGCGGGAGGATGCTGGGGGGACGACAGTGTCCCGGCTGCCTAGCCGGTTGGGACGCAGGTCGGCGTAAAGGGTGTTCTCGTCCGGAAAACCGGATGAGGGCACCCTTTTTGCGCATTGGTGGAAGCTCCGGTGGATTGCCACATTCGTCACTTGGGGAGATTGCAATCCAGGGGGGATCATGAAACGCGAGATCATCGGCTGTGCCCTGCTGGCCGGCGTTCTGGGGGGTTGCGTTGGCGGGCAGTCGGGGAGCGCCCTCGACGCGCAAGCGACCGCGCGGCTGCGCGAGGTGCTGAGCAAGGAGCCGCCGTTGCCCGACGGGTTCACGGCCAGGCCCGAGCAGGCGTGGCAGATGCCGTTCGCGCATGCCGACAGGAACTGCAGGACCGTGCTCGAAACCGCCGGCGGGCTGGCGCCGCAGCAGGCGCTGACGGCCCAGGCGGCGGCCAGCTACCGCGGCGACGAGTTGGGGGAGCAGGCCGGGGTGGGGCTGGCCCAGTACGCGGACGGGGAGGCCGAGGAGCACCTCGACGAGCTGGCCGAGGCCCTGGAGTCGTGCCGGGAGGTGCGTACGTCCTCCGGCACCGACCTGCGCTCGCAGGAGCTCCCGGTCGAGAACGCGGCCGACGAGACCGTGGGCGCGCGGCTGAGCGGGCGCCTGAACGGCTACCCGTACGCGATGGACGTCGTGTTGTCGCGGGTGGGCGACACGCTGGTGTCGGTGGTGCACACGGGCATGAACGACGTGGACGCCGCCCGCACCAGCGAGGTGGTCGACGCGATGATCACCATGGCCAACGCATAGCCTTGTTCTCGTGACACTCGACCCTGAAGACAGCAAGATCATCACTCTGGCGCGGGCCGCGAGGGCGCGTAACGAGTCGGCCGAAGGGGCCGCCGTACGCGACGAGACCGGCCGTACGTACTCGGCGACCGACGTGGCGCTGGACGCGCTCACGCTGTCGGCGGTGCAGGTGGCCGTGGCCATGGCGGTCTCCGGCGGCGCGCGGTCCCTGGAGGCCGTGGCGCTCGTGAGCGAGGGTGCGCCGAGCGCCGCCGACGAGGCGGTGGCCGCGGAGCTGGGCGTCAAGGCGCTGCTCGTGGCCGGTCCCGACGGAAAGCTGCGGGGCTGACATGCCGATGTCGCCATTTTTGGCGAAATTGCGGGAGAAGGTTGGCTCTGACCTGCTCATGCTGCCGTCGGCGGCGGGCTTCGTGTTCGACGACGCCGGGAGGCTCCTGGTCGCCTGCCACGGCGACGTGAAGCTCTGGGCGGCGCCCGGCGGCGGCATCGACCCCGACGAGCGGCCCGAGGACGCCACCGTCAGGGAGCTGCGCGAGGAGCTCGGCATCGACATCGAGGTACGCGGCCTGATCGGCGTGTTCGGCGGCCCCGAGTTCCGCACCCACTACCCGAACGGTCACGAGGTCGGCTACGTCATCGCCGCCTACGCCTGCGCGATCTCCCCCGGTTCTGCCGCGCCGCAGCCGGACGGCGTCGAGATCAACGACTACCGGTGGGTGAGCGAGCAGGAGCTCGCGGAGCTGCCGACGACGCGCTGGACCCCGATCGCCGCGCCCCAGGCGTTCGCCTGGTGGCGTGCCCATGCCCGCTGATAGGCCACAATGCAGAATGTGACTTCGCCAGACAATCATCGCGCCGGATTCGCCTGTTTCGTGGGGAGGCCGAACGTCGGCAAGTCCACGCTCATGAACGCCCTGGTCGGCAGCAAGGTGGCGATCACCTCGTCCAAGCCGCAGACGACCAGGCGCACCATCAGGGGCATCGTGCACCGGCCCGACGCCCAGCTCGTCATCGTCGACACGCCTGGCCTGCACCGGCCGCGCACGCTGCTCGGCGAGCGGCTCGACAGCCTGGTGCTGTCCACGCTGACCGAGGTCGACACGATCGGCTTCTGCGTGCCCGCCAACGAACCGATCGGCAAGGGTGACCGCTTCATCGCCGACAAGCTCGCGGCGGTGAAGAAGACGCCGGTCGTGGCGGTCGTGACCAAGTGCGACCTGGCGACCAAGGAGCAGATCGCGGAGCAGCTGCTGGCGGTGTCGCAGGTGGGAGAGTTCGCCGCGATCGTGCCGGTGTCGGCGCAGTCGGGCGAGCAGCTCGACGTCCTCGCCGACGTGCTGATCGAGCACCTGCCCGAGTCGCCGCCGCTCTACGAGGACGGCCAGCTCACCGACGAGCCCGAGCAGGTGCTGGTGGGCGAGCTGATCAGGGAGGCGGCGCTGGAGGGCGTACGCGACGAGCTGCCCCACTCGATCGCCGTGGTCGTGGACGAGATGATGCCCCGGGAGGGGCGCGACGACCTGCTGGACATCTACGCGCACCTGTTCGTGGAGCGGCCCTCGCAGAAGGCGATCGTCATCGGGCACAAGGGCGAGCGGCTGCGCGAGGTGGGCACCAAGGCCCGCAAGCACATCGAGGCCCTGCTCGGCACCCGCGTCTACCTCGACCTGCGGATCAGCGTGGCCAAGGACTGGCAGCGCGACCCCAAGCAGCTGCGGCGGCTGGGCTTCTACGACTGATCGGATCCGCCCCGGGGGCGGCGGATCAGCGTCAGGACGGACGGTACGGCGGCTCAGGAGCGGCGGACCAACGCCAGGACGGACAGCACGACGACCGCCACCGCGCACCCCATGGCCGCGAACCAGCCGAACTGGACCGTCGGCCCGATCGACAGCACCTGGCCCAGGTCGAAGGAGAGCCGGTCGCGGACGCCGCTCCCGTCGGTCATGAAGAGCACCAGCACCGCCACCGCCACCGTTCCCGGGAGGGCGGCCAGAGCGGCGAGCCTGGGGCGGGTGAGCAGGCCGGCGACGCCGCAACCCAGCGCCACCAGGCCCGACACCAGCGTGTAGACGCCGTACGTGTCGTCGATGCCCCGGATGTCGTTGGCCAGCCCGCCGCCGATCAGCTCGCTCCGCACCTCGAGCCCGGCCCACGGCAGGACGGCACAGAACACCAGCAGCGCTCCGGCCACCACCACGGCCAGGGCGTAGCCACGGCGGGCGGTGGGCTTGGCGGGGGCGGACTGGAGGTAATCGGCCACACGATCACTGTAAGCCTGGCACGCGCCTCCCACCACCGTACGCAACGGGGTCGTCACCATTGCCGCGTCTCCTTAGGACTCGGGGGTGAGGGTGGTGTGTTCGCCCCATTCGAGGCGGGAGCGGAGTTGGACGGCGTCCGTGGCCAGGGCGGAGACGAGCGTGCCCCCACCGGCCAGGGGCAGGACGGCGACGCCTTCGGCCACGATCGGCTGCTTGGCGGACGTCGTGAGGAACGTGGTGCCGACGCAACGGGCGGAGCCGTAGACGGCCGGGGAGGTGTCCACGGCCGGGTCTCCGACAGTGAACTCCTGCCGGATCACCGGGCGTCCGTCGCACGTCGCGTCGAAGCGGGCGTAGCACCGCCCTGAGACCTCGCCGTGGCGGCCGAAGACGATCTCCTCGCGCCACAGCACCTCGGCGTCCGGCGCCAGTTCGAGACGTACCAGGAGTCGGTGATCGCACCCGGCGGCGAGCACCGTGGGCTCCGGGGTGAAGCGGAGTGTGGCGCCTGCCGCCACCCGGGCCGTGATCAGCATCTCGGACGTGCCGTCGCCCGGCAGGACCAGAGTGCTGGCGACCGAGCCCAGCTCCAGGGTGGTGCGCGGGGCGATGTCCAGGTCCAGGGACAGGCGGTCGCCGCCGAGCGGGCCCGCCGCCGTGGAGATGAGGTGCACGGTGTACGGGCCCGTCTGGCGCAGGGTCAGCGGAGGTGCCGAGGCCAGGCGGGGGATGAGGGTCCGGCCGTCGGGGGAGGAGGCCGTCGCGACGGCGGCGCTCGCCCTCATCCCCCGGCGGCCGGACCGGGCGCCTGCAGGCGTCGGGAGAGGTGCGTTGGGTCGGGTGTCGGCGGATGCCAGGAGGTGCGGGTCTGGTCGGGCGTTGGTGGGTGTCGGGACGTGTGGGTCGGGGCGGGCGTCTGTCGGCGTCAGGAGGTGGGGGTCGGGCCGGGTGATGGGGGGCATCAGGAGACGGGGGTCGCGTGGGTATGGGACCAGGCCGTCACCTGGTCGGAGACCCAGGAGGCGACCGTGGCGGCGGTGGGGTCCTGCCTGATCGAGGTGAACAGCACCGGCCTGTCCCCGCGTACGGCCGCCGCGTCGCGGTCCATCACGCCCAGGTCGGCGCCCACCATCGGGGCCAGGTCCGTCTTGTTGACGACCAGCAGGTCCGCCGTCGTCACCCCCGGACCGCCCTTGCGCGGCACCTTGTCGCCGCCCGACACGTCCAGGACGAAGATCTGCCTGTCCGCCAGCCCCCGGCTGAACGTGGCCGTCAGGTTGTCGCCGCCGCTCTCCACGATCACCAGGTCCAGCGGGCCGAAGCGGTGCTCCAGGGTCTCCACGGCGTCGAGGTTCGCGGCGATGTCGTCGCGGATGGCGGTGTGGGGGCAGCAGCCGGTCTCGACGGCGAGGATGCGTTCGGGGTCGAGCACGCCCGCCCGGCGCAGGAAGTCGGCGTCCTCGGTGGTGTAGATGTCGTTCGTCACCACCCCCAGGGACAGCGACGGGCCCAGCGTCCGGCACAGCGCGGCCACCAGGGCCGTCTTGCCGCTGCCTACCGGGCCGCCGACGCCCAGCCGCAGCGCCCGTCCGCGGCCGTCCGGGGCGTGGTGGTGGTCGTCGTGATTGGCACCCATGTGGTGATCCCTTCCTTATGAGACGAACATCCTGACCTCGGCCCGCGCGTGCTGCTCGGCCAGGAGGTCAAGGGCTGGGGACGAGTGCGCGGGCAGCGCCTCCCAGGGGGAGCGGCCCGCGTCCGCGGCGGCGCGGGAGGCCACCGCGGCGAGGTCGGGGGCGAGATCGGCCAGGAGCCCGTGCACGGCCACCGGGTCGAGGCCCAGGAGCCGCACCGCCGCCGTGGCCGGGCCGCTGATCGCGTGGTACGCCGCCGCCATGGCCGCCTCCCCGGCCGTGGCGCCCGCCGCGTGGGCCACCGCCCCGAGGGCGATGGGGTGATGGGGGCTTGGTACGGCTCGCGCCAGCTCCTCCAGCACCGGTGACGGCCACATGCGGCGGGCGACCCTGAGGAGGAGCCGCCCCTGGGTCCTGGACGCGTCCCGCTGGGCGGGGGCGGCGGTCCTGGCATCGGCCTCGGCGTCGAGCAGCACCCACGGCGACTCGGGAGCTTCCTGCGCGGTTCCGGCCTCGGCCCGCCGCCCGGCTGGAGTCTCGGCTCGCGGCTCGGACGACGGCTCGGCACTCGGTTCGGATGGCGGTTCGGCGCTGCCTTCCGTTCCCGAGGGTGCGGTGTCGAGCGTCGACTCCGTAGAGGTGCCGCTGGTGGCGCCGGCGGTGGTGCTCGGGTTGTGGGCCGGTCGAGGTGCCATGGGTGAGGTCAGCGGGGTGGATGGGGTGGCTGGGGTTGCGGGCGGGGTGGTGGTGAGGGCTGGAGGTGCGCTGGTGGTTGGGGAGGTGGCGGCCTGGGTGCAGGCCGCGGCTGTCAGGGTGGCGGCGACTGCGCCGGCCGTGTGGAGGCGGCCCCTCAGGAAGTGGGCCAGTGAGGGCACGTCGTGGACCGCTCCCGCCGTGATGGCCCGTTCGGTGCCGCCCGAGTGGGCGTGGCCGCCGGCCGGTAGGCGGGAGTCGGTGAGGAGGAGCAGCGCGGGGTTCATCGGGATCAGAAGAGGAAGTAGCGCTGGGCCATCGGGAGGCTCGCGGCGGGGGCCGGTTCGACGAGGTCGCCGTCGATGCGGACCTCGAACGTGTCGGGCGCCACCTCGATCCGGGGCATGGCGTCGTTGAGCGGCATCGAGGACTTGTCGCGCCGCCGTACGTCCGCCACCGGAGCCAGGCGCCGCCGTACGGACAGCCGGTCCGCGAGGCCGGAGTCCAGGGCCAGCGGGGCGACGAAGTGGAGCGAGGTGGCGGCGGCGGTCACCGGTGAGGCGCCGAACATGGGACGGGGCAGCACCGGCTGCGGCGTCGGGATGGAGGCGTTGGCGTCGCCCATCTGCGCCCAGGCCACCACGCCGCCCTTGAGCACGAGGTCCGGCTTGACGCCGAAGAACGCCGGGTCCCAGAGGACGAGGTCGGCGAGCTTGCCGCGTTCGACGGAGCCGATCTCGCCGTCCAGCCCGTGGGCGATAGCCGGACAAATCGTGTATTTCGCGATGTAGCGGCGGGCTCGGAGGTTGTCCGCAGGACCGCCCAGCGACCCCCGGCGGCCCTTCATGACGTGCGCCGTCTGCCACGTACGGATGATCGTCTCCCCGATCCGCCCCATCGCCTGCGCGTCCGAGCCGATCATCGAGATCGCCCCCATGTCGTGCAGCACGTCCTCGGCGGCCATCGTGGTCGGCCGGATGCGCGACTCGGCGAACGCCAGGTCCTCCGGGATCGACGGGTTGAGGTGGTGGCACACCATGAGCATGTCGAGGTGCTCGTCGAGCGTGTTGACGGTGTGCGGCCGGGTGGGGTTGGTGGAGGAGGGCAGGATGTGGGGGTAGGAGGCGACGCGGATGATGTCTGGCGCGTGCCCGCCCCCGGCCCCCTCGGTGTGGTACGCGTGGATCATCCGATCCCCGACGGCCTTCAGCGTCGACTCCACGAACCCCGCCTCGTTCAGCGTGTCTGTGTGCAGCGTCACCTGCACCCCCGACGCGTCCGCCACGCTCAGGCAGGCGTCGATGGCGGCCGGGGTCGAGCCCCAGTCCTCGTGCAGCTTGAAGCCGGAGGCCCCGGCCTCGAGCTGCTCCATCAGGCCGTCCGTGGAGACCGTGTTGCCCTTGCCGAGCAGCGCGAAGTTCAGCGGGTACGCGTCCAGCGACTCCAGCATCCGGCCCAGGTACCAGGCCCCGGTGACGGTCGTCGCCTTGGTGCCCTCGACGGGGCCGGTGCCGCCTCCGACGATCGTGGTGACGCCGGACGCGATCGCCTCGTCGAGGACCTGCGGGCAGATCAGGTGGACGTGCGAGTCGACGCCCCCGGCGGTGAGGATCTTGCCGTTGCCCGCTAGCACCTCCGTGGACGGCCCGATGACCAGGTCGACGCCGTCCATCGTGTCGGGGTTTCCGGCCTTGCCGATGGCGTAGATGCGGCCGTCGCGGATGCCGACGTCGGCCTTGATCACGCCCCAGTGGTCGAGGATCACCGCGCCCGTGATGACCAGGTCGGCCGCGCCCTGCGCCCGGGTGGTCCGCGCCTGCCCCATGGACTCGCGGATGACCTTGCCCCCGCCGAACACCGCCTCGTCGCCCGGCCCGGCGGGCCCGATCGACAGGTCCTCGGTGACCTCGATGAACAGGTCGGTGTCGGCCAGCCGGATCTGGTCGCCGACCGTGGGGCCGTAGAGCGCCGCGTAACGGGCGCGCGAGATCTCAGCCATCGAGCGGCCCCGCCCACTCCGGCCGCAGGCCGGGGACGATCCGGTTGCCCGCCAGCGGCACGAGCGTCACGTCGCGCTCGACGCCCGGCTCGAACCTGATCGCTGTGCCCGCCGGCACGTCCAGTCGCATGCCCCAGGCCGCCTTCCTGTCGAACTCCAGCCCCGGGTTGGCGGCCGCGAAGTGGTAGTGCGAGCCCACCTGCACCGGCCGGTCGGCCGTGTTCACCACGCGCAGCGTGCGGCGCTCGCGCCCGGGGTTGAGCAGGTGAGTGCCCTCGGGGTGCACGTACTCGCCCGGGATCATGGGATCGGCCTGTGTACGGTGACCAGCTTCGTGCCGTCGGGGAACGTGGCCTCGATCTGCACGCTCTCCAGCATCTCCGGCACGCCCTCCATGACGTCGGTCCGATTGAGCACCGATCGTCCGGACTCCATCAGGTCGGCCACGGAGCGCCCGTCCCTGGCACCCTCCATGAGGAACGACGCGATGATGGCGGTAGCCTCGGGGTGGTTCAGGCGCAGGCCCCTGGCCTGCCGCTCGCGCGCCACCCCGGCGGCGACGTGGATGAGCAGCCGTTCCTGCTCGTGTGAGGTAAGCCGCATGGCCGGACCATAGGAACCGGCGGTTTCGTGGCTGTTGCCGGCGCATGTCGTGTTGGTTTCGCGCTGTTAGTCAATCCCCGTATGTCGGATTAAGTGCATTTGTGAACTCTTGGCAATTACCTATTAACAAACGGGATCTTCGCGAGAAATGTCTCGGAGTCACCTTTCTGGCAGTACCGGTCGGCAGGAAGGAACGGCTGTGCGCATCTCCCGTCCGATTGTCTCCGCCACCTTGGTGTTAGCCCTCGCGGCCTGCGGTTCCGACGCCAAGCCGGCCGCCGAGTCGAAGGAGATCAAGGTGGGCCTCCTCCACTCCCTCAGCGGCACGATGGCGATCAGTGAGGTCACCGTCCGCGACGCCGAACTGCTGGCCATCGAAGAGATCAACAAGGCCGGCGGCGTGCTCGGCAAGCAGCTCGTCCCCGTGGCGGAGGACGGCGCGTCCGACTGGCCCACGTTCGCGGAGAAGGCCACCAAGCTGATCAGGCAGGACAAGGTCGCCACCGTCTTCGGCGGCTGGACCTCGGCCAGCAGGAAGGCCATGCTGCCGGTCTTCGAGCGTTACAAGGCCCTGCTCTGGTATCCGGTGCAGTACGAGGGGCTGGAGAGCTCCCCGTACATCTTCTACACGGGCGCCACCACCAACCAGCAGATCATCCCCGGCCTCGACTATCTGAGGGAACAGGGCAAGAAGAAGCTGTTCCTGGTGGGCAGCGACTACGTCTTCCCGCGGACCGCGAACAAGATCATCAAGGCGTACGCGGCGGCGAACGGGATGGAGATCCTCGGCGAGGAGTACACGCCGCTCGGCCACACCGAATACTCCACCCTGGTCAACAAGGTCATGCAGGCCAAGCCGGACGCCGTCTTCAACACCCTGAACGGCGACAGCAACGTGGCCTTCTTCAAGCAGCTCAAGAGCGCGGGCGCCGCCGCCGACAGCATGCCGGTGCTCTCGGTGAGCGTCGCCGAGGAGGAGGTCACCGGCATCGGCGTGGACAACATCGTGGGCCAGCCGGTCGCCTGGAACTACTACCAGACCACCGAGACGCCGGCCAACGAGGCGTTCGTCAAGGCGTACAAGGCCAAGTACGGGCAGAACAAGGTCACCTCCGACCCCATGGAGGCCGGCTACAACGCGGTCTACCTGTGGGCCGAGGCGGTCAAGAAGGCGGGCACGACCGAGGTCGAGGCGGTCAAGAAGGCCGCGCCCGGCATCTCGCTCGAACGCCCCGAGGGCCTGGTCACCATCGACGGCGAGAACCAGCACATGTACAAGACCGCCCGCATCGGCGTCATCCAGCCCGACGGCCTGATCAAGCAGGTGTGGGACTCGGGCAAGCCGATCAAGCCGGACCCGTACCTCAAGGGCTACTCCTGGGCCTCCGGCCTGGCGGCGGGACAGTGATGACGGCCTTCGTCAACCAGCTCCCCATCGGCCTGTCCATCGGGGCGGTGCTGCTGCTCATCGCGCTCGGGCTGACGTTCACGTTCGGGCAGATGGGCGTGATCAACATGGCGCACGGCGAGTTCATCATGGCGGGCGCGTACACCGCGTTCCTGCTGCAGGACATCGTGCTCGCGCTGCCCGCGGCGTTCCTGGTGGCCGGTGTCATGGGGCTGATCCTGGAGCGGGCCGCCATCCGGCACTTCTACGGCCGCCCGCTGGACACCCTGCTGCTCACCTGGGGCGTGAGCCTGGTGCTGCAGCAGCTCGCGCGCGACCTGTTCGGCGCGCCGAACGTGCAGGTGCCCGCCCCCTCCTGGCTCGCGGGAGGGGTGGGCATCCTGCCCTACAACCGGCTGTTCATCATGGGGCTCGCGATCGCGGGCGTGGTGGCGGTCTGGCTGTACCTCAACCGCACCGGGCTCGGCCGCCGGACCCAGGCCGTCGTGCAGAACCGGCAGCTCGCCGCGACCAGCGGCATCGACACCGGCCGGGTGGACATGCTGACGTTCTTCATCGGCTCCGGGCTGGCGGGCGTGGCCGGGGTGGCGCTGACGCTCATCGGGCCCGTCGGGCCGGCGCTCGGCACGTACTACATCGTGGACGCGTTCCTGGTCGTCGTGGCGGGCGGGCTCGGGCAGCTGCGCGGGGCCGTGCTGGCCGCGATCGGGCTGGGGCTGCTGAACTCCTACGCCGAGTTCTGGTCGGACGCCTCGCTGGCGAAGGTGATCGTGTTCGCCGTGATCATCGCGTTCCTGCAGGTGCGCCCGCAGGGCATGTTCGTGCTGCGGTCGAGGGTGCTCACATGAGCAAGAGAAATCTGCCCTTCGCGACCGTGGCGGTGATCGCCCTGGTGGCGGCCCCGCTGCTGCTGGAGCCGTTCCGCCTGGGGCTGCTGGCCAAATACCTCTGCTACGCGATCGTCGCGCTCGGGATCGGGCTGGCCTGGGGGCAGGGCGGCATGCTCACCCTCGGCCAGGGCGTCTTCTTCGGGCTCGGCGGCTACTCCATGGCGATGTACCTCAAGCTCACCGAGGCCGGCGGCGGGCTGCCCGACTTCATGGTGTGGAGCGGGGTGGAGAAGCTGCCCGCGCTGTGGGCGCCGTTCGCCAACCCGGTCTTCGCCCTCGCCATGGCCGTGCTGGGACCTGTGGCGATCGCGGTGATCCTGGGCACGCTGGTGTTCAGGCAGCGGGTACGGGGCGCGTACTTCGCGATCCTCACCCAGGCGCTGGCCGCTGCCATGGTCATCCTGCTCGTCGGCCAGCAGGGACTGACCGGCGGCACCAACGGCATGACGAACTTCTTCGAGCTGTTCGGCCAGGACCTGGCCGAGGACTCCACGCAGCGGGTGCTCTACATCGTGGTGGCGGTCGTCCTCGGGCTCCTCTACCTCGCCACCCGGCAGCTCGTGAACAGCCGCTATGGCCGGCTCCTCGTCGCGGTCAGGGACGGCGAGGATCGCGTGCGCTTCCTCGGCTACGACCCGGCCCTGGTCAAGACCGTCACCTTCGCCGCCTCGGCGGGCATGGCGGGGCTGGCGGGGGCGCTGTTCGTACCGGTGGTCGGCATCATCTCGCCCGCGCTGCTCGGCGTCGTGCCCTCGCTGGAACTGGTCGTCGCGGTGGCGGTCGGCGGGAGGCACGCGCTGGCCGGCGCGGTGCTCGGCGCTGTCGTCATGGGCTACGCGAAGACGGCGTTCAGCGAGCAGTTCGCCGACGGCTGGCTCTACCTGCAGGGAGCCCTGTTCATCCTGGTCATGACGCTCGCCCCGAAGGGGATCGTGGGCCTGGTGGGGAGGTGGCGGCGTGCTCGAACTACGTGACGTCCAGGTCGTGTTCGACGGGTTCCGGGCGCTCGACGGCGTGGACCTGACCGTGCCCGAGGGCGAGCTGCGCTTCCTCATCGGGCCCAACGGCGCGGGCAAGACCACGCTGATCGACGTGATCACCGGGCTCACCAGGCCGGCGGCGGGCAGCGTGCGGTTCGGCGAGCACGACCTGGTCGGCAGGAAGGAGCACCAGATCGTCCGGCTGGGCGTCGGCCGCACGTTCCAGACGTCGGTCGTGTTCGAGGAGCTGACCGTGGTCGAGAACCTCGACCTCGCGGCCAGCTTCCGCAAGCCGCTCTGGTCGCTGGCCAGGCGGCGCAAGGGCGTGTCGGAGGCCGTCGAAGAGGCGCTGGCCAGGACGGGACTCGAAGATCTCGCCGAACGTTCGGCGGGTGTTCTCTCGCACGGCCAGCGCCAGTGGCTGGAGATCGGGATGCTGCTCGCGCAGCGACCCCGGCTGCTGCTCCTGGACGAGCCGGTGGCGGGCATGTCCAGCGACGAACGGGAGCGCACGGGGGAGCTGCTCACCCAGATCGCCGACGACCACACGGTGATCGTGGTGGAGCACGACATGGAGTTCCTGCGGCGGCACGCTTCGGCGGTGACCGTGCTGCACGAGGGCAAGGTGCTCGTGGAGGGATCGGTGGACGAGGTCAGCGCCGATCCCCGCGTCCAGGAGGTCTACCTGGGGAGGAGGGCCAGCGATGCTGTCGGTGACCGGCCTTGAGTCGGGGTACGGGAGGGCACGCGTACTGTTCGGGGTCTCTCTGGAGGTCGGGCCCGGACAGCTCGTGTGCGTCATGGGGCGCAACGGAGTCGGCAAGACCACGCTGCTCAACACCGTCATGGGCGTGCTCCCGGCGACCGCCGGGACGGTCACGTTCGACGGCCGCGACGTCACCAGGCTGAAACCGCACGAGCGGGTCAGGCTCGGCATGGGGTACGTCCCCCAGGGCCACCAGTGCTTCCCCCAGCTCTCGGTCCAGGGCAACCTGCTGGTCACGATGGAGGCCGCCAAGGTGGGCAGGGAGGCCATGGACGAGGCCCTCGACGTGTTCCCCGCGCTCAAGCCGCTGCTCAAGCGGAGCGCCGGCCACCTGTCGGGCGGCCAGCAGCAGCAGCTCGCCATGGCCCGCGCCCTGGTCACCCGGCCCAGGATGCTCATACTCGACGAGCCGACGGAGGGCATCCAGCCGTCGATCATCCTGGAGATCGAGGCGGCCATCGAGCGGCTGCACGCCTCGGGGCTGGCCGTGCTGCTCGTGGAGCAGTACCTGGACATCGCGCTGCGGCTGGCCGACACGTTCGTCATCCTCGACGGCGGGCACGTCGTGCGCACCGGAGCCGCCGAGGAGCTGCACCGGGAGGACGTCCGCCGCCTGCTGGCGGTCTAACCCTGGGCCAGGAGGGCGCGGGCGTTGGCGGCGCCCTGGCGGTCGCCGGTCTGCTCGAACACCTCCAGCGCCGCCCCGGCCAGCTCGCGCGCCCGCCCGGCCGCGCCCTCGGCCCGGTTCACCCTGGCCAGGGCCAGCAGGGCGTGCGCGTCCAGCAGCCGGTCGCCGAGGCGTACGGCGATGCTCCGCGCCTGCTCGGCGGCCGTCCTGGCGTCCGCCTTGGCGGCCTGAGCCAGGCGGGCCGCGGACAGGTCGAGCAGAGTGTCGGCCCGCCGGTGCCGGTCGCCCAGCTCCTCCAGGTGCTTGACGGCGGACTGCAGGTGCTCGGCGGCCTCGTCGAGCCGCCCCGCGCGGCGCAGCACGGCGCCGAGCACGCGCTCGGCGTCGGCGGCGTCGCGCTGGTTGTCCGCACCTTCCAGGCAGGTGCGCAAGGCCCGCTCGGCGTCCTCCAGCCGGCCCTGCTCCAGGTGGACGCGGCCGAGCCGGCGCCTGGTGTGGTTCACCTCGCGGGTGCGCCCTTGCCGCAGGAACATGCCCAGCGCCAGCCGCAGCCGCTCGTGCGCGCGATCCCACTCCCGCTCGGCCAGGAGCAGGTCGCCCTGGTCGAGCAGGGTCAGCGCCTCGCCCCGGTCGTCGCCCGAGCGGCGCGCCGACTCCTGCGCCCGCGCGGACACCGCCCGCCAGTCGTCCAGGAACCGGTGGCGCTCCAGGTACGGCGCCAGCAGGTGCGCCAGCCGCCAGCACCCGTCGTCGAGCCCCGCCGCGTGCAGGTCGGCGACCAGGCTCACCAGGAACGCCCGCTCGGCCGCCAGCCACTCGACCGACTCCCTGATGTCCCGGGTGGCCACGGCCGTGGCCGGATCGCCCGACACCAGCGAGAACCGCGAGGCCCGCACCCTGGCCAGCACGATCTCCGACAGCCGCGCCAGCACGCCCGGCACGGGTTGCTCGCGGGCGAAGAGCCTGGTCAGGTCGTGCAGCCGGTAGCGGACCTGGCCCGCCACGTCCACGCCGTGCGTCTCCAGCAGGCCCGCGTCCACCAGCGCCTCGGCCTGCCCGCCGAGCTGCTCGGTCACCCAGTCGGCGAAGTCGGGGGCCGACAGCGCGCCGAGCCCCCGCAGCGTCAGCCGCGCGGACTCGGGCAGCCCGTCGAAGCCGATCGCGAACACGCTGCGCACCGCCTGGTCGCCCGCGTGCAACCGGTCGAGCCGCTCGTGCTCGTCCTCCAGCAGGCCGACCAGGTAGTCGACGGTCCACTCCGGCCGGGCGGCCAGCCGGGAGCCGGCGACGCGCAGCGCGATCGGCAGGCCGCCGCAGAAGCGGGCCAGCCGGGTCATGGCGTCGTCGGCCGGCCGGCCGGAGCCGCTCACCAGCAGGTCGATCGCCTCGCCGGCGCCGAGCACGCCCACCGACAGCCGCCGCGCGCCCGTCAGGCCGCCGAGCGAGGAGCGGCTGGTCACGATCGTCGGGCACGACGTCAGCAGCGGCCGCACCTGCGCCTCGCCCGAGGCGTTGTCGAGCAGCACCAGCAGCCTGCGGTTGGCCGTGTAGGCGCGGAACAGCTTCTCCCGCTGCTCCGGCGAGGCGGGAATCGCCTGGGCCGGGCAGCCCAGCCAGCGCAGGAAGTCCTCCAGCACGGCCGACGGCGCCGTCGTCTCGCGCAGGTCGGCGTACAGGATGCCGTCGTGGAAGCTCTCCCGCTCCCGCCAGGCGGCGTGCACGGCCAGCGCCGACTTGCCCGCGCCCGCCTGCCCGTGCACCACGACGTGGCCGCCCACCACCTCGTCGAGCAGCTCCGCCCGGCCGGTGAAGCCGGTCACGTCGGGCGGCAGCAGCACCGGCGGCCCGGCCGAGACGTGCAGCGACACGTCGTCGTGCAGCATGCGGTGGTAGAGCAGCTGCAGCTCGGAGTCGGGCTCGATCGCGTGCCCGCCGTCGAGCTGGTCACGCAGCACCGCGTACGCGGCCAGCGCGTCCACCCGGCGGCCGCTGCGGTAGAGGGCCAGCATGTACTGGCCGCGGAAGCGCTGCCACATCGGATGCTGCCTGGTCAGCCGGCGCAGCTCGGCGAGCAGCTCGCGGTGCCTGCCGGCGTCGAGGTCGGCCTGCACCCTGCGCTCCAGCGCCAGTAATCGCAGCTCCTCCAGCTCCTCGCGCAGCCGGCGCGTCTCGACCCACCGCTCGCCCTCGGGGTCGACGTCCTCCAGGACCTCGCCCCGCCACAGGCCCAGGGCCTCCTCGTACGCGCCCTTGTCCACCAGCAGCCTGAACCGGTCGACGTCGAGCTGCCCGTCGCCCAGCGCCAGCACGTACGAGCCGGCCACGGTCGTGATCACGTCTTTCCCGACGAGCTGGCGGAGCTGGCCGACGTAGCCGCGCACCAGCGAGTCGGAGCGGTCACCGTCCTCGCGCGGCCACAGCAGCCTGCGCAGCCGCTCGACCTTGAGCGGGCGCCCGGCGTTGAGCAGGAACATCGCCAGCAGGTCGCGGTGCTTCGGCACGGTGGGAGTGCGGTCCTGCCCGTCGCCGTCGAGCACCTCGAGCGGCCCCATGATGCGAAATTCCACGCGACCTTCCTTGAAGGAGGAGATGTCGATCAGAATGGCACATCAGTATGAGCCGGCGGCCTGGTAGTGGGTCCATGCGGCGCACGGCGTGCCGTATTTACCCTTGATGTAGCCGAGTCCCCATTTAATCTGTGTCCTGGCGTTGTTCTTCCAGTCCGAGCCGGCGGACGCCATGAGCTTCCCGGGGTTCGCCATGGGTATTCCGTATGCTCTCGACGGCTTGCCCGCCGTGTCCCGCCAGCCGCTGACGTGGTCCCATAGCTTG
The DNA here is from genome assembly GCF_040605375.1 of Nonomuraea sp. NPDC005650. Taxonomy (NCBI): domain Bacteria; kingdom Bacillati; phylum Actinomycetota; class Actinomycetes; order Streptosporangiales; family Streptosporangiaceae; genus Nonomuraea; species Nonomuraea sp. NPDC005650. The sequence goes on from NZ_JBEXCR010000009.1 coordinate 167,232, forward strand.
ACCAGACAGCCGAACTGCGCCGAAGAGCTCCAGCCGTAGCCGGGCATCAGGCTCTTGGCTATCCGCTGGCTTTCTCCCGGTGGAGTGGTCGCGTACGACGGCGTGGACAGGACGAACAGTGTGGCCAGCGCCGAAATACCGATGGCGGTGAACCGCTTTCGCATCACTCTTGGCCCTCCTGTATGCGCATGACAACAAGCAGCGGCCGTACGCGCGCTAATGCGCGTTGTCGGTCCACGCACGTGCCGACTGCACGATCTCCTCCAGGTGGTCGCTGTGCGCGCCGCGCCAGTAGACCTGGCCGCACTCGCCGCACCGCCCGTAGGCGTCGTAGTTGCGCTCCGTGCCCGCCTCCAGCAGCGGGGCGATCTCCTGCTTGGCGACCGGCTCCAGCTCGCCGTTGCACGTCGTGCAGCGCGTCCACGGGCGCAGCGGCGGGGTGAAGCGTTCGAGCAGGTCGCGCAGCTGGTCGGCGGGGCGGGAGCCGCGCACGTACGCGCCCAGCCACAGCGCGCGGCGGCGCAGCAGGCCGCGGTCCTGCGTGAGCAGCACCCGGCGCTCCTCGTTGGCCTGCACCACCAGCGAGGGGTCGTCCATGTCGTTGTGGTAGGCCGCGTCGATGCCGAGCAGCCGCAGGCGCCGCGCCAGCGTGCCCAGGTGCACGTCCAGCAGGAAGCGCGGCTCCTCCGGCAGCGGCTGCGGGCGGGGCACCGGGTGGACCTCCACCACGTCACCGGCCACGAGCTGGTACGACGGAGGCACCCCGCGGCCGTCGGCGACCATCGGCCCCACCTCGGTCAGCGGGATGCCGAGCGACTCGACGTGGTGGCCCAGCGTCGAGGTGCCGTCCGGCGTCACCTGCTGCCACTCCTGCCGCCGGCTCACCGGCAGGAACATCGTCAGCTCTGAGGCGATGAGTAGGCGTGCGTCCAGTTCGCTCACATGTCCATTCTGGAGGACCGGATACCGTGAATTCATGCCGATATCCCGCCGCGCCTTCCTGGGGCTCGCCGCGCTGGCCGCCGGGTGCTCGGCGTCCGACGGCGGGCGGCCTGAGCTGCGGCTGGCGACCGGCGTGACGGGCGGGATCTACGAGCAGCTCGGCGACGGGCTCGCGCGGGAGCTGCGGCAGGACGGGCTCACGGTGCGAGTGATGAAGACGGCGGCCAGCGTGCAGAACCTGACGATGATGACCGACGGGCGGGCCGACGTGGCGTTCGCGCTGGCCGACAGCGCCGACGACGCCGTCAGGGTGCGGCACCAGCCGGTGTGCGCGCTGGCCAGGGTCTACATGAACTACGTCCACCTGGTGGTGCGGCGGGGCGCCGGCATCGCGGCGGTCAAGGACCTGGCGGGGCGGGCGGTCTCCATAGGGCTGGAGGGCTCGGGCACCGCCGTGACCGCCACCCGCGTGCTGGCGGTGGCCGGGCTGGCCGAGCCCGCCGAGGTCAGCAGGCTGGGCCTGGACGAGTCGGTCAAGGCGCTGCGCGACGGCGAGATCGAGGCGTTCTTCTGGTCGGGCGGGGTGCCCACACCGGTCCTGACCTCGCTGGGGGGCATCGAGCTCGTGCCGCTGGAGCCGCTGGTGACGGCCCTGCGCCGCCGGTTCGGCCCGCTCTACGAGCACGGGCTGGTGCCCGCCGGCGTGTACGGCAGCGGCCGGCCGGTGCCGACCATCGGCACCCCCAGCTACCTGATGTGCCGGGCCACGCTCCCTGACGATCTGGCGTACTCGATCACCGAGACCCTCTTCAGCGCCCGCGACCGCCTCCAGGCCCCGTCGGCGCCGGGCGGGCGGCTCGACATGCGTTACGCCATCGGCACCGGCGTCGTCCCGCTCCACCCGGGCGCCGCCCGCTATTACCGCTCCGCCTACGGCTGAGCCTTCAGGCGCAGCTCCACCACCAGGCCGCGCGGCACGGCGGGCAGCAGCGCCAGCGTGGCCCCGCACGCCCTGGCCAGCTCGGAGGCGATGGCCAGGCCCAGACCGCTGCCCGGCACGTTCGCGTGGGCCCCGGACCGCCAGAACCGCCCCGGCGCCTCCGCGCGCTCCTCCTCGCCCAGCCCGGGCCCGTCGTCCGCGATCCGCAGCACGCCGTCCGCCAGGGTGACCGTGACCGTGCCGCCCTCGGGCACGAACTTCTGGGCGTTGTCGAGGGCGATGTCCGCGATCCTGGCCGCCGCCTCAGGAACGACCGACGTTTCCGAAATTTCGGTTACGAGCTGTACGCCCTTGGCCGCGTACACCTCCCGCCACGCCCCCAGCCGGGGCGCCAGCGGGATCTCCTTGCCCGCGACGCCCGCGCCCGCCTCCACCCTGGCCAGCGCCAGCAGGTCCTCCACCAGCAGCGCCAGCCGGTCCAGCTCCGCCATCGCCTCCTCGAACTCGGCCGTGCCCTCGCCCCGCAGGTGCGGCTCAAGGTTCTCCAGCCGCAGCCCGAGCACCGTGAGCGGGGTACGCAGCTCGTGGGAGGCGTCCGCCACGAACGCCCGCTGCCGCTCCATCGCGCTGGAGACCGCGTCGGCCATGGCGTTGAAGCGCTCCTCCAGCTGCCGCAGCTCGGAGGGCCCCGCGCCGGGATGCGCCCGCGCGTCGAGCCGGCCCTGCGCGATGGCCCGCGTGGTGCGGTCGAGCTCGGTGACGGGCCGCAGGATCCAGCGGGCCAGCTGCCTGGCTGCCAGCGCCGAGTAGCCCAGCGCCACCAGCGCGCCGACCAGCAGCGCGCCCCACACCAGCGAGACGTCCTGCCTGGCCCGGTCGGTGGGGGCCTCCAGCAGCACCACGCCGGACAGCTGCGCGTCCCGTCCGGCGGGCTCGGCCAGCAGCACCGTGGCCGGTCCGAACGGGCTGATCGTGGGCAGGTCCTCGGTCGTGCGGCCGGACAGCGCCAGGCGGGTGGCCTCCTGGTCGTCGGCGTCGAACCGGCCCGCCGTGGCCAGGATGGAGCCGTCGCGGTCGCGTACGCGTACCGCCGCCCCGTAGAGCGCGGCGTAACGGTCGATCTCGGCGATCAGCCCCGAGCGGTCGTCCTCCCTGGCCGCCTGGTCGGCCAGCTCCGCGAAGCGGGTGGCGTCGGCGCGGCGGTCGAGGAGCAGGCGGTTCGTGCGGTGGGAGGCGTAGGCGAGGCCGAGCGGCACGGCCAGCGCCGCGATCAGGAAGACGATCAGCGTGGTGAACGTGACCACCAGCCGGGAGTTCACGCCGTCGAGCCCAGCCGGTAGCCGGTGCCGCGCAGCGTCTCCACCAGCCCCGGGCGGCCGGTCTTGGAACGCAGGTTGGCCACGTGCACGTCGAGCGAGCGGGACGCCGACAGCAGCGGGTCGCCCCAGACCTCGTCGAGGATCTCCTCCCTGCCGCGCACCACGCCCGGCTCGCGCGCCAGCATCGCCAGCACGTCGAACTCGCGCCTCGTCAGCGTCACCGGCTCACCGGCCACCGTGACCTGCCTGGACTCCAGATCGATGCGGACGTCGCCCACGCTCACCACGTCGTCGCGGGCCGGCATCGGCCTGGTGCCGCGCCGCACCACCGCCTCCATGCGGGCCATCAGCTCCACCGTGCGGAACGGCTTGACCAGGTAGTCGTCGGCCCCGGACCGCAGCCCGCGCAGCACCTCGCGCTCCTCCGTGCGGGCCGTGACCACGATGAGCGGCACGGCCGACACCCGGCGCAGGCGGCGCAGCACGTCGAGCCCGTCCATGTCGGGCAGGCCCAGGTCGAGCAGGACGAAATCGACGCCCCCCGCCAGGCGGAGGGCGTCGACGGCCAGCCCGGCACGGGTGACCTGGTGGCCGTGCCGGGCGAGGGCCGTGGTGAGCGCGGACGCGAGCCGATCGTCGTCCTCGACCAGGAGAACTCGCATGGCCCAAGGTTAGACGCGGGCCGCGACCACATCCTCCGACGCCTGCTCGGCGCGCGAGAGGGCGGCGTCCCTGGTCTCGCGCATGGTGAGGTAGACCACGAGCGACACGGCGGCGCAGGCGGAGACGTACCAGAAGAAGCCCGACTCGATCTTGTTGTTCTTGAACCACAGCGCCACGTACTCGGCGGTGCCGCCGAACAGGGCGTTCGCGATGGCGTAGGGGAGGGCGACGCCGAGCGCGCGGATGTTCGTCGGGAACAGCTCGGCCTTCACCACCGCGTTGATCGAGGTGTAGCCGGTGACGATGATCAGGCCGGCCAGCGAGAGCACGAGCCCGCCGCCGAACCCCGTGACCCCGCCGAGCGCCGTCATCAGCGGCACCGTGCCCAGCATCGACCCGATCCCGAACGTGATCAGCAGCGGCCGCCGGCCGATCCGGTCCGACAGCCCGCCGGCCAGCGGCTGCAGGCACATGAAGATGAACAGCGCGCAGAAGCTCACCAGCGTGGCCGTCTCCTTGGGCAGGCCGGCGGTGTTGGAGAGGTATTTGGTGAGGTAGGTGGTGTAGGTGTAGTACGCGACCGTGCCGCCCATGGTCAGGGCGATGACCAGCAGCGCTTCCCGCTTGTGGTTGAGCAGCTGCTTGATCGTGCCGCGGCTCTCCTGCTTGACGTCGCGCTCCTCCTCGTCGTACGCCTCCGTCTCCAGGAGGTTGCGGCGCAGGTAGAACACGACCGCGGCGCCCAGCGCGCCGATCACGAACGGGATGCGCCAGCCGTAGGAGTCGAGGGCCTCCTTGGACATCGTGTTCTGCAGGATGATCTGCAGGCCGAGGCCGACGAGCTGGCCGGCGGTCATGGAGACGTACTGGAAGCTGGAGGCGAAGCCGCGGCGGCCGCGCGGGGTGGCCTCGGTGAGGTACGTGGCGCTGGCCGCGTACTCGCCGCCGACCGACAGGCCCTGCAGGAGGCGCGCCACCACCAGCACCACGGCGCCGAAGTAGCCGACCGTCTCGTACGTCGGGGCGATGGCGATCAGCAGGGCGCTGGCCGACATGAGGGTGACGGTGAGCGTGAGCGCCGCCTTGCGGCCCTTCCTGTCGGCGTAGCGGCCGAGCAGCCAGCCGCCGAGCGGGCGCATGAAGAAACCGACGGCGAAGATGGCCGCCGTGTTGAGCAGCTTGGCCGTGTCGTCGCCCTCCGGGAAGAAGGACGCGGCGAAATAGACGGCGAAACTGGAGTAGACGAACCAGTCGTACCACTCGACCAGATTGCCGACGGAGCCGCCGATCACTGCCTTCCAGGGCACGCGTGCCTTGCTCACGGAGACCTCCTGTGTGGAGCCTGGGGGGAGTAGATGCAGGTCAGAGCCTCTCCGCAGAAGGATGTTCGGACAAGGGCAGGTGGCCGAGATCTAACGTCCGCTTAACATGGGCGCAACCTCGGGCTCGCCCCGGCCCGTCACACTGGCGGGTTCGGCATTCCTGGCCCGCTCACAACGGCCGGTTCGGCGTTCCCGGCCCCCTCACAACGGCGGGTTGGCGTTCCTGGCCCGCTCGAGCGCCAGATCCGCCCACCACTCGCCGGCCTCCGGGGACACCACGCCGCGCTCCGGGTCCTTCTCCCCGCCCTCGCCGCGCCTGCACCGGCCGCTGGACGAGCCCGCCCGCGCGATCCACAGGTAGGCGTCCGCCAGCTCCTCACCCGTTTCGGTCGTGGGCCGGTCACCGGCGCCCCGGCCCGGCGGGTTGCACCACGTCTGCGGGTCGGGGTACTTCTTCGTCGGGGCCCACGAGCCCTGGCCGTTCCTGGCGGTGTCGACGACGAAGTGCGGCATCGTCGCAGGGTCGACCTTCGCGTCCGAGGGGCAGTCCCTGGCGCCCGTGGCCCGCTGGACGCTGATGCAGGCCGACAGCGCCCTGCCGTACTCGACGCTCTTCTCCGTGCGCTGGTAGGACGCCGTGTTGAGGAAGAAGCCGTCCGCCCGGTCGACGCCAGCCTTGATCAGCCGCTCGGCCATGATCGCGGTGCCCGGGTACAGGTCCTGGCTGCCGTCGAGGTAGACGGCCGTGTTCGGGTTCGCCTTGAGCGTCTGGACGGCCTGGCGGAGGTCCTTGTAGCGCTGGTCCACCGAGCCCTGCGGGTCGCAGTCCTTGACGCCGGGGATCTTGACCAGCGCGCCCGGTTCGAGGATCACCGCCGCCTCGGCCTGGCCTATCGTGCTCGCGATGCCCTTGATCCAGTCCTGGTACGCGGCCAGCTCCGCGGCGGTGGTCGGGCGGCACTCGCTGCCCGGCAGGTAGTTGATCAGGAACACCGGGACGCCGCCCGCCTGCCGGGCCGCGGTGAGGGTGGTGTCGACCTTCGACCTGACCTCGGGCTCGTTGAGGCGGATGGCGTGGGGGACGGCGGCGAGCCTGCGCAGGAGCGCGGCGTCCTGGGGGCGGTCCTTCTCCCACTCGTCGGCCTGGCGGCCGGCGGCCGGTTCCGGCGGGGAGTAGAACGTGATCTTGCCTGGGGCTCTCAGCGGGTTCTGGGGTTTGGCCTGCGTGTCCGGGCGGGCGGCTCGGGTGGTGGTGGTCGTCGGGGCAGGGGTCCGGGCGCTCGACGGGGTGGCCAGGTTGCGCCAGGCGACGGCCACGGACGCGCCTCCCACGGCCACGGCGACGGCCGCCGCTGCGGCGAGCACCCTCCGCCGGTTGCCCGCCGCCCTGGAGCCGGGTGCCGACGGGACATCGGGCGGTGCCGTCGCCAGGTCCGGGGGTCGCGGTCCGTCAGTCGGCGCCGTTGTCGCGTCGGCGCGCGCCGGGTGGCCGGTCACGGGGTGGGCGGTCGCTGGGTGGGCGGTCGCTGGGTGGCCGGTCGTGCCGTGGGCTGGGTGGCCGGTTGTGGCCGGGTCGCTCGGTGGGGTCATGGGGGCGCCCGTGACGGGAGTCCCGCCTGTGCCGAGAGCGGGCAGCGGGGTGCCGCCCGGGTCCGCCGTGCTGAGGCGGTCCATGAGGTCCTGGGCCGTGGGGCGGTCGCGCGGGTTCTTCGACAGCGAGGCGAGCACCAGCTCGTGCAGCGGCCCCGGCAGGCCGCGCAGCTCCGGGGCGTCGTTGAGGATGCGCAGGAGGATCGTGGGCACCGAGCCGGAGCCGAACGGCGCCCGGCCGCTCGCGGCGTACGCGACCGTGCAGCCCCACGCGAAGATGTCCGAGGCGGGGCCGATGGTCGCGCCCGACACCTGCTCGGGCGACATGTACGACGGCGTCCCCATGATCGCGCTGCTCATCTCCGCGTCCATGAGCTGCGCGATGCCGAAGTCGATGACCTTGGGCCCCACCTGGGAGAGCAGCACGTTCGACGGCTTGAGATCGCGGTGCACGACCCCCGCCCCATGGATGGCGCGCAGGGCCATGGCCATCGAGGCGGCCAGGCCGTCCAGCGCCGAGCCCTTCAGCGGCCCCGACTCGCGGACGGCGTCCCCCAGACTGGGCCCCTCGACGTACTCGGTGACCAGGTACGCCACGTCCCCCTCGACGTCGGCGTCCAGGACGGGAGCGGTGCAGAAGCGGGCGACCCGCTTGGCGGCGGCCACCTCGCGGGCGAACCGGCGCCTGAAGTCGGCGTGCCCGTCCATCCTGGCGTGGATGAGCTTGACCGCCACCCGGGTGCCGTCCGGGGCCCGGCCCAGGTAGACGACGCCCATGCCGCCCTCGCCGAGCCGACCCAGGAGCGCGTACGGCCCCACCTGTCGCGGATCCCCGTCCCTCAACGCCTCCAAGGTCATAAACGGTCAGGTTAGCCCGCCGCCCCCGAACGGCCTACCAGAATGTGGGCCAGTGCTCCGGCGTTCACGTTCACGCCGGGGATGAAGGCCCACGTGGGAGTGCCTGCTAGGGCGCGAGCATGCCCTGACCTTTCGGATTTTGTCGGCAGCTTCCCTCACATGGGTCGCTTCTGCTGCTCGATGTACTGGTCGAGCACGGTGAGCGGCGCCCCTCCGACCGACCCGGCGAAGTAGGACCCAGACCAGAAATGTCCGCCCCAGAGGTATGTGCGGACGTGTGTGCTGTATTCCTTACGAAGCATCCGAGCCGAGACCCCCTTCAGCGAGTTGACGAGTTTGGACAGGGCGACCTTGGGCGGGTAGTGGACCAGCAGGTGGACGTGGTCGTGCTCGCCGTTGAACTCGCGCAGCTCGACCTCGAAGTCGGCGCATACCCCGCGCATTACTTCCTCGCAGCGGACCAGCATCTCGTCGGTCAAGGCCCCGCGCCGGTACTTTGTGACGAAAACCAAATGAGCGTGGAGGCTGCAGACGACATGACGTCCCCTTCTCACCTCTGGTTCCGGATTCCATCGCGGTGACATGAACCAAACGATATGATCAGTGCGTGGAGAAGGCGAAACGGGCTCGTGCGCACGTGGCGCGACTCGACCTCAGCCCGGCCCAGGTGGCCGTTGTGGACGGTCAAGCCCACACCGCGCGCGCCTTGTGGAACGTGCTCCATGAGTTCACGACCTTCCGCCAGAGCCGGTTCGCCTCACCGAAGGAGTGCGACGCGGCGATCCGGCGAGCACGTCACGAGATCGACTGGATGGGGCAACTGCCCGCTCAGGCCGCGCAAGCCGTGCTGAAGACCTACCGGCAGGCGTGGGCGAACTTCTTCAACCCCGGCCACCCGGCCAAGCGTCCGACGTTCAAGGGCCGGTTGCGGTCCCGGATGGCCGTGAACGTCCCCCAGGCCCGCGACCTGCAGATCAGCCGGATCAACCGCAGGTGGGGTGCGGTGAATCTGCCCAAGGTCGGGCGGGTGAAGTTCCGGTGGACGAAAGACCTGCCGGGCGTCACCAATGGCGGGCCATCCGGCAGGGTCACCGGGGCTCGCCTGGTGAAAGAAGCCCACGGGTGGACCATCGTCTTCCGTACCGAGCTGCTCATATCCGCCCCCGTCCCGCACTCCGGTCCGAAGGTCGGCATCGACCGGGGCATCACGGTCCCCCTGGCCCTGTCCACCGGGGAGCACCTTCGGCACGGCCCGTGGCTCACCAAGGGAGAGAACGAGCGGCTATTGCGCCTGGAGCGCAAAAGCGCCCGTAAGCGTGCCACCCGCAAGAAAGGCGACCCGGTCTCCAACCGGGAACGCCGCACCTACGACCAGATCGCCCGGCTCCGCGCGACAGCCAAGCGCCGAGCCGTCGACTGGCAGCATCAGAGCACGACCGACCTCGCGCGGCGATTCAGCGCGATCGTGGTCGAAGACCTGAAAATCACCAACATGATGGCCTCGGCGTCTGGGACCGTGCAGGAGCCAGGAGTCAACGTTGCCCAAAAGCGGGGCCTGAATCGCTCGATCGCGGGCCAGGCGTGGGGCCGGACGGTGGAGTTGCTGACCTACAAGAGCGCTGAGCGTGGCGGTCTGGTCGCCACGGTCCGCCCGCACGGCACCAGCCAAGAGTGTCACCGCTGCCACACCACCACTGCGGGATCACGCGAAACGCAGTCGCGGTTCGCGTGCAAGAACCTGGCGTGCGGATGGACCGGCAACGCCGATACCAACGCCGCCCGAAACCAGCTTCATCGGTACAACTCTGCCGCCGGACGGGCGGTCACAGGACGTGGAGACTCCGGGATACCGGGGCCTGTGAAGCGTCAAGCATCCTGTCCCACAGTCTCGCCCGCACCCGCGCTGCGAGCTGCTGCGTAAGCAGCACAGGAACCCTCCACATTTAATGTGGAGGAGCACGTCAAAGCTCCAGCCGCCACTCGTTCCATTCGTCGAGGAGCTCGAAACCCATGGCCTCGTTGATGGCCAGCATGTGGGCGTTGGACATGGCGTTCCAGGTGATGATCCGCTCCAGGTGGGGCTCGCGCTCGCGGAGCCAGAGCAGGTTGGCGAGCTTGAGCAGCAGGCCCAGGCGGTGGCCCCGGTGCTCGGTCAGCACCGTCGTGTCCGCCTGGTGGCCCCAGCCGGTGGAGCGGTCGGCCTCGGCGTAGACGCGCGTGTATCCGGCCGGCGCCCCGTCGGAGTCGCGGCGGGCGATCATCGAGTACGCGGTCAGGCCGCGCGGGGCGATGCCGTCCTCGCGGTCGCGGATGCGGTCGAGGCTGAAGTCGGCGTCCTCGACGCCGGCGTCGCGCGGGGCGTCGTTCATGCCGTTCATCAGGGCCGCGAGGTCGGGGATCAGCTCGGGGGCCGCCGGGCCGGTCCAGCGTTCGAGGTGATAGCCCTCGACCTGGGGGAGCATGCGTTCCAGCGCGTCCCAGTCGGCCTTGCGCAGGTCCAGCGTGCGGCGGGCCACCTGGATGGCGACGCTCATGCCATGGGCCTGCGCGAAACGGGCGCCCACGCCGGTGGTCGGCGTCTCCGTGAGGAGCAGGCTCCTGCCGTGGTGGCGCAACCTCTCCAGCGCGTGCTCGAACAGCGCCGAGCCGAGCCCCTGGCCGCGCCGCTCGGGACGCACGACGAGGGGGAAGATCCAGCCCATGTGCGTGTTGTCGAGCTGGGAGAGCGACAGGGCGTAGCCGCCGACGACCGCGCCGCCCTCGACGACGGCCCACAGCTCGGCCCGGTCGCCCGGCGAGTGCCTGGCGATGCCATGGCGGAAGTCTGCGAACGAAATCAGCGGGCCCGGGTCGTCGGGGTAGGCCGCCGTGTACGCCTCATGCAGGCCCGTGACCAGGTCGCCCGGCCGGTCGAGATCGATGGGCTGGATCCACATGTGCCCAGCAAATCGCACGGACGACGGCCGGGGCGAGCGAATTTATTGCCGGTAGTTCTCGACCTCGTCGGCCGGGCGGGCGGCGGCGTTGTCGGGGTCCTCGCCCGCGCTCCGCCTGGCCCGGCGCTGCCTGAGCAGGTCCCAGCACTGGTCGAGCGCCGTCTCCAGCTGCTTGATGCGCTCGTGCTCCTCGTCCGTGGTCACCTCGCCCGTGGACAGCCGGTTGCGCAGCTCGTGCTCCTCGTCGACCAGGGCACTGATTCTGGTGAGAATTTCGTCGTCCCGCATGGCTGAACTCTAGTCATTGCCACCGATGGGTCTCCCGCCTCGGGGCACGTTCCCCGCCGCACTTCGGCTGAGGTCCTTCGGGGGAGGGCGCGCCCCCTTCTGCGGGGCGGGGAGGGCCGGCGGCGGCGAGAGGTCCTGTGGCGGGGATCCGGTGGCAGGGGGTCGGTGGTGGCGAGGGCCGGTGACGAGGGTCCGGTGGCGGGGGTCGGCGGTGGGGAGGGGCTGGTGGTGGGTGGTCCGGTTGCCCGTTTTGTGGTGGTACGTGATAGAAAACGGCCATGCCCGGCCTTGCGCTCGTCAGGAAACCCGGCCCCCGGATCGCCGAGGGCATCGTCACTCACATCCAGCGCGAGCCGGTGGACCCGGAACGGGCGCGTCACCAGCACGACGCCTACGCGGGTGCGCTGGCGGCCGCCGGGTGGCGGGTCACGTACGTGCCGGACGCCGACGAGCTGCCCGACGCGCCGTTCGTGGAGGACGCGGTGGTGGTGTCGGGGCGGCTCGCCGTACTGACCAGGCCGGGGGCGCCGGAACGGCGGCCCGAGGTGGAGTCCGTGGCCGGGGCCGTGCGGGAGCTGGGGCTCAAGGCGGTCAGGATCGTGCCGCCCGGCACGCTCGACGGGGGCGACGTGCTGCAGGTCGGGCCCACCGTGTACGTCGGGAGGTCGGCCCGCTCCAACGACGAGGGGATCGTGCAGCTCGCGGGCCTGCTGCCGGAGCGCGAGGTCGTGCCCGTGGGCCTGACCGGCGTGTTGCACCTGAAGTCGGCGGTGACCGCCCTGCCCGACGGGACGCTCATCGGCGACCCGCGCCACGTGGACCTGCCGGGGCTGCTCGTGCCGCCGGAGGAGTCGGGGGCGCACGTGGTGCCCCTGGGCGGGGACCGCGTGCTGATGGCCGCCTCGGCACCCCAGACCGCCACAATGCTCGAAAAACGGGGATTTAGCGTGACGAAGGTAGATATTTCGGAGTTCGAGCGGCTGGAAGGCTGCGTGACCTGCCTCAGCGTCCTGGTCCCGGACTGACGGAGACCCGCCGCCTTCTCAGGATCTGAGATCCGGGACAGCGCATCGCGAGACGTCTGGTAGCGTGCATGACATGCTGCGCGGGCTGCTTCTTAGCTGCCGCGGCGGGGGCCTCTGAGGCCGGCTCCCTCGCCGCGGAGCCAGTCGTGCGCGTCGGCCGTCTTCTTCCGACCGACGAGGAGTCAGCAGACATGACCGCTCAGCAGCCCAGTTCCATGCCGATCCATCGCTATCAGGCGTTCGAACCCATCCGCCTGACCGATCGCACCTGGCCCGACCAGGTCATCACCAAGGCGCCCCGCTGGTGCGCGGTGGACCTGCGGGACGGCAACCAGGCCCTGATCGACCCGATGGACTCCCACCGCAAGCTCCAGATGTTCGAGCTGCTGGTACGCATGGGCTACAAGGAGATCGAGGTGGGCTTCCCGGCCGCCTCGCAGACCGACTTCGACTTCATCCGCCAGATCATCGAAGAGGACCGCATCCCCGACGACGTGGTCATCCAGGTCCTGACCCAGGCCAGGCCGGAGCTGATCGAGCGGACCTTCGAGTCCATCGAGGGCGCCAAGCAGGCCATCGTCCACCTCTACAACTCGACCTCCACCCTCCAGCGCCGCGTGGTGTTCGGCCTGGACAAGGACGGCGTCACCGCCATCGCCGTCGAGGGCGCCAAGCTGGTCAGGAAGCTCGCCGAGGCCACCGACGTCGACGTCCGCTTCCAGTACTCTCCCGAGTCGTTCACCGGCACGGAGCTCGAATACGCCGTCGAGGTGTGCGACGCGGTCAACGACGTGTGGCAGCCCACCCCCGACCGCAAGGTCATCATCAACCTGCCGGCCACGGTCGAGATGGCCACCCCCAACGTCTACGCCGACTCGATCGAGTGGATGCACCGCAACCTCAAGCACCGCGACTCGATCATCCTGTCGCTCCACCCGCACAACGACCGCGGCAGCGCCGTGGCCGCCGCCGAGCTGGGCTACATGGCGGGCGCCGACCGCATCGAGGGCTGCCTGTTCGGCAACGGCGAGCGCACCGGCAACGTCTGCCTGGTCACGCTGGGCATGAACCTGTTCTCCCAGGGCATCGACCCCGAGATCGACTTCGGTGACATCGACGAGATCCGCCGGATCACCGAATACTGCAACCAGCTGCCCGTGCACCCGCGCCACCCGTGGGGCGGCGAGCTGGTCTACACCGCCTTCTCCGGCTCCCACCAGGACGCCATCAAGAAGGGCTTCGAGCACCTGGAGCGCGACGCGGCCGCGGCGGGCGTGCCGGTCGACGAGTTCACCTGGGCGGTGCCGTACCTCCCGATCGACCCGAAGGACATCGGCCGCACCTACGAGGCCGTCATCCGGGTCAACAGCCAGTCGGGCAAGGGCGGCGTCGCGTACATCATGAAGGCCGACCACCAGCTCGACCTGCCGCGGCGGCTGCAGATCGAGTTCTCGAAGGTGGTGCAGGCCCGCACCGACAGCGGGGGCGGCGAGATCACGCCCGCCGAGATGTACGAGATCTTCCGCGACGAATACCTGCCCAACCCGGCCAACCGCTGGGGCCGCCTCAGCCTCATGGCCCACCGCCACGAGTCCACGGTGGACGACAAGGACCGCATCGGCGCCGACGTCCGGGTCGACGGGGAGATCCGCGAGATCGCGGGCGCGGGCAACGGCCCGATCTCGGCCTTCACCGACGCCCTCGCGGGGGTCGGCATCCACGTGCGCGTGCTCGACTACGTGGAGCACGCGATGAGCGCGGGCTCCGACGCCAAGGCCGCCTCCTACCTGGAGTGCGAGGTCGACGGCCGGGTGCTGTGGGGCGTCGGCGTCGACGCCAACACCACGACGGCCTCGCTCAAGGCCATCATCTCCGCGGTCAACCGCGCTTCGCGCTGACCCCGTTCTCCCGGTACGGCCGGTCGCCCCAGAGGCGGTCGGCCGTCGCCGTTCCCGCGGGCTCAGCAGCGCCGTGAACTCCGTCACCGTTCCCGGGGGCTCAGCAGCGACACCAGCAGCGCCGTGAACTCCGTCACCGACCAGGGCGACCGCCGGCCCAGCGCGGTCTGCACCTGGGCCTCCCGCTGGCGGAACACCGGGTGGTCCAGCCGCACGTAGGTGACCCCTTCGGCCGGCGCGTCCTGGCGCAGGTCGCCGAGATCCCCCACGAGCGCGATGCCGCCCCCGCAGCGGACGAACTCGTGCAGCGGGCCGAGCCAGTCGCAGACCAGCACCGGGCGGACCGTCAGCCCCTCGATCTGCGCGCCGATGTCGAAGAGCTCGCGCTGGCTGGTCCCGGTGGAGGCGAGGGCCAGGGGATGCTCGCACAGCTCCGCCAGCCCGACCCGGTCCCGCCCGGCCAGCTCGTGCCCGAGCGGGACGATCGCGACCACCGGGATCACGACGGCGCACTCCACCCGTACGTCGTGCTGCGGCCCCATCGCATAGGTGACGGCGACGTCGGCGATGCCCTCGGCCACCCGGCGGGTGGCCTCCTGCCGGGGGACGACGTCGAGCTGGAAGGTCACGTCGGGGTGGTCGCGCCGGAAGGCCGCCATCGCCCGCGGGACGATCCGGCGGGCGAACCCCTCGGAACAGGCCACCGTGACGTTGCGGGCATCGGCCCCGCCCCCGGTCCGCAACTCCTCCACCAGGGCGGACGCCTCGGCCTCGCTGCGGCGGACGTGGGCGAGCAGCCGGGACCCGGCCTCGGTCAGCGCCATCCCGCGCGGATGCCGGACGAACAACGGCACCCCGCACCCGGACTCCAGCTTGGTGATCTGCCTGCTGATCGCCGAAGGCGCGACGGTCAGCGTGCGGGCCGCCTCGGTGACCGACCCGGTCCGCGCGACCTCCAGGAAGTACGAGAGGCCCACTGGCAGGAGTTGCATCGGGACCTCCGGGTCTTGCCTGAACGCAGGTTTGCCAATAGTAGAACGCCGGGTGCGGCAAACGGCAATGGTCCCGGCTCACGAACGGCCCTACGCTGCTGACCAGCGCGGTGCCCAGACTCCCCGGAGGAACCTCTCGTGATCCCAGCGAACCTCGTCGAACAGGCGGAAGAGTACGTCGATTCCGGCGCCTTCTTCACCGACCTGGCCGCGATGGTCTCCTATCCCACCGAGAGTGCCAGACCCGAGAGCCGTGTTGCCGTCAAGGCATACCTCGATGAGGTTCTGACCCCCGCGCTGGTCGATCTCGGGTGCTCCGTGACCGAGTACCCCAACCCCGACGCCAGCGGGGGTCCGTTCCTCGTCGGCACCCGGGTAGAGTCCCCCTCGCTGCCGACGCTGCTCTGCTACGGCCACGCCGACGTGGTGGACGGGCACGCCGGCCGGTGGAGCGGCGGCCGTGACCCGTGGACGCTGACCGCCGACGGCGACCGCTGGTACGGCCGGGGGTCGGCCGACAACAAGGGGCAGCACCTGGTCAACCTCGCGGCGCTGCGCCTGCTGCTCGCCGGCCAGGGGAGGCTCGGGTTCAACCTGGTCTTCCTGTTCGAGTCCGGCGAGGAGGTCGGCTCGCCGGGGCTGGCCGAGTTCGCCGCCGCCAACCGCGCGATGCTGCGGGCGGACGTGCTGATCGCCTCGGACGGGCCGCGCCTGGACGCGGCGACGCCGACGCTGTTCCTCGGGTCGCGCGGCGGCGTCGACATCGAGCTCGACGTCGACCTGCGCCCCAACACCTATCACTCCGGCAACTGGGGCGGCGTCCTGCGCAACCCCGCCACCACCCTGGCCGGCGCGATCGCGAGCTGCGTCGACGGGCACGGGCGGGTCCAGGTGCCCGCCCTGCTGCCGCCGGAGCTCCCGGACGCGGTCCGCGCGGCGCTGGCCGGCGTCGCCGTCGCGAACAGCCCCGGCGACCCGGTCCCCGACGAGGGCTGGGGCGACACCGGCCTGACCGCCGCCGAGCGGCTGTACGGCTGGAACACGCTGGAGGTCCTGTCGCTGGGGTCGGGCGACGTCGACAACCCCGTCAACGCGATCCCCGGCCGGGCCCGCGCGATCCTGCAGCTGCGGTACGTGGCCGGGACCGACGTGAGCGGCGCGGAGAAGGCCGTCGCCGAGCATCTCGCCGCCCGCGGCTATCCGATGGTCGGCGTCCGCGTCCTGCGCCACTTCCCCGCCAGCCGCACGGCGCTCGACGACCCGTGGGTGCGGTGGGCCAAGGGGACGCTGGAGCAGGCGACCGGCGGGCCCGTCGCCCTGCTGCCGAACATCGGCGGCTCCCTGCCCAACTTCGTCTTCACCGACGTCCTCGGCCTGCCGACCCTGTGGCTGCCGCACTCGTACCCGGGCTGCCTCCAGCACGCGCCCGACGAGCACCTGCTCGGCGCGATCGCGCGTGAGGGCGTCGTGCTGGCCGCCACGCTGTTCCACGCTCTCGGCAACCCTTCGGCCGACCGCCCGCTCCCCGCTCGCCGCCCGGCCTGACGACGTCAGCCACGCCCCCTCCGGAAGGACCCCCCCGATGGCCGTCGCCCCGACCGATTCGACCCAGCCCGCGACGCGTGGATCCGCCAGACGCGCGATCGCGGCCGCGACCATCGGCAACGCGCTCGAGTGGTTCGACCTCGCCGTGTACGCGCTGATGGCGGCCTACATCGGGAAGGTGTTCTTTCCCGATGGCGCCCCGGGCGTCCAGTTGGTGCAGGCGTACGCGGTGTTCGGCGTGACGTACCTGATCCGTCCGCTCGGAGGGCTGCTCATCGGCGCGTACGCCGACCGGCACGGGCGCAAGAAGGCGCTGGTGCTGACGATCTGGCTGATGGTCCTCGGCACGTTGCTGATCGCGATCATGCCCGGCTACGCGACCCTCGGGCTCCTCGCGCCGCTGGGGATCGTGATCGCGCGGCTGATCCAGGGGTTCGCGGCGGGCGGCGAGTTCGGGGCCGCCACCTCGTACCTGGTCGAGCAGGACGAGAGCCGCAAGGGCTTCCTCGGCAGCTTCCAGTTCGCCAGCCAGGGGCTCGCGACCCTGATGGCCTCCGGGTTCGCCGCGGGTCTGACCGCGATGCTGTCGAAGGAGCAGATGGCGGCCTGGGGCTGGCGGGTGCCGTTCGTGTTCGGCCTGCTGGTCCTGCCGGTCGGCCTCTACATCCGCAGGTACGTCGCGGAGTCGCCGGCGATCAGGACGGAGGAGAAGCCGGCCTCGCCGATCCGGTCGGTGTTCCGCGACCACTGGGGCGGCCTGCTGATCGCCGGCGGCGCGCTGGTCATCTCGACCGCGCTCAACTTCATCCTGCAGTACATGCCGACCTTCGGGATCGAGGAGCTGGGCCTGAACGACTCGTTGTCGTTCGTCGCGCTGCTCATCACCGGGGTCACCCTGACCGTCGCGACTCCGGTCGTGGGCCTGCTGGCCGACCGGTACGGCCGGCTGAAGATCATGATCCCGGCGGCGGTGCTGATCGGCGGGAGCGCCGTCCCGCTGTTCCTCTGGCTCACCGCGGCGCCGTCGTTCCTGACCCTGACGCTCTGCATGACGGTGCTCGGCCTGCTGAAGGCCGCCTACTTCGGCGCGCTGCCGTCGGTGATGGCCGACGCGTTCCCGGTGCACGCCCGCGCGACCGGCCTGTCGTTCAGCTACAACACGGCGGTCGCGATCTTCGGCGGGTTCACCCCGGCCATTGCCGCTGCGCTCGTCTCGGGAACGGGCTCGCAGGTGTCGCCGGCGTACTACCTGCTGGCCGTCTCGTTCCTGAGCGTGGCCGCGCTGGTCCGCGGGAACCGGACCCGCGGCCTGCGCTGAGGCAGTCACCGGCGCCACTGTTCACGCGGGGCTGAGCAGGCCCATCACTGTCCTGCCACGCCTGATCGTGCTCCTCGCCACCAGTGCGGACATCCACACGCTCACCAGCGCGCTCGCCGTCACCATCACCACGAACGACCATGACGCCTTCTCCTGGCCCAGCACCAGCAGGCCCGCGACGGCGCCCCAGGCGAGTGCGTTGCAGATGCCCGCCGATGCGAGGATCTGGCCGGTGCCGCGCACGCTGGAGCCCAGTGACGGTGCGCCCGCCGCCGTCATGGGCAGCGGCAGCACCAGTGCCATGATCAGTGGCACGTGGAAGCCCCCCGCCATCGCTTCGCCCAACGGCCCGACAGGATAGCCGGCGTGCAGGAAGGTGAGGCTCACGAAGGTCAGACCGACCAGCCCGACGGGGATCACGAGCACCCAGGCCGTCACGATGACCTGTCGCGCGGTCATCCGCGTGAGCGGTCCGTGCACGGAGTGGCGCATCGCGGCGAGACAGGTGTGCAGCAGCGGAGTCACCGAGAGCACGGCTATGACGCCCGCCATGGCAAAGAGCGTCTGCGCCATGCCTTGCAGGTCCCTGGCGATCGGCCCGGCCTCGGCCCACACGCCGTGCAGGCCGGCCGCGTTGGCCGCGCCGCGCAGGCCCGGGTTCCACAGGAGCAGCAGCGCCGCCCCCATGCAGGCCAGGACCGCGGCGAGCGGCGCCGTCAAGGCCCCCGCCCCGGGGATGCGCCGGTGGTGCAGCCACGCGTCGGCCGCGCCCGAGGCCAGGTCGAGCACGGTGCGCACGCGTACCGGCCGTGCGGCGACCAGATCGGCGACCTCCTCGCCGTAACGCTCCCGCCACGCCTTCGGGTAGAGGCTGAGCACCGCCAGGGCCACCGCGCGCATCATGCGAGCCCCCAAACCGCTCCCGTGCGCCTGGCGCCTGCCTGCTCGATGCGGCGCAGGGTGGCGAGCTGCTCGCCGAGCGCCGAGCGCCCGCTCTCGGTGATCCGGTACGGCTTGCGCCGCTCGTCCGACTCGACCGGCTCGATCCAGCCGCGCTCCTCCAGCCGCATCAGCGCCCCGTAGAGGGTGCCGGGCTCCAGCGAGGTCCCCGAGAACTCCTCGATGTCGTTGATCATGCGATAGCCGTGTTTCTGCCCCTCGGCCAGGCTGATGAGCACCAGCAGCGCCACGTCCGTGAAGCGGCCGAGCTCCTTTGTCCTCCGTGCCATGTATTCAGTAAAACTTAGTAAGTCTTACTGAGCAAGCCCGAAGGTCGAACCCGCCAGCCGCATCGAGTGCTCGAACGCCGCGCGCCTGTTCTCGATCGTGTTGTTGAACTGGCCGAACAGCTCGAAGTTGACCCACCCGTACAGCGCGGTCCACGCGGAGAGGCCGCGCCAGAGCACGTCGTCGGGCACGCCGGGCATGAGCCCGCGGATGTTCACCGCCTCCACCGCCAGCTCGCCCGGGGGCTCGCCGGCGGCGGGCCGGATCGCGCCCGCGGCCCAGGCGTCGGAGACGATCCGGCCCAGCACGGTGACGTCGCGGATCCGGGCCGCGACCGTGTCCTGCGGCGCCTGGTAGCCGGGCACGGGGGAGCCGTAGAGCAGCGCGTACTCGTGCGGGTGCGCCAGCGCCCAGTCGCGTACGGCGTGGCAGGCCGTCATCCACCGGCGCGGGAAGTCGTCCTGCGGGCACTCGGCGTCGGCGCGCTCCACGGCCTCGCCGAGGGCGTTGTAGCCGTCGATGATCAATGCGGTCAGCAGGTCGTCGCGGCTCGGGAAATAGCGGTAGATGGCCGAGGAGACCATGCCCATCTCCCGGGCGACGGCCCGCAACGACAGGCCGCCGGCACCCTCGGTGGCGAGCTGGCGGCGCGCGATGTCGGTGATCTCCCTGGTGAGTTCGGCCCTGACGCGTTCTCTGGCGGTGCGGCTGGCTGTCATGAACAGCAGGTTATCAGAGCGGTGCCAAAAAACGAGAGCACTGCTCTTGACGATCCCTGCTCTCTTGAGAGAGCATTGCTCTCGTAAGCGAATGGCAGTTCACGGAGGACCGCGATGCTCGGCATAGTCAAAGGCGCCAACGCCGCTCTGATGTTCTTCCTGGAGCTCGGCGTGCTGGCCTCCGTGGGTTACTGGGGCTTCACCCTGAGCGCCGCCTGGTGGATCAGGGGGCTGGCCGGGGTGGGCGGCGTGGCGCTGTTCATCACCGCATGGGCGCTGTTCGGCGCGGGCGGGGGCGCCAACGCCGTGTTCCCCCTCACCGGCCTGGCCCGCGCCGCGCTGGAGATCCTCTGGTTCGGCGGCGGCGCCGCGGCCCTCTACGCCGCCGGTCTGGCGACCTCCGCATACATTTTCTTCGTCCTTTTCGTCATCAATGCGGTACTCCGCATCGTCTGGAAGCAGGTCTGATCATGGGCAAGCACGTCGTCGTAGGCTCCGGCCAGGTCGGCACGCATGTGGCGAACAAGCTCCTCGCGCAGGGCCACGAGGTCACCGTCGTGACCCGCTCGGGCAGCGGCCCCGAAGGGGCGGTCAGGGTGGCCGCCGACGTCTCGGACCAGGCCCGGCTGATCGAGGTCACCAAGGGCGCCGACGTCCTCTACAACTGCGTCAACCCGCGATACCACCGCTGGCTCACCGACTGGCCGCCGATGGCCGAGTCGTTCCTGGCCGCCGCCGAGGCGAGCGGCGCCGTGTACGTGATGCTCGGCAACCTCTACCCGTACGGGCCCGTCACCGGCCCCATGACCGAGGACCTGCCGCTCGCCTCCACCGACCCCAAGTTCCAGGTGCGGGCGAAGATGTGGCAGGACGCGCTGGCCGCGCACGAGGCGGGCCGGATCAGGACGACCGAGGTGCGCGGCTCCGACTACTTCGGCCCCGGCGCCACCGACCAGTCCTACCTGGGCGACCGGTTCCTCGCGCCGCTCAGGGCCGGCAAGGCCATCCAGCTCGTCTACCCCCCGGACGTGCCGCACAGCTGGACCTACCTGCCCGACGTCGCGGAGGCGTTGATCGTGGCCGGCGGCGACGAGCGGGCCTGGGGCCGGCCGTGGCACGTGCCCACCGGCGACCCGCTGAGCTTCCGCCAGATGGGGGAGCGGATGGCCGCGCTGCTCGGGCGGCCGGCGCCCAAGTTCGCGCAGCTCCCGTGGCCGCTGGTCAAGGCGGCCGGCCTGTTCTCTCCCATGATCGGGGAGCTCGGCCACGTCAGATACCAGTTCACGGCGCCGTTCGTGCTCGACTCCTCGGCCTTCCAGACCACCTTCGGTGTCGCGCCGACCCCGATCGAGGCGGCGCTCAAGGCTACGCTCGACGCGTGAAGATAGCCGTGATCGGCCTGGGTGACATCGCGGAGAAGGCCTACCTTCCCGTGCTCGCCGCCCAGCCTGCCCTCGACCTGCACCTCTGCACGCGCAACCAGGCTCGCCTGGACCGGCTCGGCGACACCTACCGGATCGCCGGGCGGTCCACGAGCGTGGATGAGGTGATCAAGGAGGGGGCCGACGCGGCGTTCGTGCACGCGGCCACCGAAGCGCACCCGCAGATCGTGGAGCCCCTGCTCAAGGCCGGGATCCACGTCTACGTCGACAAGCCCATCGCCTACACGCTCCGGGACTCGGAGCGGCTCGTACGGCTCGCGGAGACCGAGGGGAGGTCGCTGATGGTCGGCTTCAACCGCCGGTACGCCCCCGGATACGCCGGGCTCGCCGCCCACCCCCGCCATCTCGTCCTCATGGAGAAGAACCGCGAGAACCACCCCGACGACCCGCGCCGGGTGATCTTCGACGACTTCATCCACGTGGTGGACACCCTCAGGTTCCTCGCCCCTGGCCCGGTGACCGGCACCAGGAGCCGGACCCGCGTCAAGGACGGCCTCCTGGAGCACGTCGTCCTGGAGTTGACCGGCGACGGCTTCACCGCCATCGGCGTCATGAACCGGGCGAGCGGGGCCGGCGAGGAGACGTGCGAGGCCATGGGCGACGGCGCCAAGCGCCGCGTGGCCAACCTCGGCGACGTCGTCGACTACCGGGGCGGCGAGACGCTCGCCCGCCGCCCCGACTGGGTGCCGGTGGCCAGGCAGCGCGGCATCGAGCAGATCTGCCTCGACTTCCTCGCCGCCGTGCGCGACGGCCGCCGGATCGCCGCCGACGACGCCCTGGCCACCCACGCGCTCTGCGAGGAGATCGTCAGCCGGCTCGCTTGAGCATCTCCCTGTCGGCCTTGGCGAACATCCGCTCGAAGACGGGCCCGCCCAGCCTGGTCAGCACGGTGTAGCCCTGCGCGTCGCTCATCGGGCTGGACGACGACACGACGCCGGCCAGCGCGTCGCCGTACAGCACGGGCCCGCCGCTCCCGCCGGCGGCGGCGTGGCAGTTACGCGTGATCATCAGCCCGGGCCCCTCGGAGGCGGCCTCGGTCGCGTCGCCCACGCACCGGTACATCTTGGTGCCCGGATAGCCCTTGCCCGCCGGGTAGCCGAGCAGTTCGAGCCCGCGCAGCTTCGTGCCCCTGGTGGTGTGCATCGGCCGCAGGCCCCGGCCGGTCACGGCCTCCAGCGGGCGCTCGCGGGGCGCCACCCCGACCAGGCCGACGTCGTACGGCAGCAGACTCGGCGAGTACGGCTCGCTGCGCCACTTGGCGGGCACCCACATGCGCGCGGCCGGCCAGACCCCGAGGCGCGGTTGCCCCAGGTCGTAGTCGGGCAGGAAAGTCACCTGCTGGAGCGCGCGGCCGTGCTGGTGCAGGCAGTGTGCCGCGGTCAGCACCAGGCTGCGGCTGCGCGAGCCGATGACCGTGCCCCCGCACAGCACGTTCGTCTGCGTCACGGGGTCGCGCCCGAGCAGGACCCCGGTGAGCCGCCGCGCCCCCGTGTAGGGGCGCGGGACGGGCGCGTAGCCCAGGCGATCGCCGTCGGGCGTCAGGATCCGGGGAACGGGGACGTTACGTTGCGACACCTCGGCGACGGTGGTTGGGTCGAGCAGGACCAGAGACAGCACCAACCTGAGCACACTCCCACCTTAAGGTGACGATGATCAGTGCTCTGACCTGCGACATCAATCTTTACCTCAACTTGTGTACCGAGAGCCCAGCGCGCGCAGCCGGGCGTGCGCCGATTCGTACGAGGCGGGCCCGCCCAGGTACGCCTTGGGCAGCTTCGCGACCATCGTGTAGTTGGTGTCGCACACGTTCCCGACCGGCGCCTGCCCGGCCTGGCTGACGAGCTGGTAGGCGTCCAGCGTGTCCAGCCCGGTCAGCTCCGACGTCCAGGTGACCAGGTCGTGCTGGCTGATCCGGTACGCGTCCTCCAGCGGCCTGGCCGAACCCGTGGACATCAGGTGCAGATCGTCCTCCAGCCGCGGCCACGGCGTCGCCACGCCCTTGATCAGCTCGACCGCGACCACGGTGTTCATGGCCGACTCCACGGCGGTGCCGCAGACCTCACCGTGCCCCTGCAGCCCGTGGCCGTCGCCGATCGAGAACATCCCGCCCTCGACGTTGACCCCCAGGTAGACGGTGACGCCCGCGCGCAGCTCCGGGGTGTCCATGTTGCCGCCGTGCGCGTCCGGGGTGATCGTCATGCGCGCCTCGTTGGCGGCGGGGGCCACGCCGACCGTGCCGTGCATCGGGTCGAGCGGCAGTGCCACGCTGAAGTCGCTGTTGCGGGCGTGGTAGACGGCCACGCCCTTGTCGAGGTCGATGTCGTACCGCCAGACCCGCTCCTCCAGCGGCGGTTGCAGCGTGGCCGTGGTGTGCGTGCTGGTCAGCGCGCCGAAGTGGGGGAACGTCGTGGACACCGCCCAGTCCCTGGCCGGGGTGATCCTGACGAAGTGCAGGGCCAGCGTGTCGCCGGGCTCGGCGCCCTCGACGTGGAAGGGGCCCGTCACCGGGTTCAGGTAGGGGAACTCGCACACCCGCGACGGCAGGTCGTCCACGGTCCGGACGCGGCCGCCGAAGCAGTCCTCGGTGTAGAGCTCCAGGATCGTGCCCGGCCGAACCTTGCCGACGGCCGGGCGTCCCCCGAAGGTGTAGCTCAGGTCCTCAAGGGCGGGACGGTAGGAGATGACGTTCACTTGACCTCCGATGGGAGTACGGGGCGGCGGCCGCGGGCGTACGCGACGCCGAGGACGACCAGGCCGGCGGCAAGCCAGATGCCGCCGACCCACTGGGCGTAGACGCTCTGGTTGAGGACGACGGCCATCAGGACGACGACGCCGATCACCGGCGCGACCAGGTGCGCGAGCCAGTTGCGGCTGCGCCGCCTGATGACGTAATGGACGACGACGGAGACGTGCAGCAGCAGGAACGCGGTCATGGCGCCGAAATTGACCAGCGAGGTCAGCTCGCCGATGCCGGTCGTCCGCGTGCTCATGTAGACGCCGAGGACCAGCGAGAGCGCGGCCACCACCAGGGTCGCGTTGACCGGCACCTTGCGCTTGGGGTCCACCTTGGCGAGGAACGAGGGGAGCTGGCGGTCGCGGCCCATCGCGAACAGCAGGCGCGAGGTGGCCGCCTGCGCGACCAGCGAGTTCGCGAACCCCCACGCGACGGCGGTGGCCACGGCGGTCAGCACCGACAGCCAGTGCCCGCCGGCGAACTCCGCGGTGGTGTAGAACGCGGTGCCCGCCGCGTCGTCGTTCGCGATCAGCGCGTCGCGGCCGGGGGTGAGCAGCGCGGCGACCCAGGTCTGCGCCACGAACAGCACCGCGGCCAGCCCCAGCGCGGCCACCATGGAACGGCCGAGCCGCCGGGCGTCCTCGCGGTTCTCCTCGGCCAGCGTGGAGATGCCGTCGAAGCCGAGGAACGACAGCACGGCCACCGACGTGGCGGCCAGGACCACGCTCCAGCTGAATCCGGCCGACTCGAAGATCGGGGTGAACGCGCCGGTCTGCGCCTTGCCCTGGGCCAGCGCGACGCCGCCGGCCACCAGGAAGATCGCCAGGACCGCGAGCTCGGCCACCAGCATGATCCGGGTGATCCTGGCGGTCATCTGGATGCCGAGGTAGTTCACGACCGTGTTGAGGACGACGAACGCCACCAGCCACAGCCAGACGGGCACCACGGGCACGAACTGGTTCATGGCCGCGCCGGCCACGAGATAGAGCAGCGAGGGCACGAGCACGTAGTCGAGCAGGATCGCCCATCCGGCGATGAACCCGACGGGCGCGGCGACGCCCCGGCCCGCGTACGTGTAGACCGAGCCGGCCATGGGGAAGGCGCGGGCCATCTGCGCGTACGACAGCGCCGTGAACGCCATCGCCACCAGGCCGACGACGTACGCGAGCGCCACCATCCCGTGGGAGACGGCGAAGACGTGGCCGAAGATGCCGAACGGCGCGATCGGCACCATGAAGATCAAGCCATAGATCATCAGGTCGGCGAAGCCCAGGGAACGCTGGAGTTCCTGGCGGTAGCCGAACTGCTCGACTGTGCTCATGCACGGCTCCTAGCTGCGTGGGGGGCGATTCGCACCCTAGAGCCAAAGCTTTCTACTGAAAAGGTTTCTCTAGAAAGAATCCCAGGCCGTCGGCCCTGCCCAGGTGCACGGGATGGCGTACCTGGTGGTCGACCAGCGTGAGCGTGCCCCGGGCGCTGGTGATCCGGGTGCCGTCGGCGACCGCGTCGAGCGCGGGCACGGCCAGCGACCCCGCCCGCGCCGCGAGCGCGGCCAGCATCGCCACGGCCTCGTAGCAGCCGTGGCCGTGGGCGTTCAGCATGGGGGCGTCCGCGCCGAACCTGGCCGCGTACCGCTCGGCGAACCCGAGGCCGGCCTCGGTGGGCAGGTCGCGGAAGTAGCCCATGGACGCGTACAGCTCGCCGGTGACGTCCCCGCCGACGCCCAGCAGGCCGTGCTCCTCCAGCGCCCCGCACAGCCGGGCCGCGCCGAGCCCGCCGGCCGCGTACGCCCGGTTGAACGCCATGAGGTCGCTGCCGATCAGCGTCAGGAGGATGGCGTCGGGGCGCGCGTCCGCCACCTGGTCGAGCCGGCAGACGGCCTCGCCGTAGGCGACGAAGCTCTCGCCCACCACGCTCGCGCCCCGGGCACGCAGCCGCCTGCGGGCGCTGGCATGCACCAGGCGCGGCCAGACGTAGTCGTTGCCCAGCAGGTACCAGCGGCGGGCCCGGCGCGTGCCGGCCAGCCACTCGATGCCCGGCGCGAGCTGCCTGCCCGGGGTCTCGCCGAGGAAGTAGACGCCCGGGGCGTGGCCGCCGCCCTCGTACGGGGGCGCGTACACGAACGGGACCCGCCCGGCGATCGCGGCCACCACCTCCACCCGCACGTCGCTCGCGTGGGCCCCCGCCACGGCCTGGACCGTCTCCGAGCCGACCAGCCCCGCCACCTCGGCCGCCACCTCGCCCGCGGGCCTGCCGCCGTCGATGAGCACCAGCTCGACCGGCCTGCCCAGCACGCCGCCCCCGGCGTTGACCTCCTCGGCGGCCAGCACCGCGCAGTTGATCGCGCACGGGCCCATCAGGCCGAGCACCCCCGACACGGGCACGACCAGGCCGATCCTGATCGACTCCGACGGTATGAGCCGCGCTTCCAGCGGATCGACGGTCGCCGACACGCCGACGAGTATCCTCCGTTCTAGCTCTCCGATGAAAGGACCTCTCTCCATGACCACCTCTGGGCTCGGGTCCTCACTCGCGTACCTGCTGAGCCGTGCGGAGCGCAGCGTCAACCGCGGGCTGGCCGCGGCGCTGGCCGGCGAGGAGGTCACGGTCGAGCAGTGGCGCATCATGCGGGCGCTGGCCGACGGTCGGGGCGAGTCGATGGGCGAGCTGGCGGAGGCGGTGCTGATGCCGCACCCGACGCTGACCAAGGCGATCGACCGGCTGATCGACCGGGCGCTGGTCTACCGCGGGCCGTCCAAGGGGGACCGGCGGAGGGTGGCGGTGTTCGTCTCGGACCGGGGGGCGGAGCTGCTCGCGCGGGTGGACGGGGCGGTCGCCGAGCATCATGGGCTGATCGCGGGGGCGTTCGGGCGGGAGCGCACGGAGCAGCTCATGCGCGACCTCGAGAGCCTCATGGAGGCCCTCGACCACGCCGAACTCCGCGTCTGACCCACGGCCTCCCCAGGGGACCTCAGCCGCTGGCGGGTGGAGGCCCGGAGGTGGGCGCGCGGTCGGATGGTGGCGCGCCCACCTTGGGTTTCTCGGTGGTTACGGGTACAGGCCGCGGAGCTGGTGGGCCTCGACGACGCGGCTCACGCCGATGACGTGTGCCGCCCGCCTGAGCGTCAGGTCGCGTTCGGCCGCCACCGACTTCACCTCGGCGAAGGCCTCCAGCATGAGCTCGCGCAGCTTGCGCTCGACCTCATCGGCGCTCCACGAGTACGCCTGCAGGTTCTGCACCCACTCGAGGTAGGACACGATCACCCCGCCCGCGTTGGCGAGGATGTCGGGCACCACCGTGGTGCCGTTCGCCGTCAGGATCTCGTCGGCCTCGGGCGTGACAGGGCCGTTCGCGCCCTCCACGATCAGCCGGGCGCGGATCCTGGGCGCGTTGGCCTCGGTGATCGCGCCTTCGAGCGCCGCCGGGACGAGGATGTCCACGTCGAGCTCCAGCAGCTCGTCATGGGTCAGCTCGTCGGCCTCGCGGAAGCCGCGCACGCCCCCGGCCTCGGCCGCGTACGCGACCAGGGCGGAGAGGTCGAGGCCGTCGCGCGCGTACACGGCGCCGGTGGCGTCGGAGACGGCCACCACCTTGCAGCCAGCGTCGGCCAGGAACTGCGCGGCCGGCGCGCCCACCTTGCCGAAGCCCTGCACGGCCACGGTGCGGCCGGCGGGCGAGCGGCCGAGCGCGGCCAGCGCCGCGATCTGCACGCCCCGCGAGGTGGCGGACAGGCGTCCGTGCGAGCCGCCCAGCGTCTTCGGCTTGCCGGTGACGACGCCGGGCACCGGGAAGCCGGTGTGGACGCTGTAGGTGTCCATGATCCAGGCCATGGTCTGCGCGTCGGTGCCGACGTCCGGAGCCGGGATGTCCTGCTCCGGGCCGATCAGCGGCATGACCTCGTTGACGTAGCGGCGGGTCATGCGCTCCCGCTCGCGCTCGGTGAGTGTGGACGGATCCACGGCCACGCCGCCCTTGGCGCCGCCGTACGGGATGCCGACCAGTGCGCACTTCCACGTCATCCACATCGCGAGCGCGGTGACCTCGTGGATGTCGGTGTCCGGATGAAACCGGAGCCCGCCCTTGGCGGGTCCCCGCGAGACGTTGTGCTGGACGCGGAAGCCCTGCACGACCTCCATGCGGCCGTTCTCGCGCCGGACCGGGACCGAGACGGTCAGCGACCGCCGGGGCGTGGCCAGCATCGTGCGGAGCCCGTCGTCGAGTCCGAGCTGCTCGGCGGCCTGGTGGAGTTGGTGGAGTGCGGAGTCGAGGGCCTGACGGCCCGGGCTGATCAGGGCCGGCGTCTTTGACGGCACCATGATGCTCATGGAAGAGAATCCTCCCGCTATGACGCCCTTTTTACGCGGGAAGCGCCATTGCCTCCCACTTTGGGCGTTGTTGTCGCGATCATCCTAAGGCGGAGGGTTTCACCTTGCCTAGCAGTCGAGGAAATCCGTGCCGTTAGTCAAGGTGCTGTGGACCGTGCCACTCTGGCAGGCTTGCGTCCCGTCGGAGTGACGAATCGTAAATATCTCGGGGAGTGAGATGCCCGCACTCGTGATGGGGCCGATGCTGCGATATGTGGACTCGGTCAGCGCCTCGATCTGGGTGGAGGCCGCCGAGCCCTGCACGGTCACCATCGAGGCGGACGGCAGGTCTTACCGGTCGCCTACCTTCACCGTGCACGGTCACCACTACGCGATCGTGGATCTCGTTGAACTCTCCCAGGATATCGGGTCGTATTCGGTGAGGCTCGACGGGGACCAGGTATGGCCGCTGGCGGGTCGCCCGCCGAGCCGGATCCGGCTGCTGCCCGCCGACGGGCTGCGCAAGCTGGCGTTCGGCTCGTGCCGCACCAGCGTCCCGCACGACGCCGCGTACGTCCTGACCCACGGCGACGACGTCCTGCGCGCGTACGGCGAGCACCTCCCCAACGCGGAGGACGAGGAGTGGCCCGACCTGCTGGTGCTCCTCGGCGACCAGGTCTACGCCGACAACCCCTCGCCCGCGATGCTCGAACACATCCGCTCCCGCCGGAGCACGGAGCCGCAGGGGGAGATCGCCGACTTCGACGAGTACGCCGAGCTCTACCGCCTGGCCTGGACCGACGAGGAGATCCGCTGGCTGCTGTCCACCGTGCCGACCGCGATGATCTTCGACGACCACGACCTGCGCGACGACTGGAACACCTCGCAGCCCTGGCGCGATCAGATGGCGACGGTGCCGTGGTGGCAGCGCCGCGTCATCGCGGGGCTGGGGGCGTACTGGATCTATCAGCACCTCGGCAACCTCTCGCCGGCCGAGCGCGCGCAGGACCCGCTGCTGCGCACGCTGATGGACGGCGACGGCGGCGCGGCCCTCGACACGTTCGCGGAGAAGGCCGACGCCGAGCCGAGCAGCAACCGCTGGAGCTACGCCCGCGACCTCGGCAACGCCCGCCTGATCATGGTGGACACCAGGTGCGCCAGGCAGCTCACGCCCGGCGACCGGCGCATGCTCGACCCGGGGGAGTGGGCCTGGCTCGAAGAGCAGGTCGCCGCCCCGGCCGAGCGGCTGATCATCGGCTCGTCGATCCCGTTCCTCCTGCCCGAGGGCGTCCACGGCGTCCAGAACTGGAACGAGGCCCTGTGCGACGGCAAGTGGGGCGGGCTCGCGCGGCGGTGGTCGGAGAAGTTCCGGCAGCGCATCGACCTGGAGCACTGGGCGGCGTTCCGGCGTTCGTTCGAGGACCTGGCCAGGCTGCTCGTGAAGGTCGGCAAGCCCGTGCTGATCCTCTCGGGCGACGTCCACTACTCCTACCTGGCCAGGGCCGGCGCCGGGCAGATCTTCCAGATCGTCTGCTCCCCGATCCGCAACCCGCTCAGCCGCATTCTCCGCTGGGCCAACGTGTTCACCCAGTTCCGGATCGCGACGCTGGTCGGCAGCCTGCTGGCGCGGCTGGCGGGCATCCCGCGGCCGCCGTTCAGATGGCGGGTCACGAACGGGCCCTGGTTCCAGAACGCGGTGGCCACGGTGACCCTGCCCGACGAGGTCACCTGGTTCGAGTCGGTCGGCGATGCGGTCCGGCCGATCGACTCCGTCCGCCTACGCTGAGGCGCATGCACAAGGATGATTACGCCGCCGCCGTGCCGTTCTACGATCTCTGGCACGAGGACGGGCATGTCCCGACGGTGCGCGGACTCCTTCCCCCGCTGCTGACGGAGGTGCGGCGGAGCGTGCTCGAGATCGGCGCGGGCACCGGCCTGATCACCGAGCTGATCGCCAGGGAGACGCCTGCCGAGATCTACGCCCTGGAGCCGTCGCTGGGCATGCGCTCGGTGCTGGTCAACCGCCTGGCCGCCGACCCCTCGACGATGCGGCGGGTGACCGTCCTGCCGTACGGGGCGCTCGACGTGGAGGTGGACGAGCCGGTCGAGGCCATCGTGATGATCTCCGTCCTGCAGAGCTTCGACGCCGAGGAGCGGGCCGCGCTGTGGCCGGTGCTGGCCAGGCAGCTGGAGCGGGGCGGGCTGCTGGTGTTCAACTGGCGCGAGCGGGCCGAGCCGGTGCCGGGCGATCTCGAGGTGGTGGGGTCGTACCAGGTCGGCAGGCACACGTACGAGGTCGCCGGGCAGGTGCTGGAGGCCGAGGGGGAGCGGGTCACCTCGCGCTTCGTCTACCGGATCAGGCAGCACGGCGTGGTGATCAGCGAGGACGAGGTGGTCCTCACGAACCACTGGCCCACCCGGGAGCGGCTGGTGTCGGAGCTGGAGGCAGCGGGCTTCACCCCGGATCCGGCACCGGACGGGATGGAGGTGTGGCGGCTCCCGTAACCGCGCCGGAAGAAATGTGGAACCGCCCTCCGGCCTGCGGCCAACAACAGGGTGACCGCATGAGAGAGGACCGGCAGAGTGGTGGGTGTTCAGGATGTGCCTGAGACGCTGGATGACTCGACGCTGATCGGGCATTCGCTGGCCGACCCGGAGAGTTTCGCGGCGGTGTTCGACCGGCACGCCGACGAGATCCA
This sequence comes from Nonomuraea sp. NPDC005650, assembly GCF_040605375.1. Lineage (NCBI taxonomy): Bacteria > Bacillati > Actinomycetota > Actinomycetes > Streptosporangiales > Streptosporangiaceae > Nonomuraea > Nonomuraea sp. NPDC005650. Next base: position 197,994 of record NZ_JBEXCR010000009.1, read on the forward strand.
CAGGTACGCGGCCCGGCGCCTCGGGACCGAGCTGGCCGACGACGTCACGGGGGAGGTGTTCCTCGTCGCGTTCCGCGGGCGGGCGCGTTACGACCGCTCGTGGCCGGACGCCAGGCCCTGGTTATACGGCATCGCGACCAAGGTCGTCGCCCAGAACCGCAGGGCCGAGCGGCGGCGCACCGCGGCCATGGCCAAGGTGAACGTGGAGCGCCCCGGCACGTTCGACGACCGCAGCGCGGACCGGGTGACCGCCGAGCAGCTCCAGCCCAGGCTGGCCAGGGCGCTCACCCGGCTCAGCGCGGGCGAGCGCGACCTGCTGCTGCTCGTGGCATGGGCGGACCTGACGTACGAGGACGCGGCGCTCGCGCTCGGCGTGCCGGTCGGCACCGTCAGGTCCAGGCTCCACAGGCTCCGCGTCAAGGTGCGCAGGGCTCTCGGCGGCACCGATCCCTTCGCAGCAGAGGAGCCCCAGCATGGATGAGGACGAGATCCGCACGTTCGCCGACGGCCGGCCCGCCGTGCCGCCGTACGGGGCCGAGGCGAGGGCCAGGGCGCGGGAACGGCTGCTGACGGAGGCGCGTGGCGGGGGCCGCTTTCGCCTGCCCAGATTCGGCTGGCAGGCCGCGGCCGCGTTCGGGGTCACGGTCGTCCTGGTCGGCGGGGTGGCCGTGGCGCTGACGAACCGGGGCGCGGGCGGAGACGGCACCGCCATGTCGGCGACCGAGACCGTTTCCGTGTCGTCGTCCGACGAGCTGACCCCTCGCCCCGGCCAGTTCATCCTGGTCGAGTCCGACACCATGTACGGGTCGATGACGGCCGACCAGAACAGCGGCGAGCCGACCCGCCACCTCTACCGGACCCACAGGAAGATCTGGCAGTCGGTGGACGGGAGCGCGAACGGCCTGCTGCTGATCGAGGGCCGCGAGCCCCAGCCCTGGCCGGGCACGCAGCTCCCGGAGAACGCCAAGAACTGGCAGGGCTCCGACTGGCACACGCTGCCGTCCTGCGCCTCCCGGACGGACGACTACCGCACCGACTACGCCTACCTGAGCACGCTGCCGACGGACGTCGCCGGGATGCGGGCGCGCCTGTACAAGATGCCCGCCACGGCGGGCGACACCAAGGGCGCCGAGAACGACCGGGCCGCCTTCGACCACCTGATGGACCTGGTCAGGGAGACGTACCTGCCGAAGGCGCAGCGCGACGCGCTCTTCGAGGCGGCCAAGTCGATCCCCGGCGTGCAGGTGGCAGAAGGGGTGGCGGACTCGGCGGGCCGCAAGGGGGTCGCCCTCGGGCGGGTCGATCCGCAGGGGGTCCTCACGCAGGGCATCTTCGACCCGGCCACGCACCTGTTCATGGGGGAGCGGCAGACGGTCGTGGACGACAAGATCGCCCAGGCGCCCAAGGGCAGCGTGCTGGGGCTGACCGCCCAGCTCAAGGTCTCGGTGGTGGACGCGCTGCCGCAGGCCACGCCCAAGGACGAGGGGCAGGTGGCCTGCGCCCCGTCCAGCGCCGAGCCCGCCCCGGGGGAGACGAGCTCGGCCGTGCCGTCGGAGTCGCCGAGCGACGAGGGCGGCCCGGAGCCGGTGCCGACCATGACGGTCTCGCTGAGGGCGACGGATGATTCGACTGCGCCGCCGGAGCCGGTGATCAGCACGGAGCCGTCGACCGCGCCGGCCGTGCCGCCGACGGCCACCGCGCGGCCGTCGATTGGCCAGACCGCGCCGCCGACGGCCAGCGTGCGGCCGTCGGACGAGTCGGCGCCGCCGACCGCGAAGGCGTCTCCGGCCGGCAAATGACCACCCGGACGGGCGACCGGGCGCCGTGTCGGCGCCCGGCCCCGTGAACCGGAGAAGCGTCTCCCTGGACAGGGCCCGGCCACGTGCGGTGGCTGGGCCCTGCCGTGCTTTGCCGTAAAGACTCTGGAAGGCCCGGCCACGGACGGCGGGTCAGCTTTAAGGAGCGGTGTTCAGCTCGTAGAGGGCGTCGGCGAGCTGGTTGACGGCCCACACCAGGTCCTCCTCGGAGACCACGATGGGCGGGGCGAGGCGGATCGTGGAGCCGTGGGTGTCCTTGGCGAGCACGCTCCGCGCCAGCAGCGCCTTCGACACCTCGCGCCCCGTGGCGAGCTCCGGGTCGATGTCCACGCCGGCCCACAGCCCGCGCCCGCGCACCTCCACGACCCCCTTGCCGATCAGCTCGCGCAGCCGGGCGTGCAGCACCTCGCCGAGCTTGGCGGCCCTGGCCTGGAACTCGCCGGTGTTCAGCAGCTCGATGACCGCGATGCCCACCGCGCACGCCAGCGGGTTGCCGCCGAACGTGGACCCGTGCTGGCCGGGCTGGATGATCCCCAGCACGTCCCGGTTCGCCGCGATGGCCGAGACCGGCACGACGCCGCCGCCGAGCGCCTTGCCCAGGACGTAGACGTCGGGCACGACCCCTTCGTAGTCGCACGCGAACGTCTGCCCGGTGCGCCCCAGCCCCGACTGCACCTCGTCGGCGATCATCAGGATCCCCTGCGCGGTGCAGAGCTCCCTGATCTCGCTCAGGTACCCGTCCGGCGGGACCAGCACCCCGGCCTCGCCCTGGATCGGCTCGACCAGCACCGCGACCGTGTTGGGGTCGACGGCCCGCCTGATCGCCTCGGTGGAGCCGTACGGCACGAGCCGGAAGCCCGGCGTGTAGGGCCCGAAGTTGTCGTGCGCCTCCGGATCGGTGGAGAAGCTCACGATCGTGGTCGTGCGGCCGTGGAAGTTGCCCTCCATGACGATGATGTTCGCCTGGCCGGGCTCGACGCCCTTGACCTCGTAGCCCCACTTGCGCGCCACCTTGATGGCGGTCTCGACGGCCTCGGCGCCGGTGTTCATGGGCAGGATCAGGTCCTTGCCCGTGAGGTCGCCGAGCCCGGCGCAGAACTGCGCGAACTGGTCGTGGTAGAACGCGCGGCTGGTCAGGGTCAGGTTGTCGAGCTGGTTACGAGCGGCCTCGATGATCTTCGGATGGCCGTGGCCGAAGTTGAGCGAGGAATAGCCGGACAGGCAGTCCAGATATCGCTTGCCCTCCACGTCGGTGACCCAGGCGCCGTGCGCCTCGTGGATCACGACGGGAAGCGGATGATAGTTGTGCGCGCTACGGCGCTCGCTCATCTCCATGAGCTCTGCGCTGGTGGTCATGGTCAGTTCTCCCCCCTGATCTCCAGTGTGCAGCACTTGGGACCCCCGCCTGCTTTACGCAGTTCCGACAGGTCGACGGGGATGACCTCGTAGCCGCGCCGCTTCAGCTCCAGCTGGAGGTCGGATGCCTCGGCGTTGATGACGACGTTCCTGCCGTCGCTGACGGCGTTCAAACCGAGCACCTCGGCGTCCCCGGCGCCGGCGAGCACCGCGTCGGGGAACAGCTTGCGCAGCACCTTCCTGCTGCCCTCGGAGAACGCCTCCGGGTAGTACGCCACGTTGCGCCCGTCGAGCGGGAACAACGCCGTGTCCAGGTGGTAGAAGCGCGGGTCCACCAACGTCAGGGAGATCACCGGGCGGCCCAGGAACTCCTGCGCCTCCTGGTGCGCCAGCACGTCCGTGCGGAAGCCGGTGCCGGCCAGGATGACGTCGTCGAGCGTGAGGAAGTCGCCCTCGCCCTCGTTGACGTGCCGCGGCTCGTGCGCCGGGTAGCCGCGCTCGGTGAACCACCGCAGGTAGGCCGGGCCCTCGGGACCGCGCTCGGCGTGGGCGAACCGGGCGCCGTAGACGCGGCCGTCCACGACCAGCGCGCCGTTGGCGGCGAAGACCATGTCGGGCAGCCCCTCGACCGGGTCGATCAGGCTGACCTGGTGCCCGAGCTCCTCGTACGCCGCCTTCAGCCCCTCCCACTGCCGGACCGCCAGATCGCGGTCGGCGCCGGCCTCGGGATGCATCCACGGGTTGATCGCGTACTCGACCGTGAAGTAGTCCGGACGGCACATCAGGAAGTGTTTGGGCATGCAGGTCTCCGTCGAGGTTTGTTGATGGATGTCCCGTTCGAAGGGGACGGAGACAGCCTAAGAATGCATGTTTATGCAGGCCAAGCGTCCGGCATTGCGTGTTCGCGCGGGTCTGTTGCGTCTTTCAGAGTTGCGAATGCGATCCGTTGCGCGGCTCCGGAACGGCGGTGCCAGGAGGTGCGTCCACGAGCCGCGAGAGCACGATGGAGCTCTTGGTCCGCACCACGAACGACTCCGCCGCGATGCGCTCGATCACCCGCTCCACGTGGCGCACGTCCGTGGCCCTGATGTGCAGCAGCGCGTCCGCCTCACCCGTGATCGTGGCCGCCCCGACCACTTCGGGGAACTTGGCCACGGCCAGCGCGATGTCCGACGGCTTCGTCTTGCCCTGGCAGAACAGCTCGACGTACGCCTCGGTCGTCCAGCCGAGCGCCTGCGGCGCCACCCTCGCGCTGAACCCGGTGATCGCCCCCGCCTCGCGCAACCGATCCACCCGGCGCTTGACCGCCGACGCGCTCAGCCCCACGAGGTGTCCGATGTCCGCGTAGGTCGCGCGGGCGTCCTCGACGAGCGCCGCGATGATGTCACGATCGAGCCGGTCCAGTTCCACGCGCTCTGTATACCGCCTGGCCAGGCTGGCGCGCGACGAGCGGCACGCGGGAGACTGGGCAGGCAGACAGCCACCGGAGGGTATCCGCCAGAATGAGCACCACAAGCTTCCCCGAGGATTTCGTGTGGGGAGTGTCGACCTCGGCCTTTCAAATCGAGGGGGCGACGTCCGCCGACGGCCGCGGGCCGTCCATTTGGGACGTCTTTTCCGCCGACCGCGCCGAGGCCTGTGACCATTACCACCGCTATCCCGAAGACGTGCGGTTGATGAAAGACCTGGGAACGGCCGCATATCGGTTCTCGGTGAGCTGGCCCCGGGTGTTCCCCGGTGGTTCTGGCAAGGCGAACGAGGCCGGGCTCGACTTTTACGACCGGTTACTCGACGAGCTTCTCGCGGCCGGCATCACGCCTTATGCGACCCTTTATCACTGGGATCTGCCGCAGGCGCTGGAGGACCTCGGCGGCTGGACCTCCCGTGACGTCGCCCACCGTTTCGCCGACTACGCCGCCGCCGTTCACGGCCGGATCGGGGACCGCGTCGACACCTGGTTCACGCTGAACGAGCCGTGGGTGGCGGCCTTCCTGGGATACGGCGCCGGGATCCACGCGCCGGGCCGGAAATCGGCGGCCGAGGCGTTCCGGAGCGCCCACCACATGATGCTCGCGCACGGGCTGGCCACGCGGGCCCTGCGCGCCGCCGGGGCGGCCCGGGTGGGGACGGTGCTCAACATCTCGCCCGTCCTGACGCCCGCCCAGGTCAGCGACTTCGGCAGGCCGTTGTCGGAGGAGGACGCCGAGGCCGTGGCCAGGATCGACACCCTGGCCAACCGGCAGTTCCTGGAGCCGCTGCTGCGCGGCTCGTACCCCGCCGAGCTCCTGCCCATCATCGAGAGACACGGCGGCCTCGACCACGTCCGCGACGGCGACCTCGACATCATCGCCCAGCCCCTCGACCTGCTCGGCGTCAATTACTACTCGCCTTCCGTGGTGCAGGCCCAGCCCAGCGAACCCGCCGACCCGGCCTATCCCGGGAGCGAGGGCGTGCTGTTCTGCACGGTTCCGACGGCGGTCACCGCGATGGGCTGGCCGATCGTGCCCAATTGCCTCTCGCTGGTGTTGCGGCGCCTTTCCGCGGAATATCCGGAGCTCGACCTGATGGTCACCGAGAACGGTGCCGACTTCGTCGACGTGGTGACCGGCGACGGCATTCACGACGTCGAGCGGATCAGCTTCATCGAGGAGCATCTGCGGGCCCTGCATTCGGCCGTCGCGGACGGCGCCCGCGTTCGCGGATATCTCGTCTGGACCCTGCTCGACAGCTTCGAATGGGCCGAGGGCTACCAGCGGAAGTTCGGCCTCGTGCACGTCGATTTCGCCACCCAGAAACGGCGCCTGAAGGACAGCGCCCGATGGTACGGCGACGTCATCCGGCGCAACGGCCTCACCGAGACCCCGCCCAGGCGGCCCACGCTCGAAACCGTCGCCGCCCGCGCCGGCGTCTCCCGCGCCACCGTCTCACGCGTGGTCAACGGCGAGGCGTCGGTGAGCCCCGAGGTCCGGACGGCGGTGATGCGGGCCGTCAAGGAGCTCGGCTACGTGCCCAACGCCGCCGCCCGCAGCCTGGTCACCCGGCGGACCAACGCGATCGCCCTCGTCCTGTCCGTCCCCAGGCAGGGGGACGCGCTGACCGCCGCCGTCGTGCAGTACGTCACCAGCATGCTGGAGGGCGCGGGCAAGCAGATCACGCTCATGCTGGCCGACACGGCCGAGAGCCACCGGCGCATCGTCCAGCAGGCGGAGGCCCGGCTGGTCGACGGCGTCGTGCTGCTGCCGTCCGACCGGGGCGACACGCTGGCCGAGCGGCTCTCGCGTACCGACGTGCCGATCGTGCTCCTCGGCAAGCCGGCCGTCGCCTCGCTGGTGCCGTACGTGGACGTGGACAACGCCGGGGGCGCGGCCGCCGCCACCGAGCACCTCCTCGCGCGGGGGCGCCGCCGGATCGGCATGATCTGCGGGCCCACGGACTTGGTCTCCGTCCAGGACCGCCTGGCCGGGCACCGGGCGGCGCTGCAGCGGGCGAGCAAGCAGCCGCTGCTGGCCCTCGCCGACCTCACCCGCGCCTCGGGCGCGGCGGCGGCCCGGCAGCTCCTCGGGGACGAGCCGGCGCTGGACGCGGTGTTCGCGGCCACCGACCAGCTGGCCATCGGGGCGCTGCAGGCCGCGCGGGAGCTGGGCCGGCGGGTGCCCGAGGACCTGGCGATCGTGGGCTTCGACGACATCGACGCCGCCTCGGCCACCACACCGGGGCTGACCACCGTGCGGGTTCCGCTGGCGGAGCAGGCGCTGGCCGTCGCGCGGCTGCTGCTGTCCCGGCTGGAGGGCCGCCACACCACCTCCGTCGTGCTGCCGACCCGGCTCGTGGTCAGGGAGTCGACCTGATCCTCGCGCCAAGGGCGTGCTCTGCGTGAGGGGCGGGCTCTGTGTGAGGGGTGCGGCGCCGGGTTGGGGGCGGGCTCTGCCGGGGGTTTCGGCGTGGTCGGGTTTCAGGAGCGGGTGCGGCGGTGGAGCACGATGCGTTCGGCCCAGCTGGCCGCCTCGGGGTCCCGCAGGCCCTCCACCACGCCGCCCAGGTACGCCGTGGCCAGGCTGTCGAAGCCGCGCTCGAGCTGACGCAGCCGGCCGGCCCTGCGCCGGTCCACCGCCTGGAGGTATTGCGCGATGCTCTCCGCGTACCCGGCGTCCTGCTGGTAGGCGGCCTGGGCGGCGGCGCAGGTGCGGGCCTCGGCGTCGCGCTTGGCCCGCAGCTCCCGTAACCGCCGGTCGTTGGGGTTGTGCATCCGCCGCCCCAGGTCGGCGGCGATCAGGGCGGTGGCGACCAGGAGGGTCAGGAGCAGGGTCATGGTGGGCAGCTGGCTGACGTCGTCCGAGACGGGCCCGATGTTCTGCCCGTCCACGACCAGCGGCTTGACCAGGGCGTCGCGGCGTAGCACGGCCACGGCGACGATGAGGCCGAGCCAGACGAGCGCCACCCCGGCCAGCAGCCACCGCCCCTTGGCCGGGCTGCCGTGCTCCTGCCACGCCCGGAACGCGCGGCCGTACAGGTGCGGGGCCACCAGCATGATCAGGGCCGCTCCGGCCGCGAGGAGCGCGGTCATCGCCACGCTGTCGCCCCAGTTGAGGATGACCTGGTAGAGGATGGGCACCTCGACGATCAGCAGGAGCAGCAGGAGCAGCGCGGCGGGCAGCCAGCGGCGGACGACCGGCCAGTGGCTGCCCGAGAGGGCGATGGAGCTGGGCCGCCCGTCGCCCGGTCGCCGGCTCGGCTGCTCCAGCTCGGTGACCTGGCGCTGGCTGTCGTCCAGCGCCTTGCGCGCCTCCCCGAACGCCCGCTGCGACTCGGCGAGCCTGATCTTCTGCGACTCGAACTCGGCGCGCGCCCGCTGGATCTCCTGCTCGGTACGGTCCTCGATCTCGGCCAGCTCGGCCAGGCGCTCGTCCTCCAGCTCGTGGAAGCGCGGCACGCTGCCGGTCTGGAGCGTGAGCGTGTCGAGCTGGCCGTCGGCCGCGTGCCCGCGGCCGAGCTCGCGCTCGTCATTGCGGCGCCGCGCCCAGTCGGGCAGGTGGTAGAGATCGCCGTCGTACGCCACGGCAGGCGCGATGCGGGTGACCTGGCCAGGCTCGACGTCGTCGTCCTGCTTCCGGCGAATGAAGCGCATCGGGCCTCCTACCGCAGGGTCCTCCCTTCGATTGTGCGCCACCGGGCACCGGGAGCGGGTGGATGTCAAAATGATGATGTGAGCGAATTGCCGGTGATCGACGTCTCGCCCTTGCTCGCCGCCCCCGTTGGCCACACCGACCCCGCCCGCTCCGCCAAGCGGGCTGTGGCGGAGGCGATCGGGGACGCGTGCCGCGACAGCGGCTTCTTCTACGTCTCCGGCCACGGCGTGCCGCCGGACCTCCCGTACCGGCTCGACGCCGCGAGCAGGCGCTTCTTCGCCCTGCCCGAAGGGGTGAAGGCCGAGATCGCCATGGAACGGGGCGGCCGGGCCTGGCGCGGCTTCTTCCCGGTCGGCGACGAGCTGACCTCGGGGCGGCCCGACCTGAAGGAGGGCATCTACTTCGGCGCCGAGGAGCCGCCGGGCCCGCTGCCGCTGCACGGCCCGAACCTGTTCCCCGCCCAGGTGCCCGAGCTCCGCGACGCCGTGCTCGACTATCTCGGCACGATGACCGCGCTCGCCCAGGCCGTCATGTCGGGCATCGCCCTGAGCCTCGGCCTGGACGAGAACTACTTCCGTACCGGCTACACCGCCCAGCCGACCGTGCTTTTCCGGATATTTCATTATCCGCCCGCCCCGCCGGACGACCCCGACACCTGGGGCGTCGGCGAGCACACCGACTACGGCCTGCTGACCCTCCTCCTGCAGGACGCGAACGGCGGCCTCCAGGTGCGCACCCCGCGCGGCTGGGTCGAGGCCCCGCCCCTGGAGAACACGTTCGTCTGCAACATCGGCGACATGCTCGACAAGCTCACCGGCGGCCAGTACCGCTCGACCCCGCACCGGGTGCGCAACCTGAGCGGCAACGAGCGCCTGAGCTTCCCGTTCTTCTTCGACCCCGGCTGGGACAGCGAGGTACCGCCGCTGCCGTACGCCCCCGGCCGCCGCTGGGACGGCCAGGTGGACTTCACCGGCACCTACGGCGAGTACCTGCTGTCCAAGGTCTCCAAGGTCTTCCCGCGCCTCTTCGGGACCCTCTGAGAGCCTCAGCTCGTCGAGAACGTGAACCAGTTCACGTTGACGAAGTCGGCCGGCTGACCGCTGCTGAAGGTCAGGTACACGGTGTGCGTACCCGTCACGGCCGAGATGTTGGCCGGCACCGTACGCCAGCTCTGCCACCCGCCCGTGTTGGCGAGCGCGAAGTCGCCGATGGGAGCGGCGGTGGGGCTGTCCAGCCGGACCTGCACCAGCCCGCTCACCCCGGCCGCGGCCCCGGACGCCACCCTGGCCTTGAACTGGTGGGCGGCCTCGGTCCCGAAGTTCACGCCGTCGAAGCGGAGCCAGTCGCCGTTGGTGATCGCCCCGACGTTCTGACCGCCGCCGGTGTCCGTGGTGGTCTCGACGATGGTGCCGGACTGCGCCTGGTACTGCTCGGCCTGGATCGTCGAACGGGCGTCCACGCCCCCGGGCGGGTTGGTCGGAGGGGTGCCGCTCCCGCTCTGCCACACGGCCACGTAGTCGACCAGCATCGACCGCCCCGGCACGGTCGCCGCCGTGGGCGTCGGGCCGCCGAGCGCGTCGGGGAACGCCCCGCCCATCGCCACGTTGAGCAGCAGGAAGTAGCCCGCGTGCCCGGTCATGTTGGACCAGGTCGTCGCGTCGAACTGCGACTGGCTGACGCTGTGGAACTGCTGGCCGTCCACGTACCACCGCAACTGGTTGGGGCTCACGCTGCGGTCCCACTCGAAGCGGTACGCGTGGAACGCCGACTGGCACGTCGAGCCGGGGCAGGCGCGGTTGGCGCCCAGGCCGGTGGTCTCCTGGCACGGGCCGCCCGGGTTGACGCCGCAGTGGAGCACGCCCCAGACGGCGTTGATGCCGTTGACGTTCTCCATGATGTCGAACTCGCCGATCCCCGGCCAGTTCCAGTAGTTCCCCCGGTACGGCGCCCCGAGCGCCCAGAACGCCGGCCAGTAGCCCAGCGCGGCGTCGCCGGTCACGTTCGGCATCTGGATGCGGCCCTCGATGCGCAGGATGCGGCCGTCGGCGGGCTTGAAGTCGGCCCGCCTGGACTCGATGCGCGCCGAGGTCCACTCGCCCGAGCCGCTGCGCTGCGGCGTGATGCGGAGGTTGCCCGTGCCGTCGAGGCTGAGGTTGGAGGTGCTGGAGGTGTAGTTCTGGATCTCTCCGGTGCCCCAGTTGCCGGGGCCGCCGGGGTAGGAGTGTCCCGTGTCGACGATCCAGTTGGCCGACGAGGGCAGCGTGTTGGCGGTGCCGTCGAAGTCGTCCGACCAGACCAGCGACCAGCCCGACGGGGTGGGCGGGACTGCGGCCGAGGCGCTGACGGCCACGTTGACGAGCAGGCCGCTGAGCGCCGCGAGCGCCACGGCCACCGCCGCCATTCGGCGCCGGTGCCGGGTGGCTGTTGTCATCGTTGCTCCCTGGGGGGTGGGGTATCGGCTCAAAGAGAGCGCTCTCTGAGCCGATGTCAACACAGCCTTAACCTGCTGTCAACGTTCCGTGGTAACCACGGCGAGCCGCTGCGGGAGCGCTCTCCTACAGGAGATCCACCGCGCTCGCGCCGGAAGCCTCGAAGGCTTCCCTCCAGAAGCTTTCGAGCAGCGGGAACCGGTCGGGGTTCGACGTCTTCTCCCGCAGGAAGCCGTGCACGACCACCGTGCAGCCGGTCAGGTCGGGCAGCAGCCGCGCGTCCCGCAGCTCCTTGATCTTCTGCTTGCGCGCGCCCTCGCTCAGGTCCAGCTTGTTGATGTTCAGGTCGCCCCGGTTGTTGATCAGGTCGCTGAACACGATGATCTGGTGCGGCCGGTCCGGCTGCCGTTGCGCGCCGAGCTGCTTGACCACGTACCGCAGGGCACCCAGCACGTCGGACCCCTCGCCCTCCTCCGGGCAGTCGAACAACTTCACCGCCCTCGGCACCACCTCCGTGATCCGGTGCGCCCTGACGCGCTCCTCGACCACGGGGTTGTCGTTGGGGTTCTCGGCCCGGGTGGCGGCGATGGGCACCGGGTCCTGGCGGCAGGTGCTGCTCTCCGAGCTGCCGGTGACGGCCGCGAACCCGATCCAGTCGCAGCCCTGGGCGAAGGCGGGCAGCTTGGAGGTGACGTCGTTCCTGGAGGCGGCGGGGTCGGCGTAACTGGTCGAGTCCACGACCACGCCGCACACCGCCCCGGCCTCGGTCCCGCACCCCGCGACCCCGGCCGCGACCAGCACAAGCACCGCCACCACCGCCCCGACCCCACGCACCCGCGCCCCGCGCGCCAGGGGAGACCGTTCCCGACTGCGTGCCGGGGGACGCCGTTCCCCGGCCCTCGCCCCCGCCTTCGGCCTGCGCGCCAGAGGGCCCCGTTCCCGAGCCCCCGCCCCTGCCTCCGGTCTGCGCGCCGCGTCGTCGCCGTGCTCCTCGGCTCTCACTCGCCCTCCCGCTCGCGCCCCGAAGCACGATCGTCCGGCGTGCCGGCGGCGGGAGGGCCGTCCTCGGCTTCCCCCGCGTCGTGGCGCTCCGCCGGCGGCGGTGGGGACAGCTGCCGGCGCGCCCCTCCGGGCAGCTCGCGGGGCATCACCTCGGCGTGCCACACCTCGATCCGGTCCTCGACCTCCCGCAGGATCCGCCCGATCTCCTCCCGCCCCGAGACCGCCGTGACGCTCTCGCCCGTGGCGCCCACCGCGATGACCTCGCCCTTCCACAGGGACGGGATCTCCTCCTTGCGCGGATGGGCCCGCAGCACCCCGCCCTTGTACGCGGCGATGAGCTGCTCCGCCCTGGCGTGCACGGCCTCCACCTCGTGGTCGCGCTCGATCAGCGCGCTCTCCCACTCCTGGGTGAGGTGCTCGATGCGGGCCCTGGCCCGCTGCACGCCGGCGTTCGCCTCCTCCACCACGACCCGCCGCCGCGCCTCCGCCCGCCGCACCCTGGCCTCCGCGATCGAGATGAACGCGTCCGGCGACTGCCCGTCACCCTCATCCCCGTCAGGCACGTGACCGTTGACGGGGCCAGGTTCCGGCCGCGTGTCACTTCTGTTCAGCTCCCGCAAGATCACCTCGCGCGCCCCCAGCGCCCGCTCCAGAATCGCGGTACGGGTGGCCGCCAACCGCCGATCGACCTCGGTGACCTGCTCACGGGCCAGCGCCCGGACCTCGGTGACGTACGCGGGCTGGAACTCCGGATCGGTGAACTCGCCCAAAGGATGCTCCCGGGCGTCCCGCATCCCCCGCCGACGCGCTTCCTCCCGCTCGGCCGGCGGATCACTCCGCTTGAACAGCCGCGACAAGAACGCCATGCGCGTCTCCTGGCTTCAGCCGGACCCGTGTCCCTGCCCCCAGACTAAACGGCCACTTTCCGGAATGGCGGCGATGTCCCCGCCCGTGCCCGGCGTCGATATGGCTGCGCGCCCCGAAGAGGGGAACGTCGCCCGAGCCGCAGTCATGGACGGCGAGGTATTCGTGGTGGCACAGATACTTCCCCATGCCGATGCGTAGTCTTATGGTCACGGTGAGAAGTCCTTTGTGGCGATGGGAGGCTCCGGCGTGGGCAAGCACGAAGGCGACAAGAAGAAGGACAAACCCTTCAAACCGGAGCCGATAAAGCCTCAGCAAGGCGACAAAAACCCAAGTGGTGGCCAGCACGGCGGCAATAAGAAGTGACGCCGCCGGACGTTGGGCAGCGGATCGAGCAGATGATCGCGGAAATTCCGCCGGCCGCTCAACGTACGGAACGCGTCTTTGACGCGATGCGGGCCGTGCCCCGCCATCCCTTCATTCCCGTGTATGCGCAAGCCCTTCTCGGCGCCGCGGAGGTCGAGCAGATCATCGACCGTGACGCCGACCCCGAAACGTGGTGGAACGCCGTCTACAGCGACTCCGTGATCGTCACCCAGGTCAACGACGGGGCAGGCGAGATCATGCCAGGCTCGGAGGACCCCACCTCCTCGGCATCCGCGCCCAGCACGGTCGCGGACCTGCTGGGATGGCTGGATCCGGTGCCAGGACAGAGAGTGCTGGAGATCGGCACCGGCACCGGCTGGACCGCCGCGTTGCTGACGCATCTCGTCGGTGAGCACGGGTCGGTGACGTCGATCGAGGTGGACGAGGCGATCGCCGGGCAGGCGGCCAAGAACGTGGCCGCGGCCGGAGCCCAGCCACTCATGATCATCGGTGACGGAGCGAAGGGCTGCGCGGACCGGGCGCCGTTCGACCGAGTTCACGTCACATGTGGTGTCCGCACCGTGCCCTACGCCTGGGTCGAGCAGACCAGGCCGGGCGGCGTGATCGTGCTGCCGTACTGTCCCGGGCTCGGAAACGGACATGGGCTGCGGCTCACCGTGATGCCGGACGGCATCGCCCACGGCCGATTTCCTGGCTTCGCGGCGTACATGATGATGCGCTCCCAGCGCCCGCCCGACGCCATCCCGGACGACGGCAACGGCCAGGACCTCGTCACCCGGATCGACCCGCGCACGATCGCTTACGCTCCCGCGGGCGCGTTGCTCGCGATGGCCGCCCTCACGGGCTTGCAGGTCACCTTCAAGGGGGAGGGCGACCAGCTCTTTCTATGGGTGATGGACCAGAGCGATCCCGGCGTGTGGACGCTGATCACCTACGCGCCCGGTCATCAGGAATATGAGGTGTACCAGCTCGGCGACCGTCCCCTGTGGGAGGAGGTCACAGACGCCTACTTCCGTTGGGTGAGCTGGGGAGAGCCAGGCCACGACAGATTCGGCATGACCGTCACACCCGATGGGCAGCGGATCTGGCTCGATGCCCCAGGGCACACGCTCGCTGGGCGAGCTGGGGATCAATATCCGCAGCAGCTCCGGCAGGCTGACGATCGACTACCGCACCACACGCCGCCTTCAGCCCCTTGAGGGTGTCGGGAAGGGCCAAAAGGACCCGGCAGTCGGCGCCGGAGGGGGCCGGCATCCTACGTCGGGTTGCCGTTCAGCGGTGTTGTGTCCTGGCCGGCGGGTGGCCGGGAGGCGGAGTGGTCTGAGCGGGTGTCAGGCGGCCCGCCGCCTCGTCGGTCAAGGGGCGGGTCGGCCATGGCGCAGGGGTTGCGCCGGAAGGCGCCTCGATGAGGACGCCTGAGCCCCGAGCGCGAAGCGCTCCTTCGTGCTCGGGGTGGGTGTCAGCGGGCCCACTTGGTGATTGGGCGGCGGGCGGGTGGCTTGGGCCTGCCTACCCCTTGTCGGCCTCGCCGGTGGCCTGCTCGAGCTGGTCCTCGGGAGAGGCCTCGAGGTCCTGCTCGGCGTCGGCGCCGGCCTGGGCGGAGGCCTTGTCGAGGCGGACCCAGCTCGTCACGCTCTCCACCGCGAACAGCACGAAGAGGTACGCCGTCAGCACCGCCAGCACGGGCGTCAGGATGCCGAGCGCGGCGCCCAGGCCGATGACCAGCAGGCGCAGCTCCCAGCCGAGCCCCGCGTGGAAGACCCAGGCGGGCGGCCAGATGCTCTGGCGGGTCCGGTAGACGGTGTCGTACGTGTGGTAGCCCACGACGTAGACCAGCACGAACAGCAGCCACTTGGGCGCGCCGGCGGCCAGGCCGATCGAGATCACGGCGAGGAACTCGGCGGCGCGCAGCAGCGGCGGGGTGAGCCAGTCGAAGCGGCCCAGGTGGTCGCGCGGCGTGGTCGGCAGCACGAGCAGCATCGTGGTCACGACGGGCAGCAGCAGGATCGGGCCGCCCTGGTCGAGCAGGCCGGTGACCAGGAAGGCGAGCACGGCCAGCACGGCCACGAGCGTGGCGGGCACGGGCGGCAGGCCCCGGCCGAGTTTGCCGACGAGGGCGTGGGCGAGCGGGCCGTCGTCACGGTAGGCGAGCAGGCGGGCGGTCTGGATGCGACGGCGTTCCTCGTCGGGGTCCGGCGTGGGGGTGGCCATGGCCTGCGGTTGGGTGATCATACGAGCGACCTCATGAGGCGTCCGGTGAGAGTGTAGGCGGCGGCGACGGAGCCCCAGATCACCAGGGTGAGGAAGGTGATCCGGGCGTCGAAGAGGGCGGCGGTGATCGCGATGGCCGCGAACCGCTCGCCGATGGGGAAGACGATCATCTTGCGGGCCCAGTGGACGGCGCGGAACTTGCCGGCCTTGGTCCACATCTTGAGCACGCCCCGCAGACCCTGGCTGCGCTCGACCTTGCGGCGCGTGAGGGCCTGGCGCAGGGCACGGTCGTCGGGGGCGTCCAGCGCCAGCGTGGGCAGCGGGGACGGGGGCTTGCGGCGGTTGGCGACGCCGAAGGAGAAGTCGAGCAGGTGGCGCACGGACTGCAGACCGATCGCGGCCAGCGCCAGGATCCAGATGTCGTCGCTGTTGCCCGAGACGACCCAGCCGACGGCCAGCCCGGCGAAGACCACGTACTCCTTGAACCGGTCGAACGTGGCGTCCAGCCAGGCCCCCAGCACGCCGAACTTGCGCGCGTAGCGGGCGACCTGCCCGTCCACGCAGTCGAACACGAACGCGAAGTAGATCAGCACGCCGCCCAGCACCATCCACGGCCGGTCGCCGGTGGCGAAGCAGGCGGCCGCGGCCACGCCGAGCGCGATCGAGATCAGCGTCACCTGGTTGGGGGTCAGCCCGCGCCGGGCCGCCCAGCGGGCGATGAAGCGGGAGTAGGTGGAGACGAAGTACGTGGTGAAGAAGCCGTCGGCGCCCTTGACCGCGTTGTTGAGCCTGGCCCGGTCCTCGTTCATGCCGGCCATCTCGGCGCCGGCCTCGTTGACCTCTTCCTGGGTCGTGACCCGGCGGTAGAACAGGTCGCGACGGCCCCTGAGGCCGACCGACACGCCGTTGCGAACCAGGCCGAACACGATCAGCTGCACGAGGTCGTCGTCCTCGCCGAACTTGTCGGCCATCGCGGCCAGCTCGCGGCAGGTCTGCGCCAGCATGGGCGCGTTGCGCGCGCTCACGTGCAGCGGGCCGAGCAGGACGGCGTTGGGCCTGGTCACGGCGTGGCTCGCGGTGCCCACCGAGACCACGCGCGACTTGCCGACGCGCGAGCGGACGGGCAGCCCCTCAAGGCGGTTGAGGCCGATCTCGGGCTCGGCCTCGTCGATCGGGACGACGTCTTCCTGCGCGTCCTGTTCCTCCTCTGTCACCTCCGGCCGCGGCTCTTTGGCGACGAGCGCCAGCGCGCCGCGCTTGGCCTTGGTGATCTGGTAGATCAGCTCGTCGTGTATGAGGGAGTTTTCCGGGATGATGAAGAGGCTCTCCGTGGTGGCCTCTGCCACGTCGGCCAGCGCGCGCAGGGCGGTGGCCACGTCGCCTGACTCGATCGTGGCGAGCCGTGGATCCAGGGAAGTGAGCTGGCCGCGCAGGCGTTCGGCCACGGTGGGATTGCCGGGCAGCGCGGCCAGCCTCAGGCCGGTCGGAGAGTTTTCGGGGCCGGGCGAGGCACCCAGCAGGACCACGCGGGTCATGACTCCCTTTCGAGGCGGTAGCGGGGGGTTGAACAACGGGTAATGCGGGGACAGACGTCAAAGTCTAGTGAGAGTGACGCAAAGTCGCGTCACCAGAGCATGCCCGTAACGCCGCATCGGTGCGGCCGTAAGATGTCCGAGTGAGTCTCTACCGTGACGAAGGCGTAGTTCTACGCACCCAGAAGCTCGGTGAGGCCGACCGCATCGTCACCATCCTGGCGAAGCGTACCGGCAAGATCAGAGCCGTGGCGAGGGGCGTGCGCCGCACGAAGTCCCGCTTCGGCGCCAGGCTGGAGCCGTTCACGCATGTCGACCTGCAGCTGCACACCGGCCGTACGCTCGACGTCGTCACGCAGGCGGAGACCATCAGACCTTACGGCGAGGCGCTGGCCGTCGACTATCCCCGCTACACCGCGGGCAGCGCGATGCTGGAGACCGCCGACCGGCTGACGCACGGGGAGAAGGAACCGGCGCTGCGGCAGTTCCTGCTGCTGGTGGGCGGGTTGCGCACGCTCGCCGACCGCGATCATGAGGCCCGGCTGGTGCTGGACGCGTACTTCCTGCGCTCGCTGGCGGTGGCCGGCTACGCTCCCGCGCTCGAGGCGTGCGCCAAGTGCCAGGCGCCGGCGATCAGGGCGTTCGCCATCGTCGCAGGTGGCGTGGTGTGCGGGGCGTGCCGCCCGGCCGGCTCGGCGGTGCCCGCCGGGGAGACGATCGGGCTCATGACGGCGCTGCTGCGTGGCGACTGGGCCACCGCCGACGCCTCGGAGTCGCGCCACCGGAGTGAGTGCAGCGGCCTCGTTGCCGCATATCTGCAATGGCACCTCGAACACGGAATACGCTCTCTCCGACACGTCGAAAGGGAGCCTGTGTGAACGTACGACCTCCGACCCCGCATCCGTCGGGCGCGACGCCGCCGCCGATCCCGCGCGACCTGGTGCCCAAGCACGTCGCGATCATCATGGACGGCAACGGCCGCTGGGCCAAGGCCCGCGGCCTGCCCCGCGTCGAGGGCCACAAAGCCGGCGAATCTTCGCTGTTCGACGTCATCGAGGGGGCGCTTGAGCTGGGCGTCCCCTATCTGAGCGCGTTCGCGTTCTCCACGGAAAACTGGCGGCGGTCGCCCGACGAGGTGCGCTTCCTCATGGGGTTCAACCGCGACGTGATCCGGCGGCGGCGCGACGAGCTCAACGCCATGGGCGTGCGCGTCCGGTGGGCGGGCAAGCCGGGGCGGCTGTGGCGGAGCGTCATCTCGGAGCTGCAGACGGCCGAGGAGATGACTGTCGGTAACAGCAAGCTGACATTGCAGTTCTGCGTCAATTATGGCGGGCAGGCCGAGATCGTCGAGGCGGCCGTCAGGCTGGCCGAGGACATCGCGGCCGGGCGGGTCAAGCCGTCCAAGGTCAACGAGAAGGTGTTCGCGCGCTACCTGGACGAGCCGGAGATCCCCGAGGTGGATCTGTTCGTGCGGTCGTCGGGGGAGCAGCGCTTCTCGAACTTCCTGCTGTGGCAGTCGGCCTACGCCGAGATGGTGTTCCTCGACCGGCTCTGGCCCGACTTCGACCGCCGGGATCTGTGGGCGGCCTGTGAGATCTTCGCCAAGCGCGACCGGCGCTATGGCGGGGCGCTGCCCAACCCGGTCTGACCGGCCGCTCCACACCTTCACCGCCACCTTTCACCACCACGCCGCCCGCGCCCAGCTCGACGGTCGCACCGTCGCTGGGCCCCGGCCTCCGCACCCCCTCCGGCTCCGCGATCTGGACCCACGGGTGGCCTGTGGCTATACGTGGGTATAGCCTGCTGTTCATCGGAACAGTCGACTGTACTGGTGAGTAGGAGCTGAGAGCCGAATGGCTGACGCACCACACGGCCGGGCGGGCGCGCTCGCGGGCACCGGCCACCTCGTCCGCCTGGCACTGCGCCGCGAGCGGGGCATCGCGCCCTGGTGGATCCTCCTGATCGTGGCCCTGGCCCTGGCGCTGGTGTCCTACGTCAACCGGGCCATGGGCACGTACGAGCTGAAGGTCACCTACGTCGAGCTCGCCGCCAGGAACGTCTTCCTGCGGGCGCTCGGCGGCGGCCTCATCGAGCCGCGGCTGGAGGTGATCGCGACCTGGCGCAGCGGCGGGTTCCTGTACGTGGCGAGCGCGTTCGCGGCCCTCATGTCGATCGTCCGCCACACTCGCAGGGAGGAGGACGAGGGGAGGGCCGAGCTGGTCCGCTCCGGCAGGGTGAGCCGCTACGCGCCCCTGACCGCCGCCCTGCTGGTCGCCGGCGGGGTCAGCCTGGCCGGCGGGGTGCTGACCGGGGCCGTGCTCCTCGGCCTCGGGTTCGAGCCCGTCGGGACCGTCGCGTACGGTGCCGCGATCACGGTCGCGGGCTGGGTGTTCGGCGCCGTCGCCGCGGTGGCCGCGCAGCTCGCGCGCAGCGCCCGTACTGCCACCGCCGTCAGCCTGGCCGCGCTCGGCGCCGCCTACGTGATGCGTTACGCCGGTGACGCGACCGGACAGTACTGGCTGAAGGCGCTGTCCCCGATCGGCTGGAGCCACCTGGTGCGCGCGTACCAGGACGAGCGGTGGTGGCTGCTCGGGGTGCCGGTGCTGGTCAGCGTGATCCTGTACGCGATCGCGTACCGGCTGGTCGGCCGCCGAGACCTCGGCGAGGGCCTGCTGCCCGAGCGCCTGGGCCGGGAGTCGGCGCCGGAGCTGCGCGGCCCGGTCAGCCTGGCCTGGCGGCTGCACCGCGGCCTGCTGGCCAAATGGGCGGCCGGGGTCGCGTGCTTCGCCGTGGCCGGGGCCGGGCTCAGCCCGCTCGCCCAGGACCTGCTCTCGCGGCCGAGCCTCGTGGTGCAGAGCATCACGAGCCTCCTCGGCGTGTCCGACATGGCCACCACGCTGGGCGCGTACTCGTGGTACCTGATCCTCATCATCGCCTACGCCGTCGCGCTCTATCCGGTGCTCATGACGCTGCGGCTGCGCTCGGAGGAGACCTCGGGCCGCGCGGAGACCGTGCAGTCCACCCCGCTGACCCGCCTGCGCTGGGCCGTCGGCCACCTGGTCGTGACGGGGCTCGGCACGGCGGCGCTGATGGCCGTCGCCGGGCTCGTGTTCGGCACGCTGTACTCGCTGCTCGTCGGCGATCTCGCCCGCGACCTGCCGCGCTTCCTGGCGGGGGCGCTGAGCACCGTACCGGCGGCCTGGTGCGTGGGGGCGGTCTGCATGCTCGCGTACGGGCTGCTGCCGAGGGCGAGCGTGGCGATCTCCTGGATCGTCTGGCTCCTGACCGCCGGGCTCGGCAAGATCGTCAGCCCCCTGTACGGGCTCTGGAAGGGGACCCCGCTGGAGCCGTTCCACTACATCCCCAACCCGATGCTCGGAACGCCCTTCGACGCGCGCCCCGCCCTCGCGCTGACGGCCCTCACGGCACTGCTCGTCGGCGGCGCCCTCGCCGCTCTGCGCCGCCGCGACTTCGGGTGATCGGGCTAGCATGTCGTCCCATTCGACAAGATCGGAGGGCGAATGGGCGGCCATTCCATCGAGGTGCGGTCCGACGTGGTGATCAAGCGGTACCGATCGTCGGAGTACGGTGAGCCCGAACGCGAATGGCGCGCCCTGGAGCTGCTCGGCGAACACGATCCCGGTCTGGCCCCGGAGCCGGTGACCGCCGAGCTGGAGGCCGATCCGCCGACGGTGGTGATGTCCCGCCTGGACGGCGCGGCGGTGAGCGGGGAGATCGCGGGCAAGCTCGTCGACGCGCTGGCCGAGGCCATCACCGGCGTCCAGCGTTCGATCCCGTCACGGGTGCTCGACCGGGTGCCGGCGCGGGCCGGGCACCCGGTCGAGCTCCTCCGGGTGGTGCGCGAATGGGCGGCGACCGCTGAGCCCGAACCCGCGACCGCCGAGGCCCTTCGCGCGGCCACGGCCTGGGTGTCCGGGCCGGGCCTGGAGGCGATGTTCGCGCGGCCGGGCACCCCGGTGTTCGGCACCGGCGACGGGAACCTGGCCAACTACCTGTGGGACGGCACCAAGGTCCGGGTCATCGACTTCGAGTACTCCGGGCGCAGCGACCGCGCGTTCGAGCTGGCCGAGGTCACCGAGCACATCGCGGTCTGGGAGAACGACCCGGCCGGGTTGACCGCCGTGCTCGACCGGTTCGAGCTGACCGCCGAGGAGGCGGCCAGGCTCACGGAGTGCCGGCGGCTGATGGCGCTGTACTGGCTGCTGCGCTGCCGCCGGGAGATCCGGCCCGCGCAGGCGGAGCGGATGCTGGCCCTGCTGTGAAGGAGCGCCGCCCGCACAGCTCAGAAGCACATCAGGCTCGTAGTCTCAAGACGATGTTGCGGCTCGCTCCACTCCATCCTTTGCGGAAGGCAGTCATCCGATGCAGCTCAACTCGTCCATCGTCGTCCCTCAGGACATCCGGCACGTGTGGCGGTTCCTCGGTGATCCGCTGACCGCGCCCCTCTGGGACCGCAGCATCGCGGAGGTGATTCCGCTGTCCACCGCGCCGGTCGGCGTGGGGTACGAGGCGATGACCGTCGGGCCGTCGGGCAAGCGCCAGCGGTTCCGCATCACACAGTACGACGCCGAGCGAGAGCTGGCCTTCGTGCTGCTGGAGTCCCGCCTGTTCCGGCGGGCCGAACTCGCCTTCCAGCTCGACCGGGTGGCGGACGGGACCCAGATCCTGCACCGGATCGATCTGGACCTGCGCAGCCCGCTGCTTGCTCCGGTGCTGCGGCTGATGAGCCCCAACGCCCTTGGCACCGACATGGAATATCTGCGGGAGGCACTGGCCAAGGACGCCCACGACTGACGGTCAGCCCCTTCGGCCGCGCCGGCAGCAAGGATCCGGGAATCAGCAGGCCCGTCGCGATGCCCAAGCCGAGCGGCAGGAGGAGACCGGAATCGCGCCCATGGTCCCTGATCGGGAATCTGCCGATGGCCGGTGACGCGGCGGGCGCCTCGGGAAGCGCGAGATGATCGAGGAGCTCCTGCCCGACACGGTGGTGGCCGTGGAGGCGTTCGAGGACGTGGGGGAGTCGGACCTCTTCCCTGAGGAGGCGGCTCTGATAACGAAGGCGGTGGCCAAGAGACGCAGGGAGTTCGCCACCGTTCGCGCCTGTGCCAGGACCGCTCTGGCGAAGCTGGGCGTGCCGCCTGCCCCGATCCTGCCGGGAGAGCATGGCGAGCCCCTCTGGCCGCGGGGCGTGGTCGGCAGCATCACCCACTGCGATGGCCTGGTCCGCACGCCTCCTGGTCCCGGGCGAGACTCCGGACGGGTTCAGGATCGCCGGATTCAGGGGGCGCCGGCTCGCCCGCGCCGGGCTGCTCCTCACCGCGGTCTCGGTGCCCTCCGGCGTTTCTCAGGCCGGACTCGATGTGAGCGACTGAACGTCGGCGGGGCCGCTCTTGAGCCCCCGGAGCGCCGCGCGCTAGGCGCGGCGGCGGGCGCGGTAGGCGGCCACGTGCATGCGGTTGCCGCACGTCCGGCTGTCGCAGTAGACCCGGGACCGGTTGCGGGACTCGTCGACGAAGACGCGGTCGCAGTCGGGGGCCGAGCAGGTGCGCAGGCGTTCGACCTCGCCCTCCACCAGCAGATGGGCCAGCGCGACGCCGCAGTCCGCCGCCACGTGCTCCGCCAGGGTGGAGTCCGCGGCGAAATAGTGCACGTGCAGCGGGTGGCCGTCGTGCTCCGTCAGCCGGGGGGTGATGCGCGTCTCGGACAGCAGGGCGTTCAGGGTGCGGACCGCCGAGGCCTGGTCCGGGGCGGTGAAGACGCGGTGGAACGCCTCCCGCACGATCCGCACCTGGCCCAGGTCGCGGGGCGTCAGCTTGGTGACGCCGCTGATCTCGCGGGACTCCACGAACGCCTGCAATTCGGCCAGGCCGGCCAGGCCCTCCTCGCCCCCGGTGGAGGGCGAGGTGTTGACCAGCTCGACAACGGTGGCCAAAGAATGCACCATGTCATGGCCAAACGGCATGTTGACTCCTGTCCGTGCCGGGTTCTAGCGTGGTCGCACTGTATCTCCTGCATGGCCGTACGGGGGTTTCTATGAGTGCACATCGTCGTATCGTGCTGATCGCGATCGCCGGTGCCCTCATTATTTCCACCTCCGCCCCCTTGGTTCGGCTCTCAGGTGTATCGCCTGCCACGTCCGCGTTGTTCCGTTGCGCGTACGCCGTGCCGCCCATGCTCTTGCTGGCCTGGCTGGAGCGGCGCAGGCTGGGGCCGCTGCCGTGGAAGGGGGTGGCGCTGGCCTGGTCGGCGGGCGTGGTGTTCGCGCTCGACCTGCTGTTCTGGCATCACGCGATCGACTACGTGGGCGCGGGGCTGGCCACCGTGCTGGGGAACCTGCAGGTGTTCCTGGTGGCGTTCGCGGCCTGGGCGCTGTTCGGGGAGCGGCCGTCCTCCCGGCTGATGGTCGCGACGCCGGTCGTCTTCGCGGGGGTGGTGCTCATCTCCGGGGTGTTCGACAGCGCCGCGTACGGGCGCGATCCGATCATGGGGGTGCTGGCCGGGGTCGCCACGTCCATTTCGTACGCCGCGTTCCTGCTGCTCATGAAGGCCGGGCCGGCGCGGGCCGCAGGGCCGCTGGCGCACGCGACGGTGGTCGCGACCGTGGCCATCGCCCTGCTGAGCCCGCTCTTCGGGGGCGCCGACCTCGTGCCGAGCTGGCCGGCGCACGGGTGGCTGCTGCTGCTCGCGCTGGGGCCGCAGGTGCTGGGGTGGTCGCTGATCACGTTCTCGCTGCCGCGCCAGCCGGCCGCGCTCACCGCGCTGCTGCTGCTCGTCCAGCCCATGACGACGGTGGCGCTGTCCGCGGTGGCGCTGGGCGAGCGGCCGTCGGCGCTGCAGCTCGCCGGGTGCGCGGTGATCGTCCTCGGTGTCCTGTACGGCTCCCGCACCCGTACGCCGCAGCCCGGGGAGACCCGCCAGAAAGAGACGCCCGAGAAGGCCCCCACGGGCTGACGCCGCTCAGCCCTTGGAACAGGCGGCGCAGGTGCCGAAGACCTCGACCGTGTGGGTGATCTCGGTGAAACCGTGCTCGCCGCCCACCGCCTCGGCCCACCGCTCGACCGCCGGACCGGCCACCTCCACCGTGTGGCCGCAGCGGCGGCAGACCAGGTGGTGGTGATGGACGTCGCTGGCGCACGCGCGGTAGACGGACTCGCCCTCGTCCGTACGCAGCACGTCGACCTGCCCGCCGTCGGCCAGCGCCTGCAGGGCGCGGTAGACGGTGGTCAGGCCGATCTTGGCTCCGTGCAGGCGCATCTCGGCATAGACGTCCTGCGCGCTGCGGAACCCCTCGCTCTTACGGAGGGTGTCGTGCACGGCATCGCGTCTCGTCGTCATGCGACCTCCTCCACACGCATCTTCGGTCGCTCGCTCACTGTCGACTCCTGGGTACGGCCTCGGCGTACGAATCTACCGACACCCAGGGCCAGGACGAAGCCGGCGAGAGCAAGAAGCACGATCGCCGCCCCGGGAGGCACCTTGGTCGAGTAGGTGGAGGCGAGCAGGCCGCCCACGGCGGCGAGCACCCCGAACAGCATCGCCAGCCCCATCGTCGTGCGGAACCCCCGGGTGAGCTGCTGGCTGGTGGCCACCGGGATCACCATCAGCGCGCTGACCAGCAGCAGGCCCACCACGCGCATCGCGATCACGACGGTCAGCGCGGCGGTGACGGCGATCAGCAGGCTGAGGAAACGGACCGGCAGGCCGCTGGCCTTGGCCATCTCCTCGTCCTGGCAGAGCACGAACAGCTCCCTGCCGAAGACCACGACCACCGCGATCACGGCCACGGCCAGCGCGGCGATGACCCAGATGTCCTGGACCGTGACGCTGGCGATGGCCCCGAACAGGTACGAGTTCAGCTTGGCGTTGCTGCCGCCCGGCGCGATGCCCATGAGCATGACGCCGCCCGCGATCCCGCCGTAGAACAGCAGCGCCAGCGCCACGTCGCCGCTGGTCCGCCCGCGCGCCCTGACCAGCTCGATGGCCACCGCCCCGACGACGGAGACGATCACGGCGGTGAGCACGGGCGCCGTGCCGGTCAGGAAGCCGAGGGCGACGCCGGTCAGCGCCACGTGGCCGATCCCGTCGCCCAGCAGCGCCAGCCTGCGCTGCACGATGAACGTCCCCACGGCGGGCGCGCACAGGCCCACCAGCAGCGCGGCCACCAGGGCGAGCTGGAAGAGCTGCTCCTGGAGCAGATCCGTGATCCTCACGATGCTTCCCCCTGCCAGCCGGTCAACGGTCCCGCGGCCGGCGTGGCGGCGTGCGGATGCTGGTGCTCGTGGCCCGGCCGGGCGCAGTCGCCCTCCGGGCTCGGCGGCCGGCCGTCATGCGCGACCCGGCCCTCGCGGATCACCACGCCGCGCGTGATGATCGGCTCCAGCGGCCCCAGCTCGTGCGCGACCAGCACCACCGTCTTGCCGTCACGCACCAGCCCGGCCAGCGTGTCGGCCAGCAGTTGCTGCGTCCCGGCGTCCACGCCCGCGGTCGGCTCGTCCATCACGTACGTGTCCGGCTCCCCGGCCAGCGCCCGCGCGATGAGCACCCGCTGCTGCTGGCCGCCGGACAGCGACTGGACGGGGTCGTTGGCGCGGTCGGCCAGCCTGACGGCCTCCAGCGCGCCGGCCACGGCGGCCTTGTCGTGCGGGCTGGTCCTGCGGAGGCGGCTCTGCCTGGCGATCCGGCCCGAGGCCACGACCTCGCGTACGGTGGCGGGCACGCCGCCCCCGACCTGGAGCCGCTGCGGCACGTAGCCGATGCGCCACCACTCGCGGAACCTGCCCGGCGGCGACCCGTACATCAAGGTCGAGCCGCCGGTCAGCGGCGTGAGCCCGAGCAGCGCGCGGACCAGCGTCGACTTGCCTGAGCCGTTGGCCCCCAGGAGGGCGACGACCTCCCCGGGACAGACGGTGAGGTCGATCCCCCGCAGGACGGGCTTGCCGTCAAAGGAGACCCGGCCATCGGTCATCGAGAAGGCCGTTTCGCTCATGCCGTACACCCCAGTGCTGTTTGTAGGGTTTTGAGGTTATCGCGCATGGCGGACAGGTAATCGCCGGAGGGCGGGCTCTCCAGGGGGTCGAGCACGGCGGTCTTCGCACCCACCTCGTTCGCGAGCACCTCGGCCACCTTGGGGCTGACCAGGGACTCGGTGAAGATCGTGGTCACGCCCTCGGCCCTGGCCAGCTTGGCCACCTCGGAGATGCGCGCGGGCGACGGCTCGGTCTCGGGGTCGAGCGTGATGCCGATCTGCTTGAGTTTGTAACGGTCCGCCAGGTAGCCGAACGCCTCGTGCGCCGTGACCAGCGACTTCGTCCTGCACGTGCTCAGACCCTTGGCGAACTCCTGATCGAGCGTTCCAAGCGCGCCCGCCGTCTTGGCGGCGCGGTCCTTGTACGCCTGCGCGTGCGCCGGGTCGGCGACGGCCAGGCGCTCGCCGAGCTTGGTGGCGACGGTGGCCAGGCGGGTGGGGTCCAGCCAGATGTGCGGGTCGTAGGAGACCTCGTGGCCGTGATCCGCCTCACCCTCCTGTTCGTGCCCGCCCGCGGGCAGGGTCGTGACGGCCGTGGCAGCGTCGAAGCTCGTCTCTGCCTCCACCGCGTCGTCCACGGCGGGCTGGACGCCCTTGATGTAGACGGTGAGCGCCGCCTTCCGCAGCTCGCTCACCTGCTGGATGCTCAGCTCCAGGTCGTGCGGCTCGACTCCGGGGGCGGTCAGGCCGGTCACGTGCGCGTCGGATCCTCCCACCTGCTCGGTCAGCCATTGGAGCGGGTAGAACGCGGCGACCACTTCGGGCTTGCCCCCTGCGGCGGTCTCGGCGGAGCCGGATCCGCAGGCGGCGGTGGTGAGGAGGGTGGCGCCGGCCAGCAAACCAACAGCGTACGACCGGGAAAATCCTGACATCATGGGAGTCAGTATGCGCCAAAATGAAAATGGTTGTCAAAATCCTCCCCTCGGCTCCAGAGCGACCGAGCCCGCCTCCGCGGAGTGGAGGCCGTCAGCGCGAGGGGATGCCGGACGGCGGCTGGGGGCCAGGGACGCCGTGCGGCATCCCGCCATCACCCCGGCGGACGTGTGCCGGCCGAGCCATGGCCGGCGGCCGGGGTGATGCTCAGGCGGCGCTCGCCCGCATAGACGTTCATCGAGTTCCCCCGCAGGAACCCGATGAGCGTCAGCCCCTCCTCCGCGGCCAGTTCGACCGCGAGCGACGACGGCGCCGAGACCGCGGCGAGCACCGGGATGGCGCCCATGACCGCTTTCTGCACCAGTTCGAACGACGCCCGGCCCGACACCATGAGCACGGTCCCCCGCAGGGGGAGCCGGTCGTTGCGCAGGGCCCAGCCGAGCAGCTTGTCCACGGCGTTGTGCCGGCCCACGTCCTCGCGCACGCACAGCGGCTCGCCGTCGGACGTGAACAGGCCGGCCGCGTGCAGGCCCCCGGTCCGGTCGAACACCCGCTGGGCCGCGCGCAGCCGGTCCGGCAGGGTGGCGACGGTCGGCTGCGCCAGCTCGACCGGGTCGTCTCCGGCGCTCCAGCGAGCCACCGTGCGTACCGCCTCCAGCGACGCCTTGCCGCAGACGCCGCAGGAGGACGTGGTGTAGAAGTTGCGCGGCGCGGGCGCCGTCACGCCGGGCGCGAGCCGCACGTCGAGCACGTTGTAGGTGTTCCCGCCGTCCACCGTCGCGCCCGCGCAGTAGCGGATCGTGGCGATGTCGTCCGCCGCGCCCACGGCACCCTCGCTGACCAGGAACCCGGCGGCCAGGTCGAAGTCGTCGCCGGGCGTGCGCATGGTGACCGTCAGCGGCGTCCCGTCGAGGCGGATCTCCAGCGGCTCCTCGGCGGCCAGAGAGTCGATCTTCGGGATCCGGACGGTGTCCTTGACCCGCAGGATGCGTCTCTTGACGGCGACCCTAGACATGAGCCCTTCCTTCAGCCCGGACGGGCGCCCTGGACATGGCCGTACCCGAAGCGGCCCTTGACGCAGAGGTTGCCCGGCCATGGCTCATGATCTCTCCATTCTGTATACAGGCTACGGTATTCCTGTCTAACCGGCGCGGACAAGGTTGGCGTTGAGGAGATCGCTGATCGCGTGGATCGCACGCAACGTCGGCACCTCGGCGCCGGTGAGGTCGGCCAGTTCGACCACCGCCGCGAGCAGCACGTCCAGCTCCAGCGGCTTGCCCTTCTCCAGGTCCTGAAGCGTGGAGGTCTTGTGCTCGCCGGCCTTCTCCGCCCCCTTCAGGCGGCGCTCGATCGAGATCCCCGGGTCGCAGCCGACCCTCCTGGCCACCTCGACGGTCTCCTGCATCATGGCCACGACCAGCTCCCTGGCGCCGTCGTGACGGCAGATCCCGGCCATCGTCGCCCGGGCCAGCGCGCTGATCGGGTTGAAGGCGATGTTGCCCATGAGCTTGATCCACACGTCCTTGCGCAGGTCGCGCTCCACCGGGCATTTCAGCCCGCCTTCTATCGCGGCCTGGCTGAAGGCGGCGCACCGCTCGCTCAGCCGGCCGTCCGGCTCGCCGATGGAGAAGCGGGTGCCCTCGAGGTGGCGGATCACGCCGGGCTGTTCGATCTCGGTGGCCGCGTACACGACGCAGCCGACGGCACGGTGCAGGGGCAGCGCGGCCGTGACCGCGCCGTCCGGGTCGACGCTCTCGATGCGGTAGCCCTCGTGGGGGCCCTTGAGCCCGTGGAAATACCACCACGGGATGCCGTTCTGCGCGGCGATGATGCTCGTGGCCTCGTGCAGGAGCGGCCTGATCATGGGGCCCGCCGAGGCGTAGCTGTTCGCCTTGAGGCCCAGGAAGATGTGGTCCACCGGACCGACCTGGGTGGGGTCGTCGGTGGCATGGGGATGGGCGGTGAAGTCGCCTCTGGGAGTGAGCACCCGCACACCGGCACGGCGTATCGCCTGCAGGTGCTCGCCTCTCGCGATGAGGTGAACCTCGACTCCCGTCCGGTGAAGGGCGGCACCCACGTATGCGCCGATGGCGCCGGCGCCAAGAACAGCGACCTTCATGCTGCGCTCCGTTCTCGCGTCGGATTTGCATTCGGTATACAGTATGGAAAAACGCGGGTCAAGGAGCATGCCTGTGACCGTTTTGCGTGATGATCCAGTAGTGGAAGCGATGTCATGGGTCTCGGCGAGGGCCCTCGCGGCAGGCTCCGCGGTCCCGCTCGCCCCTGCCTGGGTGCCGCTCGCCGACGCGCTCGGCCGCCCGCTCGCCGCGCCTTTGACGGCGCTGGTGGCGGTGCCCGGGGTGGACGTGGCGGCGATGGACGGCTACGCGGTGGCCGGTGCCGGCCCGTGGCGGGTGATGGGGCGCGTCCTGGCCGGTGGCGCCCGCTACGTGGGCGAGCTGCGGCCGGGGGAGGCGGTCGAGATCGCCACCGGCGCTCCGACGCCCGCGGGGGCGTCGGCGGTGCTGCCGTACGAGCTGGCGGCGGTGGACGGGGCCCGGGTGAGCGGCGCCGCCGAGGCCGGGCGGCACCTCCGGCGGCGGGGCGAGGACATCGCCGAGGGCGCGGTCGTGCTCGGCGCGGGCGCGACGGCGACCCCGGCGGCGCTCGGGCTGGCCGCCGCGCTCGGCCACGACGAGCTGCTGGTACGGCCCCGCCCCCGCGTGGCGGTGCTGATCACCGGGGACGAGGTCGTGCACGCGGGCCGTCCCGCGCCGGGCCGGGTGCGCGACGCCATCGGCCCGTTCCTGCCGGGGCTGGCGGCGTGGGCCGGAGGCCGGGTGACCGGCACGGACCGGCTGCCCGACGGCCCGGAAGCGCTCCGCGCCGCGCTGGCGTCCGCCGCGGCGGCGGACGTGGTCGTCGTGTGCGGCGCCTCCTCCAAGGGGCCCGCCGACCACCTCCGGGCCGTGCTCGACGACCTCGGCGCCGACGTGCTCGTCGACGGCGTCGCCGTGCGGCCCGGGCACCCGCAGCTCCTGGCCCGGCTGCCGGGCGGGCCACTGGCCGTCGGGCTGCCGGGGAACCCGTTCGCGGCGCTCGGCGCGGCCCTCACGCTGCTCGCGCCGATCCTGCGCGAGCTGGCCGGCACCCCGGTCCATGCGGAGACGTCGTCGCTGGCCGGGGCGGTGCGGGCGCATCCGCGCGACACGCGGCTCGTGCCGGTCAGGAGGTCGGGCCGGGGCGCGGTGCCGGTGGGGCACGATCGGCCGGGTTCGCTGTGGGGTGCGGCGCTGGCCGACGCGCTGGCCGTCGTCCCTCCGGGGTGGGCCGGTGAGCAGGTCGAGCTGATCGAGTTGCCTCCTGGGGGCTAGACAGGCCGAACGGGAGGGAGTAACCATTGCGGTCATACGGTATGCAGTATGCGGAAGACAGCCGACGCCGGAAAGGGTGGCATGATGTCGGAAACGATCTCTGGTGGTCATCTCGTAGCCAAGGCACTCAAAGCCGAGGGTGTGGACGTGATCTACACGCTCTGCGGTGGCCACATCATCGATATCTACGACGGCTGCGTCGATGAGGGCATCGAGGTCATCGATGTACGCCACGAGCAGGTGGCGGCGCACGCGGCCGACGGATACGCGCGCATCACCGGCAAGCCCGGCTGCGCGGTGGTCACCGCCGGACCGGGCACGACCGACGCGGTGACGGGCGTGGCCAACGCCTTCCGCGCGGAGAGCCCCATGTTGCTCATCGGCGGCCAGGGAGCGCTGAGCCAGCACAAGATGGGCTCGCTGCAGGACCTGCCGCACGTGGACATGATGACCCCGATCACCAAGTTCGCGGCCACGGTGCCCAGCACGGAGCGGGTGGCGGACATCGTGTCGATGGCCTTCCGCGAGTGCTACCACGGCGCGCCGGGCCCGTCGTTCCTGGAGATCCCGCGCGACGTGCTCGACGCGAAGGTGCCCCTGGAGAAGGCGCGCATCCCCAAGACGGGGCACTACCGGGCCTCGACCCGCCAGCAGGGCGACCCCGAGGCGATCGAGCGGCTGGCCGACATGCTGGCGCACGCGGAGAAGCCGTGCATCCTGCTCGGGAGCCAGGTGTGGACGTGCCGGGCCACCGACTCCGCGATCGACTTCGTCCGCGCCCTGAACGTGCCCGCGTACATGAACGGCTCGGGCCGCGGCACGCTCCCGCCCGGCGACCCGCACCACTTCCAGCTCAGCCGCAGGTACGCCTTCACCAACGCCGACCTGATCATCATCGTCGGCACCCCGTTCGACTTCCGGATGGGCTACGGCAAGCGCCTGTCGCCGACCGCCGCCGTCGTCCAGATCGACCTCGACTACCGCACCGTCGGCAAGAACCGCGACATCGACCTCGGGATCGTCGGCGACGCCGGCCTCGTCCTCGCGGCGGTGGCCCAGGCCGCCAGCGGCCGGGTCGAGAACGCGGCCGCCAGGCGTAAGGAGTGGATGGACGAGCTGCGCGCGGTCGAGACCCAGGCGTACGAGAAGCGCCTGCCGCGCCAGCTCTCCGACGCCCAGCCCATCGACCCCTACCGCCTGGTCCACGAGATCAACGAGTTCCTCACCGAGGACAGCATCTACATCGGCGACGGCGGCGACATCGTCACCTTCTCGGGCCAGGTCGTGCAGCCCAAGTCGCCCGGCCACTGGATGGACC
The DNA here is from genome assembly GCF_040605375.1 of Nonomuraea sp. NPDC005650. Taxonomy (NCBI): domain Bacteria; kingdom Bacillati; phylum Actinomycetota; class Actinomycetes; order Streptosporangiales; family Streptosporangiaceae; genus Nonomuraea; species Nonomuraea sp. NPDC005650. Next base: position 229,329 of record NZ_JBEXCR010000009.1, read on the forward strand.
CGGGCCCGCTCGGGACGCTCGGCGTCGGCATGGCGTTCGCGATGGCGGCCAAGCAGGCGCGGCGCGACAAGGAGGTGCTGTGCCTGTTCGGCGACGGCGCCTTCAGCCTGACCGGCTGGGACTTCGAGACCATGGTCCGCTTCGACCTGCCGTTCATCGGGGTCATCGGCAACAACTCGTCCATGAACCAGATCAGGTACGGCCAGGCCGCCAAGTACGGCGAGGACCGCGCCCGCGTCGGCAACACCCTCGGCGACATCCGCTACGGCGACTTCGCCAAGCTGCTCGGCGGCTACGGCGAGGAGGTGCGCGACCCGGCCGAGATCCGCCCCGCGCTGGAGCGGGCCAGGGAGTCGGGCAAGCCCTCGCTGATCAACGTGTGGGTCGATCCCGAGGTCTACGCGCCCGGAACCATGAACCAGACGATGTACAAGTAGGGGATACGCCAAGATGAAGGCTCTCGAAGGTGTCCGCGTCCTCGACATGACCCACGTCCAGTCGGGCCCGTCCTGCACCCAGCTGCTCGCCTGGCTGGGCGCCGACGTCGTCAAGCTGGAGGCCCCGACCGGCGACATCACCCGGCAGCAGCTCCGCGACCTCCCGGACGTCGACAGCCTCTATTTCACGATGCTCAACTGCAACAAGCGCAGCATCACCCTCAACATGAAGAGCGAGCGCGGCAAGGAGATCTTCACCGAGCTGGTGAAGAGCGCCGACATCCTGGTCGAGAACTTCGGCCCGGGCGCGGTCGACCGCATGGGCTTCACCTGGGACCGCCTCCAGGAGCTCAACCCGCGCCTGATCTACGCCTCGATCAAGGGCTTCGGCACCGGCAAGTACGCCAAGTTCAAGGCGTACGAGGTGATCGCCCAGGCCATGGGCGGCTCGATGAGCACCACCGGCTTCGAGGAGGGCCCGCCGCTGGCGACCGGGGCGCAGATCGGCGACTCGGGCACCGGCATCCACGCGGTCGCCGGCATCCTGGCCGCCCTCTACCAGCGCGAGCAGAGCGGCCGGGGGCAGCGCGTACAGGTGGCCATGCAGCACGCCGTGCTGAACCTGTGCCGCGTCAAGCTCCGCGACCAGCAGCGCCTGACGCACGGGCCGCTGCGCGAGTACCCGAACAGGACGTTCGGCGACGAGGTGCCCCGCTCGGGCAACGCCAGCGGCGGCGGCCAGCCCGGCTGGGCGGTGCGCTGCGCGCCCGGCGGCCCCAACGACTACATCTACGTGATCGTGCAGCCGGTCGGCTGGAAGCCGGTCTCGACCATCATCGGCCGTCCCGAGCTGGCCGAGGACCCCGAGTGGGCGACGCCTGAGGCGCGGCTGCCGAAGCTGGACAAGATGTTCCAGCTCATCGAGGAGTGGACGATCCGCCACGACAAGTGGACGGTCCTCGACCGGCTCAACGCCGAGAACATCCCGTGCGGGCCGATCCTGTCCACCAAGGAGCTGGCCCAGGACGAGAGCCTGCGCGAGGAGGGCATCGTCGTCAGGGTCGACCACCCGCAGCGCGGCGAGTTCGTGACCGTGGGCAGCCCGCTGCAGCTGTCGGACTCGCCGGTCGACGTCCGCACCCCGCCCCTGCTCGGCGAGCACAACCAGGAGATCTACGGCGAGCTCGGCGTCAGCGCGGACGAGCTGGCTGAGCTGAAGACGAACGGAGTCATCTAGTGGAGCGGCGAGTAGGGGCCGACAGCGGCAGCTTGCGTAACCAGGGAGGACCCGTAGGGAGCGCGACCATGGGAGCAGTCCGCGAAGTCATCGAGAAGGCGCTCGCCGAGGGCCGCACGGCCCTGACGGCTCCCGAGGGTCGCAGGATCTGCGAGGAGTACGGCATCGCCACCCCCGGCGAGGGCCTGGCCACCTCGGCCGACGAGGCGGTCGCCATCGCCGAGCGCATCGGCCTCCCGGTCGTCCTGAAGATCGTCTCCCCGGACATCCTGCACAAGACGGACGCGGGTGGCGTGCTGGTCGGCCTGAAGAGCGCGGAGGAGGTCCGTGCCGGCTACGACACGATCCTCGCCAACGCCCGCGCCTACAACGCCGACGCCACCATCGACGGCGTCCAGGTGCAGCAGCTCGTCGGCGGCGGCCACGAGGTCATCGTCGGCGCCGTCACCGATCCCACGTTCGGCAAGGTCATCGCGTTCGGGCTGGGCGGCGTCCTGGTCGAGGTGCTGAAGGACGTGACCTTCCGCCTTGCCCCGGTTTCGGGTGAAGATGCCCTTGGGATGCTGGACGACATCAGGGCGGCGGAAGTGCTCCGTGGTGCCCGTGGCGCGGAGCCCGCGAACCGGGAGGCACTCGCGGAGCTGATCGAGCGCGTCGGCCGGCTGGTCACCGACTTCCCCGAGATCGTCGAGGTGGACCTCAACCCCGTCTTCGCCGACGCGAACGGCGCGGTGGCCGCCGACGTGCGCATCCTCATCGGCGACAAGCCCGCCGAGGTCCCCCGCCTGTCGCGGGAGGAGATCCTCCGGCAGATGAAGCGGATCTTCAAGCCGCGCGCCGTGGCCGTGATCGGCGCCTCCGCCGAGACCGGCAAGATCGGCAACTCGGTCATGCGCAACCTCATCAACGGCGGCTACCAGGGGCAGATCCTCCCGATCAACCCCAAGGCCGACGAGATCATGGGGCTGACCGCGTACAAGAGCATTTCGGACGTGCCCGGCGACGTGGACGTGGCCGTGTTCGCGATCCCCGCCAAGTTCGTGGCGCCGGCGCTGGAGGAGGCCGGGCGGAAGGGCGTGGCGGGCGCGATCATGATCCCGTCGGGCTTCGCCGAGACGGGGAACGTCGAGGGCCAGAAGGAGATCGTCGAGATCGCGCGCAGGCACGGCGTGCGCATGCTCGGGCCCAACATCTACGGCTACTACTACACGCCGGAGAACCTCTGCGCGACGTTCTGCACCCCGTACGACGTCAAGGGCAGCGTGGCGCTGACCTCGCAGAGCGGCGGCATCGGCATGGCCATCCTGGGCTTCAGCCGCACCACGAAGATGGGCGTCTCGGCCATCGTCGGCGTCGGCAACAAGGCCGACGTGGACGAGGACGACCTGCTGACCTTCTTCGAGCAGGACGACAACACCAAGGCCGTCGCCATGCACCTGGAGGACCTCAAGGACGGCCGCGGCTTCGTCGAGGCCGCGCGCAGGGTCGTCAGGCAGAAGCCGGTCATCGTGCTCAAGGCCGGCCGCACCGCGATGGGCGCGCGGGCGGCGGGCTCCCACACGGGCGCGCTGGCGGGCGACGACAAGGTGTACGACGACATCCTGCGGCAGGCCGGGGTCGTGCGCGCGCCGGGACTCAACGACATGCTCGAATACGCCCGCGCGCTGCCGATCCTGCCCGCGCCCAAGGGCGAGAACGTCGTCATCATCACCGGGGCGGGCGGCTCGGGCGTGCTGCTGTCGGACGCCATCGTGGACGCCGGGCTGACGCTCATGGACATCCCGCCCGACCTGGACACGGCCTTCCGCGCCTACATCCCGCCCTTCGGCGCGGCGGGCAACCCCATCGACATCACCGGCGGCGAACCACCCTCGACCTACGAGAACACGGTCCGCCTCGGCCTGGCCGACGAGCGCATCCACGCCCTCGTCCTGGGCTACTGGCACACGATCGTGACGCCGCCGATGGTCTTCGCCGAGCTCATCGCCCGCGTGGTGGCGGAGGAGCGGGCGAAGGGCAACGTCAAGCCGGTCGTGGCGTCACTCGCCGGCGACACCGAAGTAGAGGAGGCCAGCGAGTACCTGTTCGAGCATGGCGTGGTCGCGTACCCGTACACGACGGAGAAGCCCGTGGCGGTCCTCGGCGCGAAATATCGCTGGGCCCGGGCCGCCGGACTGTTGCGCTAAGAGCCGAGCGCAACACAGGCGGGTGAGGGGGCTAATCGGGGCGCACGAGGAAGTAACAACCCCCCAGGAGGTCCGTAGGTGGACACATCGAAAACACCACCGGCGACGGCCACGCCGCCGGTCGAGGACGAACGAGTATGGAAAGCGGGCCGGCTCGCGCCGATGCCCATCAGGAAGCTGCCCGACGCGCCTCCGTCGGTGCACATTCTCGGGCCGACGGTCTTCCTCGTCGCGCTGGGCGTGGGCATGGGCGAGTCGTACATGTGGCCCAGGCTGGTGCTGCTGTTCGGGCCCGAGATCAGGTGGCTGTTCCTGATCGGCGTCACGCTGCAGGCGTTCGTGATGCTGGAGATGGCGCGCTACGCCATGGCGACCGGGGAGAGCATCTTCTCCGGCGCGGCCCGGGTGTTCAAGCCGCTGATGTGGTTCTTCTTCATCGTGGCCATCGCCGTATACATCTGGCCGGGACACCTGTCGGCGGGAGCGGCGGCGTTCGAGGAGATCACCGGCATTCCATGGATGGTGACCGCCATCATCGGGCTCATCCTGGTCGGCGTGGTGTTCAGCCTGGCCAAGGTGATCTACAACGTGCTGGAGAACGTGCTGTCGCTGCTCATCGGCGTACTCGTGATCGGCACGGCGGTGGTCGCCGCCATGGTCGGCTCCTGGGGAGACGTGGCCTCCACGCTCTCGGGCATGTTCTCCTTCGGCTACTTCCCGTCGGAGGCCATGTCGGCGGCCTGGTTCCCCGTCATCGTGGGGGCGTGCGCCTTCGCCGGGCCCTCCGGCATGCAGCAGATGTGGTACACGCTGCACCTGCGTGACTCCGGGGCCGGCATGGGCGCGCACATCCCGCAGATCCGCGGGCTGCGGCACGCGGGCCAGCAGGAGGAGATGCCCGCGCGCGGGTTCATGTTCGACACCGAGGACCCGGCCGAGATGGCCAAGTGGAAGGGGTGGCGGCGCTGGGTCACGTTCGACGCGCTGCTGCTGTTCTGGGGCGTCACCATGCTGGTGACGATCTCGTTCACGGTGATCGCGCAGTCGGCGGTGCGGCTGAACCCGGGCGTGCGCACCGTCATCCAGGGCGACGACCGCGAGGTGGCGCTCACCGCGATGGCCAACGCCGTCTCCCATGCGGGCAGCTCGGTGCTCGGGGCGGTCTTCCTCGGGTTCATCGCGCTGATCGGCCTGAACGCCACCCTGGGGCTGTTCGACTCGTTCTCCCGGGGCCAGGCTGACATGACGTACCACTTCGTGCCCGGGGCGAAGAAGCTGGGGATGTCGCGCCTGTACGGGGTCTTCCTCTGGGGCGTGATCATTTTCGGCATCCTGATCCTGCTGTTCGGGCCGGCTGACGGGCCGAGCGGGATCCTGGACACGCTGGCGTTCCTGTCGACGTTCGCGATGGGGGCGTACTGCGTGACCCTGCTCCTGGTGAACAACCGCATGCTGCCCAAACCGATCAGGCCCAAGTGGTGGACGAACGTCATCATCGGCTTCGGCGCGGTGTTCTACCTGGGGATGCTGTTCTACAGCCTGTTCGCCTTCGGCGTGGTCGTGGGCTGATGGACGGACGGCACAGCCTCGAACTCGCCCTGCCAGGGGCGTCGATCGGAGCCGTCGCCGGTGCCATGGCCGGTGGGCTGACCCTGTTCGCGGGGCAGCCCACCGGGATGGCCGCGCTGTCGGCCCTGTCGCTCGCCGTGCCGCTCGCCCTCTTCGGCGGCCTGTACGGCGTGCTGCTCGGCCACGGCGTGTTCCGCCCGGGGACCTTCGGGCCGGTCGGCCTGTACTGGGTCGCGGCCTTCCCCGTGTCCAGGCTCGCGCAGGAGAGCCTGGTCGGGATCGGTCTGGCCGACGGCGTGCTGCCGTTCCTGGCGTACCAGGCGATGGTGAGCCTCGGCTTCGCGATCGGCTTCGTCTGGCTGCACGAACGGATCATGCCGCACTGGCTGATCCGCCGCGCCGCCGCCAACCCGCTGGCCAAGGACCTGCTCGGCATCTACATCCGGCACGCCGGGATGTTGCGCGCACGGAAGGGGGCCCGCCGGTGAACCTGCCGCCCTGGATCTGGCTGGCCACGATCGCCGGCTTCGCGGTCGTGCTCGCCGTGGACTTCTGGCTCGTCGCCAGGAGGCCGCACGAGCCGTCCATGAAGGAGTGCGTGGCCTGGGTCTCGTTCTACGTCGCCCTGGCCGCGGCCTTCGGCGTGGGACTGCTGCTGCTGTCGGGCCCCGCGCACGGCGGCGAGTTCTTCGCCGGCTGGATCACCGAATATTCGCTCAGCGTGGACAACCTCTTCGTCTTCCTGCTGATCATGAGCCGCTTCCAGGTGCCCAGGGAGTACCGCCAGAAGGTGCTGCTCATCGGCATCATCCTGGCCCTGGGGATGCGGGGTGCGTTCATCGCGGCCGGCGCGGGCGCGGTGGCCAGGTTCGACTGGCTCTTCTACGTGTTCGGCGCCTTCCTCGTCTACACCGCGTGGAAGCTCATGGGCGGCGAGGACGACGAGGCGGAGTTCTCCGAGAACGTCGCCCTGCGCGCCGTCCGCCGGGTGCTCCCGACCACGGACACCTATCACGGCGCCCGGCTGACCGTGCACCTCGGCCGCAGGATGGTCACCCCGATGCTGATCGTCATGGTCGCCATCGGGACCACCGACCTGCTCTTCGCGCTCGACTCCATCCCGGCCATCTTCGGCCTCACCAAGGAGCCGTACCTGGTCTTCACCGCCAACGCCTTCGCCCTCATGGGGTTGCGCCAGCTCTTCTTCCTCATCGGCGGGCTGCTCGACCGGCTCGTCTACCTGAGCAAGGGGCTGTCTGTGGTGCTGGCCTTCATCGGGGTGAAGCTGATCATGGAGGCTCTGCACCACGACGGCGTGTCGTGGGCGCCGGAGATCCCGATCCTGGTCTCCCTCGGCGTCATCGTCGGCACCCTCGCCGTCACCACGGTGCTGAGCCTCATCAAGTCGGCCCGCGACGCGAAGGCGTCCGCCCCGGCCTCGGAGGGGGTGGAGCCCGAACCCGCGGAGCGCTGACCACGCCGCGGCATCGGGACGATCGTCCCTGCCGCGGCTCCTCAGCGCCGCGTCCTGCTCAGCGCCGCGTTCTCAGTGACGTGTTCTCAGTGACGCGGGCAGTCGTGTACGTCGTCGTGCTCCGCGGCGGCCCACTCGCGCAGGTAGCGGTCCGCATCGTCGGCGGAGTAGTGCTTCTTGAGAGCTGTGCTCAGGCCCAGGCCGATCGCCCGGCCGTCCGCTGCCTGACCCGGGGGATCACCGAGGAGAAAGCGGATGAACGCCTTCATGGTCACGCACCTCCTGATTTGTCGGCTCCATCCTCTACCCGAGGTGTTTCGGAGCATGTGGTCTCTTGTGAACGCCGGATCAACCCGGCTGCCGCGTCCGGCGCCTGCGTACCGGCTTGGGCGCCGGCAGCACCGGCTCCTGCTCGCGCTGAGCCATGTACGAGGCACGGGTGTGCTCGGTGTGCTCGCGCATGATCTTGGCTGCCCGCCGCTCGTCGCCCGCCTCGATGGCGTCGATCAGCGAGGTGTGCTCCTCCCACGAGGCCATGCCGCGCTGGCGGGCCACCGGCGTGTGGTACCACCGCACCCGCCTGGCCACCTGGCTGGCCAGCTCCGAGAGGACCTGGTTGCCCGACAGGGCGGTCACCAGGGCGTGCAGCTCGGAGTTGGTCGCCACGGCGGAGTCGACGTCGTCGGCCTCCACCGCCGCGATGCCCCGCGCGCACAGGGCGCGCAGCCGCTTGACGCCGTCCTCGCCCGCCTGCTTGGCGGCCAGCCTGGCGGACTCGGTCTCCAGCAGCGTGCGCACGGCCAGCAGCTGGTCGGCCTCCTCGACCGTCGGGACGTGCACGAACGCGCCCTGGCCGGGGAACAGGTCGACCCAGCCCTCGCCGCTGAGCTGCTGCAGCGCCTCGCGGACGGGCTGCCTGGACACGCCGAGGAGCTCGGCCAGCTCGCTCTCCACGAGGTGCTGGCCCGGCTTGAGCTGCCCGGAGACGATGAGCTCTTGGATAGCCTCGATAACGCTCTCACGGAGCGTGGCAGGGCGGGGAATCTTGGTGGCCGCCGCCTGACCGGCCTGATCCGACAGCAACATGGTCACGTCTCCAGGGCTGCGTTACGGTTTTTCGTCGACTGCCTACAGCATACCGTCCAGGGGTCTCTCCTGGCCGTGAGTCTCATCACAGGCGCTCCCTCTTCCCTCGTCTCCCACACCTCACCGGTCACCCCCACCCCTCGCGCCCCCACTCCACGGCCCACCTGCACCCCCTCCGGCCCGACCCCCTCCAACCGCCGCCCCACCGCCGCTCCCCGCACCTCACCCACTACCCCGCCGCCGCGTCGCTTCGCTACGGCGGTCGCGCGACGCCCTCCGCGTGTCGCCCCATCGCGGGTTTCGTCCCTCGCCCGCTGCCCCGCCGTAGCGGCGCTTTGCCACGGCGCCCTTCACACGGTGCCCTGCCGTCGGCCCTCGCGCGTCGTCCTCGCCCTTGCGGCGGGTCGTCCCCGGGCGCGCCTCGAAGCGCCGCCTTGTCGTCGCCTCTCGCAGTCCTTCACCTTCGCTCACCTCAGGCGCCGTAAATGGGCGCGGCAGGGGAGACGGTGGCGGGTGCGGGGCCAGAGGGGGCGGCGCTTGAGGGGTGGTGGGCGCCGATGCGGGGGTTACGCGGGGATGGTGGACGGGAGGCCGGGGATGCGGAGGCGGGGGATGGCCAGGGCCGGGAGGGCGGCGAGGGCGGCGGCCACGGCGAGCGCGGGCGCGGGGGTGCTCAGGGCGAACAGGGCCAGGGCGACGGCCCCCGCGCCGGCCAGCGCCTTGGCGCTGTAGACGACGGCATGGATCTCGCCCGCCCGCTCGACCCCGAAGAACTCCCGCACCAGGCTGGCGAGCAGCGGGTAGAACGCCCCGCCCCCGAGCCCGGCCGCCACGGCCCCGAGCCACAACAACGGCCCGCCACCCGCCACGGACTCAGCCACCACAGTTCCGGTCGACGCAGAACCCGGCAGCGTGGAACCAAGGGCGGTCCCGGTCGGTGTCGGGCCCGATGGCGGGGCGGTGAGGGCGGTGGCGAGGAGCACCTGGCCGGCGGCGAGGGCGGTCAGGACGGCGGCGAGCACGCGGCGGCGGCCGAACAGCTCCGAGCAGCGCACGGCCACCGACCGGCTGGCCCCGTTCAACGCCACCAGGACGGCCAGCGCGCCCCACGAGCCGGTGCCCGCCACCACGATCACGTCGAAGACCGACACCGCGCCCGCGCACGTCAGGATCAGGGCCAGCGCCGGCAGCGTGCGCGTGCGCAGCGCCTGGGCCGGCCCGAACTGCCGGGCCGCCTCCGGCGTCGTGCGCAGCCGCGCCGCGTCCAGGGCGTGCGAACGCGGGTCCACGTCCTCGGGCCACCACAGCGCGGGAGGCAGCCGCAGGTGCCGGGCCGCGGTCGCGATGACGACCAGGGCGACGACCGCCGCGACCATGAACGCGGTGGGCGTGGCCGCCGGCGCGAGCCCGGCCCAGACGAGCAGGGGCACCGCGCCGTACCCGAAGGCGCCGGTGATCAGGCCGACCCGGGCGGCGGGCCGCTCCGGGTACCAGGAGGAGACGACCTCGCCGCAGACCCCGTAGACCAGGCCCGCGCCCAGGCCGCCGAGGAGCGCGTACCCCACGAAGGCCCCCGGGGCGCTCAACGGGAGCGCCGCCGCGGCGAGGCCGGCGAAGCTCAGGGCGGCTCCCGCGGCCAGGCTGGTACGGACGCCGAGGCGGCCCCGCCGTACCAGGCGGAGCGCGGGGAGGGCGCCCGCGGCCTGGCAGGCGATCCAGACGGCCAGGAGGGTGAGCCCGGTGGCCTCCTTGGCGAGGAGGGCGGCGTAGCCGTACTGGAGCGGGCTGATCGCCGCCATGGCGCCCCAGGCCAGCCAGAACATGCGCGTGCGGTCGGCGGGGACGGGCCCGGGATGGTACGAGCGCCCGCGCCAGTCTCTAACTGCATTCTCCATACTGTATGGAATATCCAGTAGACGAGAGCCTGTCGAGACCCTAGACGAGGGTTTTTCCATACGGTATACCGTCTACAAAGGAGGCTCGAATGGACCTGTACGAGTACCAGGCGAAGGAGCTCTTCGGGCGTCACGGGATCCCCGTCCCGGCAGGCAGGATCGCGGCCACCCCGGCGGAGGCCCGTGCGATAGCGGCCGAGCTGAACGCGCCCGTCGTCATCAAGGCCCAGGTGAAGACCGGTGGACGCGGCAAGGCGGGCGGGATCAGGACCGCTGCCGGGCCGGTCACCGCCGAGGCGGAGGCCGGGCGCGTGCTCGGGATGGACATCAAGGGGCACGTCGCGCGCAGCGTGCTGGTGGAGACGGCGACCGTGCCGTTCGAGGAGTACTACGCGGCTTTCCTCGTTGACCGGGCTGAGGGCGGTTTCCTGGCGATGGTGTCCGGCCGGGGAGGCATGGAGATCGAGGAACTGGCCGCCACCGACCCGGACGCCCTGGTGAGGCTGCCGGTCGACCCGGTGACGGGCGTGGACGCGGACGCCGCGCGCCTGCTGGCGGCCAAGGCCGGGCTGCCCGAGCAGGCGGCCGAGGTGCTGGAGAAACTGTGGCGGGTCCTGGTCGCGGAGGACGCCCTGCTGGTCGAGGTGAACCCGCTGATCTGCACCACCGACCAGCGGATCGTGGCCCTCGACGGCAAGGTCACGCTGGACGACAACTCGGCCTTCCGGCACTCGTGGGAGTACGGGGAGGGCACCGGCAGCCTGGAGGACCGCGCCCGCGCCAAGGGGCTGAACTACGTCAAGCTCGACGGCCGGGTAGGCGTGATCGGCAACGGCGCCGGGCTGGTCATGAGCACGCTCGACGTGGTCGCCGGCGCCGGGGCCGCCCCCGCGAACTTCCTGGACATCGGCGGAGGCGCGTCCGCCAAGATCATGGCCGACGGGCTGGAGATCATCCTCGCCGACCCCGACGTGCGCTCGGTGCTGGTCAACGTCTTCGGCGGCATCACCGCCTGCGACGCGGTGGCCAGCGGCATCGTCACCGCACTCGAGCTTCTCGGCGAGCGCGGCCTGGCCAGGCCCATCGTCGTACGCCTGGACGGCAACAACGCCGAGGTGGGCCGGCGCATCCTCAGCGACGCCCGGCACCCGGCGGTCCGGCAGGTCTCCACCATGGACGGCGCCGCCGAGATGGCGGCCAGACTCGCGGCAGGTGCGTGATGGCGATCTTTCTGACCGAGGACAGCCGGGTGCTCGTGCAGGGCATGACCGGCGCGGAGGGCACCAGGCACACGGCCCGCATGCTGGCCGCGGGCACCGACGTCGTGGCCGGGGTGACGCCCGGCAAGGGCGGCCGGTCCGTGGACTTCGGCGAGCGCGCGGTGCCCGTGTTCGGATCCGTGGCCGAGGCGGTGGGGGAGACCGGGGCCGACGTCTCGGTGGTGTTCGTGCCGCCGCGCTTCACCGGTGGGGCCGTGGAGGAGGCGGTCGAGGCCGGGGTGCCCTTGTGCGTGGTGATCACCGAGGGCGTCCCCGTCCACGACGCGGTGCGCTTCCGCGCCCTCGCGAACGGCCGTACCCGGATCATCGGCCCGAACTGCCCGGGGCTCATCAGCCCGGGGCGGTCCTCGGCCGGGATCATCCCCGCCGACATCACCTCCGCCGGGCGCATCGGGCTGGTGTCGAAGTCGGGCACGCTGACGTACCAGCTCATGTACGAGCTACGCGACCTCGGCTTCTCCACCGCGGTCGGCATCGGCGGCGACCCGGTCGTCGGGACCAGCCACATCGACTGCCTCCAGGCGTTCCAGGACGATCCGGGCACGGACGCCATCGTCATGATCGGCGAGATCGGCGGCGACGCCGAGGAGCGGGCCGCCGCCTACATCGCCGCGAACGTCACCAAGCCCGTCGTCGCCTACGTGGCCGGGTTCACCGCGCCGGAGGGCAAGACGATGGGGCACGCGGGCGCGATCGTGTCCGGCTCGTCCGGCACCGCCCAGGCCAAGAAGGAGGCGCTGGAGGCGGCCGGGGTCCGCGTCGGGCGCACTCCGTCCGAGACCGCCCGTCTCATGCGTTCTGCCCTGAGCCGGCGGGGTGCGGCGTGAGGTTCGACGTCAACCTGTCCATCCTGTTCACGGACCTGCCGCTGCTGGAGCGGCCCGCCGCGGCGGCCAAGGCGGGGTTCGACGCCGTGGAGCTGTGGTGGCCCTTCGACGGGCCGGAGCCGTCGGACAGGGAGCTGGCGGCGCTGCGGCAGGCGATCGAGGACGCCGGGGTGCGCCTGACCGGCCTCAACTTCGACGCCGGCGACATGGCCGCCGGCGAGCGCGGCCTGACGGCCAGGCCGGACGGCTCCGCCCGGTTCCAGGCCAACATCGACGTGGCGGTGCGGCTGGCGGGCGAGCTCGGCTGCGGGGTGCTCAACGCCCTGTACGGCAACGACCCCGGCACCGATCGGGCCCTGGCCGTGGCGAACCTGCGCAAGGCGGCCGACGCGGCGGCCTCGATCGGCGCGACCGTGGTGGTCGAAGCCCTCAACTCCCACGAGAACCCGAAATATCCGATCACGTCGTCGCAGGCGGCGTTCGAGCTGATCGACGAGGTGGACCGGGAGAACGTCGCCTTCCTGGCCGACCTCTACCACCTGCACCGGATGGGCGAGGACGTCCTGGAGCTCATCGACCGGCACAGCGCCAGGTTCGGCCACGTGCAGATCGCCGACGACCCCGGAAGGGGCCACCCCGGCAGCGGGCGCATGCCGTACGACAAGATCTTCGCCCGGCTGACGGCGGCGGGCTATCAGGGCCACATCGGCCTGGAGTACCGGCACGAGGGGCCGGGCGCGTTCGACTGGAGGCAGGCGTGAACATCGGGTTCGTCGGCTTGGGGATCATGGGCAGCCCGATGGCGGCCAACCTCCTCAAAGCCGGACATGTAGTGACCGGTTATGACGTGAGTGCCGAGCGGGTCGAGCAACTCGTCGGCCTGGGCGGCAAGGCCGCCTCCAGCGTGGTCGAGGCGGTCGGCGGCGCCGCGGCGGTGATCACGATGCTGCCCGACTCGCCGCAGGTGGAGGAGGTCGCGCCGCTGGTCATCGAGTACGGCCGCCCGAACCTCCTCTACATCGACATGAGCACCATCAAACCCGAGACCTCCCGCTGGGTCGCCAAGGAGGCGGCGGCCGCCGGCGTACGGGCGGTGGACGCCCCCGTCAGCGGCGGCGAGCGCGGCGCGATCGACGGCACCCTGTCGATCATGGTGGGCGGAGCGGCCGAGGACGTCGAGGCGGCCCGGCCCGTCCTGGGCACCCTGGGCACAACCGTCGTGCACGTCGGCCCGGCCGGCGCGGGACAGACCGTCAAGGCGGCCAACCAGCTCGTCGTCGGCGGCATCTACGGGCTGGTGGCGGAGGCGATCGTGCTGCTCGAAGCCTCGGGCGTGGACCCCCTGGCGGGGCTGGACGTGCTCGCGGGCGGCCTGGCGGGCTCCAGGATCCTGGAGCTCAAGCGGCACACCATGGTCCGGCGGGAGTTCAACCCCGGGTTCCGGATCGACCTGCACCACAAGGACATGGGCATCGCCGTCGCCGCCGCCCGCGAGGCCGGGCTCAGCCTGCCGCTCACCGGGCAGGTCGCCCAGCTCGTGGCCGCGGCCAGGGCGCAGGGCCACGGCTCGCTCGACCACTCCGCCCTTCTGAAGGTCGTGGAAAGGCTGAACGCGTGAACGAGCGAAGCGAGAGAACCAGAAGCACGGCAAGGGGTTTTTCCGCGGGCGACGAAGGAGCCCGCGGAAAAAGAGTTCCGTGTATGGAGGCTGTGGTCGCCGTGCTGGAGTCGGAGGGGGTGGACACCGTCTTCGGCATCCCGGGCGCGGCCATCCTGCCGCTCTACGCCGCGCTCCAGCACAGCTCGATCAGGCATATCACCGTACGCCACGAGGAGGGCGGCACCCACGCGGCCGACGGCTGGTCCAGGGTGACCGGGAACGTCGGCGTGTGCATCGGCACCTCCGGCCCCGCCGGCACGAACATGATCACCGGCCTCTACACCGCCCTGGCCGACTCGATCCCGATGATCTGCGTCACCGGCCAGGCTGTCTCGTCCAAGCTGCACCAGGAGGCGTTCCAGGCGGTCGACATCGTGGAGATCGCCCGGCCGGTGACCAAGTGGGCGGTGCAGCTCAAGGAGCCGGCGCAGGCGCCGTGGGTGTTCAGGGAGGCGTTCAGGATCGCCCGCTCGGGGCGGCCCGGCCCGGTGCTCATCGACCTGCCGGTCGACGTCCAGCGCGGGACCTGCCTGTACGACCGGGAGCTGGACGCGCCGCTGCCCGTCGACGAGCCCGCGCCGCTGCCCAAGGCCCTGCACCGGGCCGTGGACCTGCTGACCGGGGCCAGGCGGCCGATCATCCTGGCCGGCGGCGGCGTGATCATCGCGGACGCCACGGACGAGCTGCGCGCGCTGGCCGAGCACCTCCAGGTGCCCGTGCAGGTGACGCTCATGGGCAAGGGCGCCTTCCCCGAGGACCACCCGCTGTTCGCGGGCATGGCGGGCATCCAGACCCAGACGCGGTGGGGCAACGCCGCGTTCCTGGAGAGCGACCTGGTGCTGGCCATCGGCGCCCGGTTCGGCGACCGGCACACCGGCGACCTCGACGTCTATCGCCGGGGCCGGACGTTCGTGCACGTGGACATCGAGCCCATGCAGATCGGCCGGGTCTTCGAGCCGGATCTCGGGATCGTCGGGCACGCCCGGCCGGTGCTGGCGGAGCTGCTGCACGAGGCGCGCCGCCGCGGCGGGCCGCGGCAGCCGGGCAAGTGGGTACGGAAGGTCTCCGACCTGCGCAGGACGATGGCGCGCCGCGACGACTTCGACGACGTGCCCATCAAGCCGCCGAGGGTGTTCAAGGAGATCAACGAGTATTTCGGCAGAGACACCACGTTCGTCACCGCCATCGGGCTCTACCAGATCTGGTCCGGCCAGTTCCAGACGACCTACCTGCCGCGCCGCTACCTGGTCTGCGGCCAGGCCGGGCCGCTGGGCTGGGAGGTGCCCGCGGCGATGGGCGTCAAGTGCGCGCATCCCGAGCGGCAGGTCGTGGCGGTCGTGGGCGACTACTCCTTCCAGTTCCTCATGGAGGAGGTCGCGGTGGCCGCCCAGTACCGGATCCCGTTCGTCATCGTCATGATCAACAACGAGTACCTGGGCCTCATCAGGCAGGCCGAGATCCCGTACGACATGAACTACGCCGT
Source organism: Nonomuraea sp. NPDC005650 (assembly GCF_040605375.1). Lineage (NCBI taxonomy): Bacteria > Bacillati > Actinomycetota > Actinomycetes > Streptosporangiales > Streptosporangiaceae > Nonomuraea > Nonomuraea sp. NPDC005650. Next base: position 244,463 of record NZ_JBEXCR010000009.1, read on the forward strand.
GGACCTGCACTACGGAGAAGGCGGCATCGACCATGTCAAGGCCATGGAGGCGTTCGGCTGCCCGGCGCGCCGGGTGGAGCTGCCGGGCGACATCCGGGACGCGCTGGCCTGGGCGACGGCGGAGTCGGCGCGGGAGCGGCTGCCGGTGCTGGTGGAGGTGATGGTGGAACGCGAGGCCAACGCCGCCATGGGGCCCTCGCTGGAGGCGATCAAGGAGTTCGAGCCGCTGCCCGAGCTCATCACCGCCGACTGGTCCGACTGAGGAGGAGCGCATGCGGATCAAGCCGGGTACGGACTGGCGGGACGCCTACGAACGGTGCTGTTCGGCGGTCCCCGAGGCATTCCACGACGACCGGGTGCTCAACCACTGGGGCGGCATCTGGCACCGCGACGGGCGCCCCGTGCCCGGTTTCTCGCCGCTGGACGGCACCGCCATCGCGGGACCGCCCAGGATCGACCGGGCGGGCGCCGGGCGGGCGGTGGCGGGCGCGGTGGAGGAGCACCGGCGCTGGCGGCACCTGCCGCTGGCCGAGCGCAAGGCCATGGTGTCGGCCGCCGTCGAGTCGATGGCCGCCCACCGCGACCTGCTGGCCCTGCTGCTGGTCTGGGAGATCGGCAAGCCGTGGAAGACGGCCCGCGCGGACGTGGACCGCTGCCTCGACGGCGTGCGCTGGTACGTCGACGAGATCGACCGCCTGGTCGCCGGGCGCATGCCGCTGCCCGGCCCCGTCAGCAACATCGCAAGCTGGAACTATCCGATGAGCGTGCTCATGCACGCGATGCTCGTGCAGGCGCTGGCCGGCAACGCGGTGATCGCCAAGACGCCCACGGACGGCGGCCTGTGCTGCCTGACGCTCGCCTGCGCGCTGGCGGTGCGGGAGGGTCTGCCGTTCACGCTGGTGAGCGGGGGAGGCGCGGACCTGTCGCCGGTGCTGGTCGGCGGGCGGGCGCTGGGCAGCGTGTCGTTCGTGGGCGGCCGGGACGCGGGGGCCAAGGTGGCGACCTCGCTGGCCGACCTCGGGCGGCGGCACGTGCTGGAGCAGGAGGGGCTGAACTGCTGGGGCGTGTGGGAGTACGGCGACTGGGAGCTGCTCACGAGGCAGATCCGGGTGTCGTTCGACTACGGCAAGCAGCGCTGCACGGCCTATCCGCGGTTCGTGGTGCAGCGGTCGCTGTTCCACGAGTTCCTGGGGGCGTACCTGGGGGCGGTGGGGTCGCTGCGGTTCGGGCATCCGCTGGCGGTGGCCGATCCCGGCGATCCGCTGCCCGAGCTGGACTTCGGGCCGCTGATCAACGCCTCCAAGGCCAAGGAGCTGGCCGACCAGGTGGACGAGGCGGTGGCCAGGGGCGGGGTGCCGGTGCACCGGGCGTCCCTCGATGCCGGACATTTCCTGCCGGGGCAGGATATTTCGGCGTATTTTGCGCCGACGGCGCTCCTCAACCCGCCCCGCTCCTCACCCCTCTTCCACGCCGAGCCGTTCGGGCCCGTGGACACCGTCGTGCTGGTCGACACCGAGGCCGAACTGCTGGCCGCCATGAACGCCAGCAACGGCGCCCTGGTGGCCACGCTGTCGTGCGACGAGGAGGAGACGTTCCACCGGCTGGCGCCGGAGGTGCGGGCGTTCAAGGTGGGGCACAACAGGCCGCGCTCGCGGGGCGACAGGGAGGAGCTGTTCGGCGGGCTCGGGGCGTCCTGGCGCGGCGCGTTCGTCGGCGGCGAGCTGCTGGTGCGGGCCTCCACCGCGGGCCCGGACGGCGAACGCCTGCCGGGCAACTTCCCCCACTACACGCTCCTGCCTTAGGGGGCGATGAGGCCACACGCTCCTGCCTTAGGGCGCGATGAGGCCGAAGCGGGTCGCCGCCAGAAGCGCGAGGAAGGTCAGCATGGCGACCCGCATCACCTTCCCGCCGATCCCCAGCGACGGCCACGACAGGTACGCCAGCCAGCCGATGAAGGCGATCGCCGGCAGCACGGCCACGCCGCCCAGCGGATTGGCCACGGCGAACCCGGCCAGCAGCAGGATCACCAGCACCGTGGGCGCCGTCCATCGGGGCACCTGCGTGAACAGGTAGGTCATCGGCACGGCGCTGCGCCGCTCGACGGCCTTGCGCAGGCCGGTCGCGCCCGGCGTGAAGAACTGCTCGCCCTTGGGAAGCGGGCGCTTGCTGTCAGGGGCCACACCCAGAGCCTACGGGAGACGGGGCGCCGAGTGGGCGGCCATCATGACCGGGGTGGGCGCCTCGGGCGCTGTCACGCCTTTAATCTGGTCGGGTGCTCGCCGTGATCCGATACACCGTTCCAGAGTCCCAGTCCCAAGATTTCATCAAGCAGGGCCACACGATCCTCGACACGCTCGCCGCCCAGCCGGGCTTCCAGCGTGGCAGGCTGGCCCGTTCGGTCGATGAGCCCAATCTGTGGGCACTGGTCACGGAGTGGGAGGGCGCCGGTTTCTACCGCAGAGCGCTCTCCGCCGCCCGGATGGTGATGTATCCACTGATGATTCTCATGGTCAACGAACCCAGTGCGTTCGAGGACGTTTACACACAGGAAGGCGCTTAACGATTAGTGGCGCGCGAGAGGGTCCGTGCGTCCCCTAAGCTGGGATCTCACCAATTTCACTCGCCGACCTCCAGCCGGAAAGAGAATCAACCAAAATGGCACGACGCACCGACGTCATGGACACCATCGTCAGCCTCGCCAAGCGCCGCGGGCTCGTATACCCGTCGAGCGAGATCTACGGCGGACTGCGCGCGTCGTGGGACTACGGTCCACTGGGTGTCGAGCTCAAGAACAACGTCAAGCGGCAGTGGTGGCTGTCGATGGTCCAGTCGCGCGACGACGTGGTGGGCCTCGACTCCAGCGTGGTGCTGGCTCCCGAGGTGTGGCGGGCCAGCGGCCACGTCGAGACCTTCACCGACCCGCTGACCGAGTGTCTCTCCTGCCACAAGCGCTTCCGCGCCGATCACCTGATCGAGGCGTACGAGGAGAAGAACGGCAAGGTGCCCGAGGGCGGCCTGGCCGACATCACCTGCCCCAACTGTGGCAACAAGGGCACCTTTACCGAGCCCCGGCAGTTCAGCGGCCTGCTCAAGACCTACCTCGGCCCGGTCGAGGACGAGTCCGGCCTGGCCTACCTGCGCCCCGAGACCGCGCAGGGCATCTTCATCAACTACCTCAACGTGCAGCAGTCGGCCCGCAGGAAGATCCCGTTCGGCATCGGCCAGATCGGCAAGTCGTTCCGCAACGAGATCACGCCGGGTAACTTCATCTTCCGCACCCGCGAGTTCGAGCAGATGGAGATGGAGTTCTTCGTCAAGCCGGGCACGGACGAGGAGTGGCACCAGTACTGGATCGACGAGCGCTACCGCTGGTACTCCGATCTGGGCATCAGCAAGGACAACCTGCGCCTTTACGAGCACCCGAAGGACAAGCTGTCCCACTACGCCAAGCGCACCGTCGACATCGAATACCGCTTCAACTTCACCGGCACCGAGTGGGGTGAGCTCGAGGGCGTCGCCAACCGCACCGACTTCGACCTGACCGCCCACTCCAAGGCGTCGGGCACCGACCTGAGCTTCTTCGAGCAGGACACGGGGGAGCGCTACATCCCCTACGTCATCGAGCCGGCCGCCGGTGTCGACCGGGCCACGCTGACGTTCCTGCTCGACGCCTACAGCGAGGACGAGGCCCCCAACGCCAAGGGCGTCATGGAGAAGCGCACGGTCATGCGGCTCGACCACCGGCTCGCGCCGGTCAAGGCCGCGGTCCTGCCGCTCTCGCGCAACGCCGACCTGTCGCCGAAGGCCCGCGACCTGGCCGCGCAGCTGCGCCGCCGGTGGAACGTGGAGTTCGACGACGCGGGCGCCATCGGCCGCCGCTACCGGCGCCAGGACGAGATCGGCACGCCGTTCTGCATCACGGTCGACTTCGACACGCTCGAGGACCAGGCGGTGACGATCCGCGAGCGCGACTCGATGGCCCAGGAGCGCATCTCCATCGAGGGCGTCGAGTCCTACCTGCGCCAGCACCTGAACGACTAGTTTCGTCCAGCGCTCATCACGGGCCGCTCGCCGTTCTCACGGCGGGCGGCCCGTTGCGCGTTCACAACCACGGTCTTTTACGGCTGCGCACGGTGGGCACCACCCGCCGCACCGGGCTGAGGGCCCTCCAGGGTGACGCTCCTCCGCCTCACCGCCGCGCCTCCGTGACGCGCGCAGGCTTGACCTGCGGATGGGGCCTCCATACGAATCCGGATGTGCCTTGGATTACATAGTTCGAATTTTGACCACATGTGGCCGTCTTGATTGACAAGGCCACCGGCATACACGGAGATTGCGGGCATCCCTAGCGACATTCGGGGGCTGATTTCTCGGAGGCGCGATGAAGCGCGCGTTAATCATGTTCGCCGGCACCCTCCTGTTACTCGGTTCGTTCGCCATCCCACCCGCGTCGGCGGTGCCCAAGCCCGCTCCGGGCCCCGACGGCGTGTTCGTCTACACCGGCGAGCTCACCGCGGACCAGCTGGCCAGGCTCGTCGCGGCCGGCGTGGACCGCGAGGAGATGCGGATCGTCAAGCGTGCGAACGGGAAGGTCACCATCGAGGTGATCCTCGCCGCCGCGCTGGCCGACACGCTCGCCAAGCAGGGCATCACCCTGAAGGCCCAGACCGCGGACAAGGCGCGGCTGGCGCAGAAGGGCGACGGGGTGTTCAAGCGGTACGCGGGCGCCGGGGGCCTCCGCGAGGAGATCATCGCCGCGGCCAACGCCAAGCCCGGCATCGCCAAGGTCGTGAACCTCGGCAACAGCCTCAACGGCACGCCGATCACCGCGATCAAGGTGACCAAGGACGCCCGCAAGCTCGCCGACGGCAAGCGCCCGGCCATGCTCTACATGGCCGCCCAGCACGCCCGCGAGTGGATCACACCCGAGATGGTCCGGCGGCTGCTGCACCACTTCCTCGACGGCTACGGCGGCAACGCCGAGCTCACCAAGCTCGTGAACACCACCGAGCTGTGGTTCATGCCGGTGGCCAACCCCGACGGCTACGACTACACCTTCACCCCCGACAACCGGCTGTGGCGCAAGAACCTGCGCGACAACGACGGCGACGGGCAGCTCACCAGCGCCGACGGCGTCGACCTCAACCGCAACTTCGCCTACAAGTGGGGCTACGACAACGAGGGCTCCTCGAACATCCTGTCCAGCCAGACCTACCGCGGCAAGGCGGCCCAGTCGGAGCCGGAAACCGTGGCGCTGGACAACCTGACCAAACGGGTGCACTTCACGTACCTGCTGAACTACCACTCCGCGGCCATGCTGCTGCTGTACGGGGTCGGCTGGCAGCAGGCCACGCGGTCGCCCGACGACCTGATCTTCGAGGCCATGCTCGGCGACGACGCCCACCCGGCCGTGCCCGGCTACGACCCCGACATCGGCGCCGAGCTCTACACCACCAACGGTGAGCTGGACGGGCACATGACCAACGTCCGGGGCGTCATGTCCATCACGCCGGAGATGTCCACCTGCGAGGACGCGGTCGAGCGGAACCCGAATGACGAGTGGACGCTGGCCGACTGCGCCGGCGGCCAGGGCTTCACCTTCCCCGACAGCGAGGCGCTGATCCAGGACGAGTTCCTCAAGAACGTCCCGCTGGCGCTGGCCGCGGCCAAGACCGTGCAGACGCCGGACAATCCGGTCTCCGTGGTCGGGCGCACGGTGCCCGACTTCGAGCCGGACTCCTTCAGCGTGTCGTACGGCGACCCGCAGCCGGTGGCGGTCACCGCCCGCAGGTCGCTGCTGGGCAAGGCGATGCGCTTCCGCATCAACGGCGGCCCGGCGCAGACCAGGCCGCTGTCGGAGTGGCAGGGCGGCGAGCGGTACGGCGGCGAGAACGACCTGTTCTTCGCCGAGTACCGAGCCACCGTGAGCGGCGCGAAACCGGGTGACAAGGTCGAGGTCTGGTTCCAGGGCTTCAAACAGGGAACCGGGCTCGTCTCCAGCTCGCACTTCACCTACACCCTGGCCAAGAACTCCCGGGCCAAGGTCCTGATCGTCGCCAACGAGGACTACACCGGCTTCAACCCGGACTATCCGCCCTCGGTGACGGCGCCCAAGCACACCACGACGTACAAGAAGGCCCTCCAGTCCGCCGGGTACGCCTCCGAGACCTGGGACGTGGACGCGCAGGGCGTGCCGCACCACCTGGGCGTGCTGTCGCACTTCAAGGGCGTCGTGTGGGAGCTGGGCGACAATCGGCTGTCCATGGACCAGCAGGACCTGGTCACCGTGACCCCGCTCGGCGACCTGCCCGACGCCGACGTCAAGCGGTCGCAGCAGGACCTGACCGTCTCCATCCGCGACTACCTCAACGAAGGGGGCAAGCTCCTCTACACCGGCGAGACGGCCGCGTACTACGGCATTCTCGACACGATCGTCGGAGGCATCTACTACGGCCTCGACGGCGACCCGGACGGCGACTGCGTGGTCACCACGATCCAGGGCCTGTTCGACGAGTGCCTGCTGCTGGCCGACGACTTCACCCAGTACTACATGGGCGTCGGCGGGCGCATCGCCCGCAACTCCCCGACCGGCTTCGCCGGGAAGGGCCCGCTGGCCGGGACGGGCGGCACGTTCGGCGGTCCGGCCACGGTGGACAACCCGCTGGACGAGGCGGGCGTGCTACAGCCCATGGGCACGGACCTGCCGAGGTTCACGGGCACTCCGGCGGCCGACTACACGCTCGGCACCGGCGGTCCGTTCGACCCGGTCGAGGGCCAGTGGTACGTCAGGGGGCCGCACGCGGACGACTCGTACATGCGGCTGACCAGGACGGTCAACCTGGGATCCGTGACGGCGGCGCAGCAGCCGAGGCTGGCCTTCCAGCTCTCCTTCGACACCGAGCCCGGCTATGACAACGTCATCGTCGAGGCCCACACAGTCGGCCAGGACAACTGGACCACGCTGCCCGACCTCAACGGCGGCACGGACAGCACGGTGCCGTCGGAGTGCGAGGCCGGCTTCTACCTGGGCGAGCACCCGTGGCTGGGGCACTACCTGACCGGCGGCAACCCCTGCACGGCCAGTGGCACCAGCGGCTCCTGGAACCGGTTCACCGGCGACTCCGGCGGCTGGAAGCAGGTCGCCTTCGACCTGTCCGCGTACGCGGGCCAGCAGGTCGAGGTGTCGGTCAGTTACGTGACCGACCCGGGCACGGGCGGCGTCGGCACGTTCGTGGACGACACGCGGGTCACCACCACCGGCGGCACCCTCGACTCCGAGGGCTTCGAGACCGGCCTCGGCCCGTGGGCCATCCCCGGTCCTCCGGCCGGCAGCCCCACCGGCGCGGGCGACTTCGCCCGCGCGCAGGCCGACACCACGGCCGCCGTCTCCACCAAGGACACGGTGCTGCTGGGGTTCGGGCTGGAGCAGCTCGCCGACGACAACGAGCGGAACGCGACGATCAAGAAGGTGATGAAGTACCTGATCGGCTGATCCCCGCCTGACGGACGGCCACCTCGTCGCGGGGTGGCCGTCCTTCGGGTCAACGAGTGTCAGCCGCCAGGATCCGTGCCTCGAACGGCGCGAGGGTGAGAGAGGCCGGCTCGGCGACGGCCGAGTGTGACGACCAGAGCGTTCTCCTGGGACTGTGGAACGCGATCTCCTGGTCGCGGTCGGAAAGATTCACCGCCACCAGCAGCGAGTCCTCGCCGTCGCCGCGAAGGTAGACGAGCTGGTCAGGGTGGGCGGACAGCACGGTGATCCCCCCTCGGCGCAGGGCGGGCAGCTCCCGCCGGAGCGCCAGGAGCTCCTTGACGAGGACGAGGACCGAGCGGGGTTCGAGTTCCTGGGCCTCGACGCTGAATCGCCCCGCCCAGGAGGGTATGGGGAGCCACGGCTCGACGTCGTCGGGGGTGAATCCGGCGTGCGCAGGACTCTCCCGCCAGGGCATGGGCATGCGCTGGGGGTCCCGGCCGAGTCCGAGCCCGGGCGCGCGGAGTTCGGCGCAGTCGCGGGCATGTCCGGCGTCGACCGGGGCGTCGGGCAGGCCGAGTTCGTCGCCGTAATAGAGCGTCGGCGTTCCGCGGAGCGTGAGCAGCAGGGCCAGCGCGCCGGGGACGCGTTCCGCTCCGATCCGGCTGGCCAGCCGCGACCGGTCGTGGTTGCTGAGCACCCAGTTGGGGTGCGAGCCGGGAGGCAGCGCGGCGTAGTAGCGCTGGATGAGCTTCGCCAGATCGACGCCGTTCCAGGGCGCGTCGATGAGCGCGAAGTTCATGGCGAGGTCCAGGCCGCGCGTGCCGAGAGCGGCGACGCGTTCGAGCTTGAGATGGAGCTCACCCATCAGCATCCGGTCGTCGTACTCCTCGGTGACCGTGTGCATCTCCGCGAGCAGGCCCGGCAGCTCGGGCTGGTCGGCGGTGTATTTCTGGATCTGCCGGACCGTGGTGTGGGCGGCCGCGCCCCCGATCTCGAACGACCCGTCGCCGTCATCCATCGGGTTGTCGCGCAGGCGCGCGTCCTTGATGAGCCGCCACACCGCGTCCACGCGGAACCCGTCCACCCCGCGGTCGAGCCAGAACCTCATGACGTCGAACATGGCCTGCTTGACGGCCGGGTTGCGCCAGTTCAGGCTCGGCTGCTCGGGCAGGTGCGCGTGATAGTAGTACTGGCCGGTCGGCTCGTGGAAGGTCCAGGAGGGGCCGCCGAAGGCGGAGGCCCAGTTGTTCGGCGGGCCGCCGTCCGGGTTCGGGTCGTGCCAGAGATACCAGTCCCGATGTTCGCTGTCACGGCTCGAAAGCGCGTCGCGGAACCAGGGATGCTCGCTGGAGGTGTGCTGGGGCACGTAGTCGAGCACGACCCGGAGCCCTCGATCGTGCGCCCCCCGGACGATCCGATCGAAGGTGGCCAGATCGCCGAACACCGCCCCCACCTCGGTGTAACCGGACACGTCGTAACCGAAGTCCAGCAGCGGCGAAGCGTAGATCGGGCTCAGCCAGATCGCGGTCACGCCGAGTGCCGCGAGGTGGTCGAGGCGCTGTTCCACGCCTCGCAGATCGCCGAATCCGTCCGCGTCGCCGTCCTGGAACGACGGCACGTACACCTGGTAGAAGACGCCCTCGCGCCACCACCGTCCGTTCTGGGTGTTCATCCTTTGACCGCCCCCGCGGTGAGGCCGGACACGATCTTCTTCTGGAAGACCAGCACCAGGAGGATGAGCGGGATCGAGATGATCACGGACGCGGCGCTGATCGTGCCGAGCGGCTGCTCGTACTCGCTCGCGCCCGTGAAGAACGCGATGGCGACGGGAACGGTGCGGGCCTCGGGGCTGTACGTCAGCGTGGCCGCGAGCAGGAACTCGTTCCAGGCGAAAATGAACGCGAGGATCCCCACGGTGGCGATCCCGGGCGCGGCGAGCGGGAGGATGACCTTGTAATAGGCCTGGAAGGGGGACGTCCCGTCGATGTAGGCCGCCTCCTCGAGCTCCACGGGGATCTCTTTGAAGAACGACACGAGGGTGTAGATCGACAACGGCAGCGTGAACGTCAGATAGGGGATGATCAGTCCGACCAGCGTGTTGTAGAGCCCCAGATCGTTCCACAGGGAGAACATCGGCGCCGCGATCGCGATGCCCGGGAAGGTCGTCACGGACAGCACGATGCTCAGGATGAGGAATTTGCCGCGCATCGGGAGCCGGGCGAGCGGATACGCCGCGAACGACGCGACGGCGAGCGCGAGGATGGTCGTCGTCGCCGCCACGATGACGGAGTTGACCAGGGCGCCCACGAATTGGCTGTCGCCGAGGACCGCCAGGTAATTCTCGAAAGTGGGGCGCGGCGGGGTGAGACTCGCCGTCGAGAGGTCGGGCCCGGTCTTCAGCGACGTGTTGACGAGCCAGTAGACCGGCACGATCGAGAAGACCATGACGACGGCGATGGCACACCAGACCAGCGGGTTGTGCTCGGCGCCGCGCCGTCGGGGCCTGCGCCGTGGTGACGGCCGGCGGCCGGTGGTCGCATTGGTCATCGTGAGCCTCCCTTGACGACCGATCGGATGTTGCCACCGGCGAAGCGGATGTAGAGGAAAGACACCAGCATGACGATGACGAAGGTGAGGATCGACACCGCGGATCCTTCGCCGATCAGCTGGTTGCCGCGCAAGGTCTGATAGGCCAGGACGGACATGGTCTCCGTGCCGTACGCGCCGCGCGTCAGGACGAACGGAAGGTCGAAGACGCGCAGGGCGTCGAGCGTCCGGAAGATCATCGCCAGTGCGATCGCGGGCCAGAGCAGGGGCAGCGTGATGCTCCTGAAGTGCCGCAGCGCGCCGGCGCCGTCGATCTGCGACGCCTCGCGCAGCTCCGCCGGAATCACCTGGAGCCCGGCGAGCACCAGGAGCGCGACGAAGGGGGCCGTCTTCCAGACGTCCGCCAGGATCACCACCGTCATCGCGTACCCGCTCTGACCCAGCCAGACCACGCCGGCGTCGGTGAGGCCGAGGGAGCTGAGCATGGTGGAGACCAGACCCAGATCCGGGTCGAAGATGGTCCGCCACGTGATGGCGCTCACCACCGTCAGGATCGCGTACGGGAGCAGCACGATGCTGCGCAGCAGCGTCCTGAACCGGAACGCGATGTTCAGCAGCAGCGCCAGCGCGATTCCGATGACCAGCTCGAGCGGGACCGAGATCGCGGTGAACAGGAAGGTGTTGCCCACCGACTGCCACCACGCCTGCGAGGTGAGCTGCTCGACGTAGTTGCCCAGGCCGACGAAGCGCGACAGCCCCGGGGTGATGACGCTGTACTGGTGCAGCGAGAGCCAGATCGCGTAGAGCACGGGATAGCCGGCGACGCCGGCCATGAGGATGAGGGCGGGCGCCACCATACGCCCCGCGAGGCGCCTCTCGTTCGCGTCCGAGAGGTGCCTCGAGGATCGGAAGAACCGCATCGCCATCAGAACGTCTTGAGGGCGGTGCCGACCTTGTCCGCCATCTGCGAGGTGGCCGCCTGCGGGGTCAGCTCTCCGGACAGCACCTTGCCGACGGTCTGGTAGATCGCCTGCGAGATCTGCGGATACACCGGCGACACCGGCCGGGACTTCGCGCTCGTCAGCGCCTTCAGCAGCTCCTGCGAGAACGGCAGGGCCTTCTTGACCGGCTCGGACGCGTAGGCGGCCGTGATGGCGGGGGCGAGCGCGTTCTTGACGGCGATCTCCTCCTGCCAGCTGTCGCTGGTCATGAAGTCGATCATCGCGAGGGCGCCCGCCTGGTTCTTGGAGAACGTGCTGACGGCGACGTTGCTGCCGCCCAGCACGCCGACGCCGCTGCCTGGCGTCTTCCATCCGGGAAGCGGCGTCACGGCGAACTTGCCGGCGATGGCCGACTTCTGACCGGCCGCGTAGGCGTAGGGGTAATTACGCATGGTCGCCCCGGCGCCGGACTCGAATGCGAGACGGGTGGCGTCCTCGTCATATGTCAGCACCGCCTTGGGCGCGGCGCCCTTGTTGATGCCGTTCTGCATGAACGTCAGCACCTCGGTCGTCTGCGGCGAGTTGACGGCGACCTCGCCCTTGTCGTTCAGCACCTGGCCGCCCGCGCTGTACAACAATTCGAGGAAGCTCACAGTGAGGGACTCACTTTGTGAGGCTTGATAGAGGAATCCCTTCTTGGGGTCCGCCTCGCCGTACGAGTAGAGTTCCTGCCAGGTCTGCGGAGCCTGCGCCTTGTCGGTGCGGTAGTAGAGCAGGCCCGTGTTCGAATAGAACGGGACGCCCCAGTATTTGTCCTTGTAGTGCAAGGTGCCGGCCGTCGACGGAATGAGCTTGTCCAGCTTGGACGAGATGACCTTGCTCATGTCCGCGAGCCAGCCCTGGGCGGCCAGCTGCGCCGTCCACACCACGTCCAGCCGGACGACGTCACACTGCGTCGACTTCGTCTGCATTCGCTGCGTGATCTGCTGCAACTGGTCGTCGGCCGACGCCCCCAGCTCCACGTAATTGGCCGACGTCCCGGGATGCGCCTTGTTGAAAACCTCCATCGTGGCCTTCCAAACGCCCGACGAGTCCGTCGGCCCGCAGACCGTGATATTCCCCTTGGCCGACTTGGCCAGCGCGGGATCGAGCGCCGTGCCGGTGGCGGCGGACTGCTCGGAGTTGGAACACGCTGTGAGCGCTACGGCCAGAGCGGAGAACGCTCCAATTGTCGTGACGGCACGGAGCAGACGTCGTTCGGCTGTGAACATCATTGCTGCTTTCTCTGGTTACTTCTGGGCTATGTCGTCGTAGCGCCACGAATCGAGCAGGCCCGGGGGATTTGCTGAGGCAGCGAATTATCGCTAGGATCCGAATAATCCTATTTGTAGGATGAATGGAGTAGATCATATGATCGAACCTCGTGTCAAGGTGACCAGGAGGAACCTGTCGGCCTCGATCGCCGACGACCTGCTGTTCAAGATCAAGAGTGGCCAGTACCCGCCGGGCTCGAAGGTCCCGGGGGAGAAAGAGCTGATGGAGGCCTATGGGGTCGGCCGCAACACCGTCCGGGAGGCGGTCCAGTCGCTTGTGACCATGGGCTATCTCGACGTGCGTCCACGCGTCGGGGCGAGGGTGACCTCCGTCCCGATCGAGGCGGCGGTCGAGGCGGCGGCGATCTCCGCATTACTGGCAGGGGAGGCCGTTGGGGACATCTATGAACTGCGGCGCGTGCTGGAGACGGCGATCGCCGAGCGCGCGGCGACCGAGGCGACACCCGCCGACCTCGAAGCGATCGGCGTCGCCCTCGACGACTACGAACGCGCCCACCGGGACGGCGAAGGCGCCTACCGCGCCGACGTCGCCTTCCACGCGGCACTGGCGGTCGCCAGCCACAACGTGGCCTTCCGCAACGTGCTCGAAGGTGTGGGCGATCTTCTGTTGAACGCGCGCCAGTTGACCGATCGTCTTCCTGGCGCGATCTCGCTTGCGTTGAAGGAGCACACGGAGATCTTGCGAGCGGTCGAACAGCGTGACCCCGACAAGGCACGGCACGCGATGAAGGTTCACATGGCGACTTCCGTGGAGGCGTGGAAACGTGCTCAGCGGCTCTTCGTGGAGAGCTGACCCGCGAGTGAGCGATCACAACACGCCGGTCGGGGAACGACTTCCGCCCGATCGGAAACACCTGAGAGTAGCCGTCGCCAACCCCCTGCACGAGGAGTCCTACCGGCGCATCATGGAACGCGAACCCCGCGTGACCCTGCTGGTCGACCCCTCGCTGCTGCCGCCCATCCGCCACAGGGCGGACTTCTCCGGCGATCCCGCGTTTCGCCGGACCCCGGAGCAGCAGCGGAAATTCGAAGCCCTCCTCGACTCGGCCGACGTGCTGCTGGGGATCCCCGACGTCGACCCCACGGCGCTCGCCCGGACGGTGCGATCGAACCCGCGTCTCCGATGGGTGCACACGACCTCCGCCGGCGGCGGTCAGCAGGTCGGGAAGGCCGGGCTGAGCCCGTCGCACCTCCGGCGGGTCACGTTCACCACCTCCGCCGGTGTGCACGGATCCCCGCTGTCGGAGTTCGTGGTGCTGGGCGTTCTCTCCGGCGCCAAGGACGTCCCCCGGCTGATGCGGCTGAAAAGCCGGCGCCAGTGGAGTGAGCGGTGGATGTCACGGCAGATCTCCCGCCAGAAGGTGCTGATTCTCGGCTTCGGCGGGATCGGCAGGGCCGTCGCCCGATCCCTGTCGGCGCTCGGCATGAGCGTCACGGCGACCTCGCGCCGCGCCGGCGCCGAGCACCCGGACGTCGACCGATTCGTGAGCATCGACGAGGTGCACGACGTCGTCGGCGACATGGACGCGATCGTGTGCGCGCTGCCGGGCACCGGCCTGACGGAGAGATTCGTGGACGAACGGCTGCTCGCCCGCGTCAAACGCGGCGTCACGTTCGTGAACGTGGGCCGGGGCAGCGTGGTCGACGAATCGGCCCTCGTCGCGGCGCTGGAGGAGGGGCGGGTCGGTTTCGCGGCACTCGACGTGTTCGAGGTCGAGCCGTTGCCCGCCACGAGCCCGCTCTGGGCCTTGCCCAACGTCCTGATCAGCCCGCACACCGCGGCTCTGGCGGCGGACGAGGAAGCGGCCGTCGCCGAACTGTTCGCCGACAACGCCACCCGGCTGCTCGACGGCCACGCGCTCGTGAACGTCGTCGACACGGTCGAGTTCTACTGATGTCACCTGAGAGGGAGGGATCTCCGCTGCCACCACTTGTCGTGGTGATGGGCGTGTCCGGGGCCGGGAAGACCACCGTGGGCCGCCTGCTCGCCGAACGATTGGGAGTGAGCTTCATCGACGGCGACGACCTGCATCCGCCGGCCAACGTGGCCAAGATGGCGTCGGGCGTCCCACTCACGGACGACGACCGTTTCCCGTGGCTCGTATCGGTCGGAGGCGCGCTGGCCGGCTCGCGGGCCGACGGGGCGGTCGTCGCCTGCTCGGCGCTCAAACGGAAGTATCGGGAGATCATTCTCGCCGAGGCCCCTGACCTGTTGTTCGTCGAGCTTCATGCCGCGCCGGACCTCATCGTGCGTCGCCTGGAGGCGCGCACCGGGCACTTCATGCCGGGGGCGCTCTTCGACTCGCAATGGAGCACCCTCGAACCGTTGCAGGCGGACGAGCCGGGATTCCGCGTGGACTGCACCCACGGGCCGGAGCGCGTGGTCGCGGACCTCGTGGACGAGCTCCTGCCGCAGGTGAGGCTGCGGGACGGCTGAGTTCCCGCCGCCGCCCCGGGCGGGCCGGCAGACCGAAAAATCGTGTAAAGACGGCGGTTACGCGGGTTTTCGCGGTCGCCTGATGACATGCGTCCTATGCGTACATCACGTTTCGCTCTTGTGCTGCTGGCCGCGGGCGCCGTGCTCATGACGGGAAGCGCCGCGTTCGCCGATCCCGAGCCGACCGCGCTGGAGCTGCGGGTGGTCATGGACGACTGCCACAACTCGGTGGTGGAGCCATGAGCGAGCAAAGCGAGCGACCAGTCAAACACAGTCGATTTTCGGTCATGCGACCGACGGAGGAGGGCGCATGACCGATCCTCTGCTGCTCGAACGCGCGCTGTTCGAGGTCAAGCGGGTGATCGTGGGCCAGGACCGGATGGTCGAGCGGCTGCTCGTGGCGGTGCTCGCCAAGGGCCACTGCCTGCTGGAGGGCGTGCCGGGCATCGCCAAGACGCTGGCCGCCGAGACCATGGCCACCGTCGTCGGCGGCACGTTCGCCCGCATCCAGTTCACGCCCGACCTGGTCCCGGCGGACATCGTGGGGACCAGGATCTACCGGCCGTCGACCGAGACCTTCGACGTCGAGCTCGGCCCGGTCATGGTCAACCTGCTGCTCGCCGACGAGATCAACCGGGCTCCCGCGAAGGTGCAGTCGGCGCTGCTGGAGATCATGGCCGAGCGGCAGGTCAGCATCGGCGGGGTCTCCCATGCCGTGCCGAGGCCGTTCCTGGTGCTGGCCACCCAGAACCCGATCGAGTCCGAGGGCGTCTACCACCTGCCCGAGGCGCAGCGGGACCGCTTCCTCATGAAGATCGACGTGGACTATCCCAGCGAATCGGAGGAGCTGGCGATCGTCTACCGCATGAGCGTGGACCCGCCCGTGCCGCACGCCGTGCTGGACCCCGCCCGGGTCGTCGCGCTCCAGCGGCGGGCCGAGGAGGTCTTCGTGCACCACGCGGTGGCCGAGTACGCCGTCCGCCTCGTCTACGCCACCCGCGACCCCGAACGGTTCGGGGTGCAGGACGTGCGGCGGCTGCTGGCGTTCGGGGCGAGCCCCAGGGCCACGCTCGGCCTGCTGGCGGCGGGCCGGGCGCTGGCGCTGCTGCGGGGGCGCGACTACGCGCTGCCGGAGGACGTGCGGGACCTGGCCCACGACGTCATGGCGCACCGGCTCGTGCTCTCCTTCGACGCCCTGGCCGACGGGGTGGCGCCCAGGCAGATCGTGGACCGGGTGCTGGCGGCCGTTCCGCTGCCCGTCATCGCGCCCCAGCAGCAGGCCCAGCAGCAGGCCCAGCAGCAGGCCCAGTACCAGGCACAGCAGAACGAAGCCGTGGCATGAGGCCGTACCTGATGGCCGAGCCCGCGCTGCGCAGGCTCGAGCTGACGATCACCAGGAGACTGGATGGACTGCTGCAGGGGGAGCATCTGGGGCTGGTGCCGGGGCCGGGGAGCGAGCCGGCCGAGACGCGGCCGTACCAGGTGGGCGACGACGTGCGGCGGATGGACTGGAACGTCACCGCCCGCACCAACGAGCCCCACGTCCGGGACCTGGTCGCCGACCGCGAGCTGGAGATCTGGGCGCTGCTCGACGCCACCGCCAGCATGGACTTCGGCACTGCGGCCATGGAGAAGCGGGAGCTGGCCGTGTCGGCGCTGGCGGCGGTCGGCTTCCTCACCCAGCGGACCGGCAACCGCATCGGCACCCACCTGCTGCACGGCGGCGGCGTCAGGACGCTGCCCGCCAGGACGGGCCGCCCGCACCTGATGGCGCTGCTGCAGGCGGCGTTCGCGCTGCCCCGCACCCCGCCCGGGGTGGCCGAGCCGCTGCTGGGCGTGGCCGCCGAGCAGCTCGGCCGGGTGGTACGGCGCCGCGGCCTGGTCGTGGTCGTGTCGGACTTCCTCGACGCGCCTGAGACCTGGGAACCGCCGCTGCGCAGGCTCACCGCCCGGCACCAGGTGCTGGCCGTTGAGGTGCTGGACCCGCGCGAGCTGACGCTGCCCGACGTGGGGATCCTGACGCTGGTCGACCCGGAGACGGGGCGGCGGCGCGAGGTCGCCACGGGGAGCGCGCGGTTGCGCCGCAGGTACGCGGAGGCGGCGGCCGAGCAGCGCGACGCCGTCACGCGGGCGCTGCGCCGGGCCGGGGCGACCCACCTGCGGCTGCGCACGGACCGGGACTGGGTACGCGACCTGGTCCGGCACGTCATGGGCCAGCGTCGCCTGGCCGCCCTGGCGCGCCCCTCCGGGGGAGCCGGGGGAGCCGGAGGAGCCGGGGGAGCCAAGGGAGCCGGGGGAGCAGGTGATGCGGCGTGACGCTGATCGCGCCCCTGTGGTTGCTGCTGCTCGTCCCCGTGGCCCTGCTGGCCCTGGCGTACGTGATCATGGCCCTGCGGAGCAGGACCGCGTACGCCGTCAGGTTCACCAACCTCGACCTGCTCGACAGGATCGCCCCGAGGCGGCCCGGCTGGCGCAGGCACGTGCCGGCGGCGGCGTTGCTGCTCATGTTCGTCCTGCTCGTGATCGGCTTCGCCCGGCCGACGGCCGAGGTGCGGGTGCCGAGGGAGCGGGCCACGATCATGGTGGCGTTCGACGTGTCGGCGTCCATGGGCGCCACCGACGTCCGGCCCAACCGGTTCGAGGCGGCCAAGCAGGCGGCCAGGCAGTTCGTGGAGGGCCTGCCCGAGCGGTTCAACCTGGGCCTGGTGTCGTTCTCCTCGTCGGCGTCCGTGGCCGTGCCGCCGACCACCGACCGGCAGGCGGTGCTGAGCGCGCTCGACCGGCTCGGCACCGCCTCGGGCACCGCCATCGGCGAGGCGGTCTACTCCTCGCTGGACGCCATCGCCGCGCTCGACTCGGAGGAGGAGACGCCGCCCGCGCACATCGTGCTGCTGTCCGACGGCTCCAACACCACGGGCCGCACGGTCGGCGACGCGGCCGCGGCGGCCTCCTCCAGGGGCGTGCCGGTCACGACCATCGCGTACGGCACGGCGGACGGCACGATCGACATCTCCGGGCGCGAGATCCCGGTGCCGGTGGACGGCCCGGCGCTGCGCGGGCTGGCCGAGGCGGCCGGCGGCGGCTTCTACGAGGCGGCCAGCGGTGACGAGCTGCAGGCGGTCTACGAGGACATCGGCACGTCGGTCGGCTACCGGACCGAGCGGCAGGAGGTATGGATGTGGTTCGTGGCGGCGGGGATGGCCTTCGCGCTGATCGCGGCGGTGACGTCGATGTTGTGGTTCTCGAGGCTGCCATGAGGGGCCTGGGCAGCCCGCGCGGGCCGGAGTTCGTCACCCCGCCGATCGGGATCTCCGGCACGCTGCCGCAGGTCGCGCCGGGGAAGGCGCCGCCCAAGGGGCGCCTGCTGGTGGCCGCCGCGCTCGTCGCGGCGGTCACCGGGGCGGTGGCGGGCGTGGCGGGGGCGCGGCTCTCCGAAGCCGCCGAGCCCGTCCCGGCCGCCGCCCTCCCCAGGGTGGCGCCCGCCCCGTCGGCCGGTCTCGGCGGGCTGAGCGCGACGGCGGCCCGGGTACTGCCCAGCGTGGTCTCGGTGGAGACGGGCAGCGGGGGCGGTTCGGGGTTCGTGGTGGACGGCCGCGGCCACATCCTCACCAACGCGCACGTGATCAGGGGCAGCGACCGGGCGACCGTCGTGTTGAGCGACGGCCGCAGGATCGCCGCCCGCGTGATCGGCGAGGACGACGGCGAGGACCTGGCCGTGCTGGAGGTGGACTACCCGCGGGATCTCACGCCCGCCACCCTCGGCAGGTCCGGCGACCTGGCCGTCGGCGACCAGGTGCTCGCGATCGGCTCCCCGCTCGGCCTGTCGGGCACGGTCACCGCCGGCATCGTGAGCGCACTGGACCGGGAGGTACGGTTGGGCTCGGCACGGTCGGCGGCACTGCGCACGGCTGTGCAGACGGACGCGTCCATCAACCCCGGCAACTCGGGCGGCCCGCTGGTCAACGCCCGGGGCGAGGTCGTGGGGGTGAACACGGCGATCGCGTCCGGGCGCGGCGGCGGGAACATCGGCATCGGGTTCGCCATCCCCATCGACCGGGCGGCGCCGATCGCGGAACGAATCATCCGAAACTAGGGTGCTCAAAATAGGGTGCAGGGCATGCGGCTGCTTGTGGTGGAGGACGAGGAGGACCTGGTCGACGCGCTGCGCGTCGGCCTCGTCCGTGCGGGATACGCGGTGGACGTCGCCTACGACGCGCCTTCCGCGCACGAGAAGTTGCAGGTCAACGCGTACGATCTGGTCCTGCTCGACCTCAACCTGCCCGGCGGGGACGGCTTCCAGCTGTGCCGCAGCGTGCGCGCGGCCGGGCAGGGCGTGCGGATCATCATGGTGACCGCCCGCGACCGGCTGGACGACCGGGTGCGCGGGCTCGACGAGGGGGCCGACGACTACCTGGTCAAGCCGTTCGCGTTCCCGGAGCTGCTGGCGCGGGTGCGGGCGCTGCTGCGCAGGGACTCCGGCGCCGGCACGTCCGTGCTGGAGGTGGGCGGGCTGCGGATCGACACCGCCAGGCTGGAGGTGTCGCTGCACGGCAGGTCCCTGGCGCTCACCCCCAAGGAGTACGGGGTGCTGCACTACCTCATGCGCCGCCCCGGTCACGTGGTCTCCTCCGAGGAGCTGCTGGAGCACGTCTGGGACGAGCACACCGACCCGTTCACCAGCACCGTCCGTGTCACGGTCGGCAACCTGCGCCGCAAGCTGCAGGAGGAGGGCCTGATCGAGACCGTGATCAGCCGGGGCTACCGGCTCAAGGAACCGGCATGATCCACACCATCCGCTTCCGGCTCACGGTGCTCTACTCGGGCCTGCTCTTCGTGCTGGCCGCGCTCGTGCTCGGGGGCACCTACTACGCCGTCTCCAAGACCACCGACCAGCGCCCGATCACGACGGAGTTCGCCAAGACCTACAGCGGCAACACCTACCTCGGCAAGCGCGAGGTGGTCTTCGTCGAGGAGGTCGAGAACGCGGTCAACGTCAGGACGATGGCCACGCTGCGCGACTACTCGCTGATCACGCTGGCCGGCCTCTACGTCGCCAGCCTGGGCATCGGCTGGGTGCTGGCGGGCCGTGTGCTGCGCCCGGTCAGGTCGATCACGCGTACGACGGAGGAGATCCAGGCCACCGACCTCAAGCGGCGCATCAAGCTGAACGGGCCGCGCGACGAGCTCAAGGACCTGGCCGACACCATCGACACCATGCTGGACCGGCTGGAGGAGGCGTTCAGGGCGCAGCGCCAGCTCATCGACGACGCCTCCCACGAGCTGCGCAGCCCGCTGACGATCATCCGGGCGAACGTGGACGCCGTGCTGGCCGCCCCCGAGGCCAGCGACGACGAGCGGGTCAGGGCCGTGGCCGTCGTGGACCGCGCCACCACCCGCATGACCAGGCTCGTCGAGGACCTGCTGGCCAGCGCCAGGCGGCAGGGCGGCGCGTTCGCCGACGCCGACCTCGACCTGGCCAGGGTGGTGCGGGAGGCGTGCGAGGAGTACGCGACCCCGGCCGCCGCCCGCGACCTGACGATCACCCGTGATCTGGGCTCCGGGCTGGAGGCGACCGGCGACGCCGACGCGCTGCGCCGCGCCGTGGCGAACCTGCTGTCCAACGCCGTACGCCTCTCGCCGCCCGGCGGGGCGATCCGGGTCGCGGCGGGCAGGTCGGAGGGCTGGCTGTGGGTCGCGGTCCGCGACGACGGCCCCGGGATCGAGGCGGCCGACCAGGCGCGGGTGTTCGACCGGTTCTGGCGCGGCGAGTCCAGCCGCCGCGACCGCCACACGGGCCTCGGCCTGGCCATCGTCCGCCAGATCGTGGAGTCGCACGGAGGGCGGGTGGCGGTGTTCTCGCGGCTGGGGGAGGGGGCCACGTTCGTGCTCTGGCTGCCGCCGCGAGACGGCGTGCCCGGCGCGCCGCCCCAGGACAATCCCCTCTAGGCGGAACGCCTGCGGCAGAGCGCCCGCGTGACCAGGAACGCCAGCACCGGCACCACGAACGCGGCCACCCGCAGCCCGACCACGACCGTCGTGTAGGTGTCGTGCGGCACCGTGAGCAGCGCGGCCGGGGCCGGGGGCGGCTCGGGGAAGCCGGGCGCGGAGTGCATCCGCGGCGCCGCCTCCGACACCCACGTGCCCGCCCACAACACGGTGAAGAACGCGATGACCGCCACGCCCAGCGCCGTGCGGACCGGGGCCTGCGACGGCCGGTCGAGCAGGTGGTGGTAGTCGCCGTCGCCGGTGAAACGCCGCTCCAGGAACGGGTAGAGCAGCAGGATCCCGAAGAAGACCGTCAGGATCAGCGGCGGGATCCAGAGCCCGGGCTGCAGGACGTACCCGCCGATCGTGATCTCCCACGGCGGGACGAGCCGCTGGGCGCCGTCCAGCACCCCGTAGTACCAGAACGGCTGCGCCGACGGGACGTAGCCGCCCGCGCTGTACGCGCCGTGCTCCCACACCGGGTTGATCCGCACGAACGTGGCCAGCGCCGCGATGGCCCCCATCGTGAACAGCGCCGTCGCGCCGTTCTTGACCGCGAAGTAGGGGAAGAACGGCCCACCGGTGACCTTCCCTTCGCCGGAACTCCTTCGCTCGGTGTGCTTCTGCCGCCAGGTGAGGATCAGCGCGTGCAGCGGCACCACCGCCATCAGGATCCCCGGCACCAGCAGCACGTGGGTGACGAAGATCCGCGGGAGGACCTGCCCGGGGAACCCGCCGTCGAAGGCGAACGCCGACAGGTACGTGCCCACCAGCGGGATCGACAGCAGCAGCCCCTGCGCCTGCCGCAGCCCCGCCATCGCGAGCTGGTCGCCGGGCAGCGAGACGCCCAGGAACGACTCGAACAGCACCAGCCCGAACAGCACCACCCCGAGCATCCACGTCAGCTCACGCGGCCGCCGGAACGCGCCGGTGAAGAAGACGCGGCACAGGTGGGCCACGATCGCCAGCACGAACACCGTCGCCGACCAGTGGTGAAGCTGCCGCATCAGCAGCCCGCCCCGCACGTCCAGGCTGATCTCCGCCGCCGAGGAGAAGGCCACGTCGGGGTTGGGCTTGTAGAACAGCGTGAGGAACGTGCCCGTCAGCACCAGCAGCGCGAACGAGTAGAGCGCCAGCTCGCCCAGCAGGAACGACCAGTGGCTCGGGAACAGCTTGCGCAGCTGAGGGCGGAGCCAGCGGGCGAAGGGCAGCCGATCGTCAAGGTAGATCACCGAATCGACGGCCGTTTTCGCGGATCCCGCGACGATCCGGGCGCGCCGCCCGGACTTGGTAGGAGTGGCCATGGGGGCCTCCTGATGGGGGTGTGATCCGATTCTGCACCCGTCCGCCACCTTTCTCAAGAATTGGTGTAAACCAATTGGTCTAAGCCAATTTTGTGCCTTCTAGAACTTTAATTGGATTAGACCTTTGATGGGGCTTTGACCTGCACAAACGATGACTTATCCGAGGAGTGCAGTTTCATCATCAATTTCGCCGGTAGAGTCCGGGCAGAGGCGTTGATTGGAGCGTGTGGTGGCCAAGTACGTTTACGACTTCACCGAGGGCAACAGGAATCTCAAGGATCTTCTTGGGGGCAAGGGCGCGAACCTTGCCGAAATGACCAACCTCGGGCTCCCCGTTCCCCCCGGATTCACGATCACCACTGACGCCTGCCGTCACTACCTGGCGGCGGGCGCCGTGCCGGACGGCCTTGAGCAGGAGGTCGCCGAGCACCTGGACGCGCTCGAGAAGCAGATGGGCAGGCGGCTCGGGCAGGCCCACGACCCGCTGCTCGTGAGCGTGCGCTCGGGGGCGAAGTTCTCCATGCCGGGCATGATGGAGACCGTCCTCAACATCGGGCTCAACGACGAGTCGGTGCACGGCCTGGCCAAGCAGGCGGGCGGCAACGACCGCTTCGCGTGGGACTCCTACCGCCGGCTCATCCAGATGTTCGGCAAGACGGTGCTCGGGATCGACGGCGACCTGTTCGAGCACGCGCTCGACGCTCTGAAGGGCCGGCGCCAGGACACCGACCTCGACGCGGGCGAGCTGCAGGGGCTCGTGGAGACGTTCAAGGGCATCGTCCGCGAGCAGACCGGCAAGGACTTCCCCACCGACCCGCGCGAGCAGATGCGCCTGGCCGTCATGGCGGTCTTCGACTCCTGGAACGCTCCCCGGGCCATCCTCTACCGCCGCCAAGAGCGCATCCCCGCCGACCTCGGCACCGCCGTGAACATCGTGGCCATGGTCTTCGGCAACGTCGGCAACGACTCAGGCACCGGCGTCGCCTTCACCCGCGACCCCGGCACCGGCAGGCAGGGCATCTACGGCGACTACCTGCAGAACGCCCAGGGCGAGGACGTGGTGGCCGGCATCCGCAACACGATCCCGCTGGAGGAGCTGGAGCGCATCGACAAGCGCTCGTACGACGAGCTGCTCGGGATCATGGAGACCCTCGAGAACCACTACCGGGACCTGTGCGACATCGAGTTCACGATCGAGCGCGGCAAGCTGTGGATGTTGCAGACGCGGGTCGGCAAGCGCACGGCGGCGGCCGCGTTCTGCATCGCCACCCAGCTCGTGGACCAGGGCCTGATCACGATCGACGAGGCCGTCACCCGCGTCAACGGCGACCAGCTGGCGCAGCTCATGTTCCCCCGCTTCGACGGCGGCGCGGCCAAGAAGAAGATCGCCAAGGGCATGAACGCCTCGCCCGGCGCGGCCGTGGGCAAGGCCGTCTTCTCCTCCGAGCGGGCGGTGGAGCTGGCGGGGCAGGGCGAGGACGTCATCCTCGTCCGCCGCGAGACCAACCCCGACGACCTGGCCGGCATGATCGCTGCCAGGGGCATCCTGACCAGCCGGGGCGGCAAGACCTCCCACGCCGCCGTGGTGGCCAGGGGGATGGGCAAGACCTGCGTGTGCGGGGCCGAGGAACTGGAGGTCTCCACCCGCGAACGCCGCTTCACCGCGCCCGGCGGGGTGGTGGTGTCGGAGGGCGACCTCATCTCGATCGACGGGACGTCCGGGGAGATCTACCTGGGCGAGGTGCCGGTCGTGGACTCGGCCGTGGTCGAGTACTTCGAGGGCGCCGAGCCGGAGGACGAGCTGGTCAAGGCCGTGGACCGGATCATGCGCCACGCGGACTCGGCCCGGCGGCTGGGCGTGCGGGCGAACGCGGACACCCCGGAGGACGCGGCGCGGTCCCGCCGGTTCGGCGGGCAGGGGATCGGGCTGTGCCGGACGGAGCACATGTTCCTGGGCGAGCGCAGGCAGCTCGTGGAGGACCTGGTGCTGGCGTCGACGGGCGAGGAGCGCCAGGCGGCCCTGGACGCGCTGGAGCCGCTGCAGAAGGCCGACTTCACCGAGATATTTCGAGCTATGGACGGAAATCCCGTCACAATTCGCTTGATCGACCCGCCGCTCCACGAGTTCCTCCCCGACATCGTGGACCTGTCCGTCAAGGTCGCCACGGACGGGGCCACGGACAAGGACCGCGAGCTCCTGGCGGCGGTGAAGCGCCTCCACGAGCAGAACCCGATGCTCGGCCTGCGCGGCGTCCGCCTCGGCCTGGTGATCCCCGGCCTGTTCGCCATGCAGGTGCGGGCCATCGCCCAGGCGGCGAAGGAGGTGCCGGGCGCGCGGCCGGAGATCATGATCCCGCTGGTGGCGGCCGTACAGGAGCTGGAGTCGGTACGTGAGGAGGCGGCCAGGATCCTCGCGGAGGCCGGGGTGGAGGCCCTGATCGGCACCATGATCGAGGTCCCCAGGGCGGCCCTGACCGCGGCCCAGATCGCGGAGGCGGCCGAGTTCTTCTCCTTCGGCACCAACGACCTGACCCAGATGACGTGGGGCTTCTCGCGGGACGACGTGGAGGCGGCGTTCTTCTCCCGCTACCTGGAACAGGGCATCTTCGGCGTCTCCCCGTTCGAGACCCTGGACCGGGAGGGCGTCGGGCGCCTGATCAGGATCGCGGTCGAGGAGGGCCGCTCGACCCGCCCGGACCTGCACCTCGGCATCTGCGGCGAACATGGCGGCGACCCCGACTCCGTCCACTTCTGCCACGACGTGGGCCTGGACTACGTCTCCTGCTCGCCGTTCCGCATCCCGGTGGCCCGCCTGGAAGCAGGCCGCGCCGCCCTGGCCGACTCGGACTCCGACACCCGCTGACCCTCGGAGAGGCAGAACCCCACCCGTTACCTGGTTACCGGGTGGGCCCCCTCGCCGAAGCAGATGGTCAGCGGGTCAGTGCGGTGCCCAGCAGGCGGATCACCTCGGCCTCGGCCGGATCGGCGTCGTCGCCGGCCGGCGCGTGTTCGGTGATGGCGGCGCCGATGATGTCGTCCACCCGGGAGACGAGGTCGACCAGTCGCTGCGGCTGCACGCCGTTCGGCTCCGGGTAGCAGGTCGAGCCGAAGGCCGTGGGCTCCAGGACGTCCAGGTCGATGTGGACGTACACGGGACCGTGCAGACCGTCGAGCGCGCGCTCCAGATCCTCGACGCCGTACCTGCGCAGGCCGGTTGCCGCGAGGTACTCGTGCTCGGACACGTCGCCCGCCCGCTCCCCGGCGATGATCACCTGCTGCGGCCTCAGCGGCTGCTCCGGCGTGAGGCCGGCCGGGGCGTCTCCGAGCAGCGCGCGCACCACCATCCCGTGGAAGGCGCCCGACGGCAGGGTCTGCGGGCTGTAGACGTCCGGGTGCGCGTCGATCCACAGCACCGTCAACGCGTCCCCGTAGCGGGCGTGGGCGGCGGCGATCGACGGGATGTCGACCGCGCAGTCGCCGCCGACGGTGATCACGCGGTCGTCGATGCCGGCCAGCGCCTTCCTCGTCAGCCGCTGGTTCTCCACGAGGACGTCGTAGGCGCGGATCCCGGCGGACTTGTCCCCGCCGGTCTCAAGCACCGGCACGGTCACCACGGCGTCGGCCGGAACGAGCGCGGCGGCGCGGTGGGCGCCGGCCGTCAGTCGCGACGCGCTGTCGGACGCCGAGCCTTGCCATTGCGGTACGGAGAGCACAGTCGTCATGCGGCGACGATACGAGGCGCCGGAATCCAAGGTCCAGATCATTTCCATGCGCTCTGGGCGACCCGCTGCTCCTGACCCGGGAAATCAGGACCGGTATCCGATGTGGCGCAACAGAATCCGCAGCCGGCGCTCGACCTCTACGGCGGTCACTTCTTCCGCGTGCTGGAGCAGGACGGATCCGATCGAGCTGGCCAGGACGTCCTGAATGACGCTCGGGTCGGTGTCCGCCGGGAGGTGGCCGGCGTCGATGGCCTGCTGCGCGATCCGCGCGACGGCGTTCAGCCGTGGCCGCAGGTAGCGCTCGGTGTAGGCGGTCACCAGGTTCGGGTAGTCGACCGAGGCGCCGATGACGCGTGCCATCAGCGCGCGGAAGCGGGGGCGGCTGAGGAGCTCGGCGATGGATGAGATCAGTTCGTCGAGCGACTGCCCGGCCGGGGCGGCGTCCATGTCGGGCGCGCGGGCGTGCTCCAAGGCGGCCATCAGGAGGTCGTCTTTGGCCCGCCAGCGCCGGTAGACGGTCAGTTTCGCCACGCCGGCGCGTTGGGCGACCGCTTCGATGCTGGTGCCCGCCGCGCCGCGTTCGATCATCAGGTCCAGCGCCGCGTCCAGGATGGCGGCGTCGTTCCCCGGATCGCGTGGACGGCCGTGGCGTTCTACGCCGGCCACAGCACCTGATTCAGCCATGCCGTCAGTTTGTCGGGTGCCGGATGGTCACGCCAACCGATGTGCCCGTCGGGGCGGATCAGCATGACATCGGGCGAATTGGGCTCCACCGGTGTGAGCTCGACGATCAGGTCTGCGCCCAGTCGCGCCGCGGCAGCCTCGGCGTGGCGGGCGGCGACGTGCGGATCATCGGCGAGCACTGCCCAGCGTCCGGAGATCGCGGCGTGCAGGGTGGTCCGGCCGCCGTCGAGCTGCCGGCAGGCGAGGTCGGGCATCCGGTCGCCGGGACGGAGTCCGGGCAGCCATCGGTGCACGGCAGGGGCCAGCGGTCCTCCCCGGTAGCTGATGCCGAGCTGGGAGGCGGCCAGCCACAGCCGGCGCTGCACCGCGGGCAGGCGGACGACCGGCAGGACGACGTTGTCGCGCAGCAGGCGTCTCCAGGGGTCGTGCGGCAGCATGATGTCCACGGCGGTGCTGGTGGCGCGCAGGACCTTGCGGGCCAGCGGCCGTCGTTCGCCTTCGTAGGTGTCGAGCAGCCGCCGGTCGGCGCGGCCGCGGGTGACCAGCACCAGCTTCCAGGCCAGGTTCTCCGCGTCGCCCAGCCCGGTGTTCTGCCCCTGGCCGCCGGTGGGGCTCTGGATGTGCGCCGCATCGCCGGCCAGCAGGATCCGGCCGCGCCGGTAGGCGTCGGCCAGCCGGCGGTGGATGCGGAACTCCGAGGCCCAGCGGACGTCCGTGACCGTGTCGAGGCCGATGCCGCTGCGCCGGGAGAACTCGCTCAGCACCTGGTCACTGATCTCGCGTTCGGACAGCTGGTCCGGCAGATCCGACGGTGGTTCGGTGAACACCCGCCAGGTGTCGTCCGGCAGCGCGGTGACCGACAGCATGTGACCGGCCTCCATCCAGGTCGTACTGCCGTTCTTGTCCAACGGCCACTGGGCCCGCACGTCGACCATCAGCAGGCGTTCGAGGAGTTTGCGGCCGGGAAAGCCGATGCCGGCGAGCTTGCGCACGGTGCTGTGCGCGCCGTCGCAGCCGATCAGCCAGTGGGTCTCGATGTGGTGCTCGGCGCCGTCGGCCGTCCGCGCGGTGGCGGTGACGCCGGTGTCGTCCTGCCGGGCCGCGACCACCCGGGTGCCCCACTCCACGTGGCCGCCCAGTTGGGCAAGGCGTTCCCGCATCGTGCCCTCGACCTCGGCCTGCGAGATCAGCAGCGTCTGTTTCGGCTGGTCGGCGACGGCCTGGCCGACGTGAAGGCGCAGCACGGTGCGCGATCCCTCGTTGTAGGACAGGTTGAGCGAGGACTGGGAGCGCTGTGGCAGGTCGCCGAGCGCGCCGACGCGTTCCAGGACCTCGACGCCGCGTGGTTGCAGGCCGAGGGCCCGGGAGGTGGTGGCGGGGCCGGCGGCGGCGTCGATGACGCGCACGGGGATGTCGTGCAACGCCAGGTGGATGGCCAGGGCCAGCCCGGTGGGGCCGGCGCCCGCGATGAGTACGGTGTCAGTCACTTAGTAAACGATACGGTACCGATTACTAAGTGGCCAAGAGAGAAGCGCGTATGTCCGGATCTGTGGGGTAGCCGTCCTTGTGGACATCTCGCCGGGGCCGCCAGGGTTGACACCGTGAAGGATCTGGTGGTGGCGATCTATGACGGCGTGGTGTTGCTGGACGTGGCGGGGCCGGTGCAGATGCTGCACGGCTCCGGTGGTTACCGCATCCGGCACGCGTCCGTCGACGGGCGGCCGGTGCGCACGGATGTCGGTGTGCCGCTGGGAGCGGACCTGGCGCTGGGCGAGCTCGACGGGCCGATCGGCACGCTGCTGGTGCCGGGGTACGCGCCGCCGGACGGAGAGCGCCCCGGCGAGGCGTTCCTGAACGTGCTGCGTGACCTCGGCGGTCGCGCGCACCGGGTGGCGTCGGTGTGCACGGGCGCGCTCCTGCTGGCTGAGGCCGGGCTGCTCGACGGGCGGCGGGCCACCACGCACTGGGCCGCCTGCGCCGAGCTGGAGTCCCGGTTCCCGGAGGTCGCCGTGGAGCCGGACGCCATCTTCGTCCGGGACGGACCGGTCGTGACCTCGGCGGGCGTCACCGCCGGCATCGATCTGGCGCTGGCCCTCGTCGAGGAGGACCACGGGCCGGACCTCGCGCGTGCGGTGGCCAAGTACATGGTCGTGTTCCTGCAGCGGCCGGGCGGCCAGTCGCAGTTCAGCGTGCGCGGGGCGGTCCCCACGGCCCGCCACCCGGCGCTGCGCCGCCTGCTGGACGCGATCGCCGCCGAGCCGGCGGCGGAGCACACCCTGGCCGCGATGGCGGCCCGGGTCACGGTCAGCGAGCGCCATCTGACCCGGCTGTTCCGCCGCGAGATCGGGCTCACCCCCGGCCAGTACGTCGAGCGGATCCGGGTGGAGGCCGCGCAGGCCCTCCTGGAGACCACCGCCGACGGCGTGGCCTCGATCGCCCGCAGATGCGGTCTCGGATCCGACGAAACGATGCGCAGGACGTTCCTGAAGGTCCTGCGCATCACGCCGACCGCCTACCGCCGGCGCTTTCGCACTTCCCATCCCCCGATGACCCCGAAGGAGATCGCATGAGCTCATCCCCCGACCGCCGCACGGTGCTGGGAGCCGGCCTGGCCGGCGCGGCGGCCCTGGCGATCGGCGCACCCGCCGCCGCCGAGAGCGGGCCCGCCGACCTGTCCTTTCCCGCCACCCGCGTCGCCAAGGCGGCCCGGCAGCTGGTGACGGACGCCCAGCAGCCGTACCTGCGCAACCACAGCCTGCGCGGCTTCCTGTTCGCCCGGGCGGTCGCCGCCCAGGCCGGACGCCTGCCGGGCCGCGACTACGACGCCGAGGTCATGTTCCTCATCTGCGCGCTGCACGACATGGGCCTGACCACCCGCGCCGACACCGGCCGGCGCTTCGAGGTCGACGGTGCCGACTTCGCCGCCCGGTTCCTGGAGCAGCACGGCATCACCGACGCCCGCGTCGACACCGTCTGGGACGGCATCGCCCTGCACACCTCATACGGCATCCACGACTCGCCGGTGTTCGCCCGCCGCCGCCCGCCGGAGATCGCGATCGCGGTGACCGGCATCGGCATCGACCTGACCGGCGGCCCCGCCGATCTGCCCGCCGGGTACGCCGATCGCGTGCACGCCGCCTATCCCCGCCACGGCGGCGCCCGCGCCCTGACCGACGCCATCGTCGCGCAGTGCCTCGCCGATCCGCGCAAGGCCCCGCCCATGACCCTGCCGGGCGAGATCCTGCACCAGCGGCGTCCCGAGGCCCCCTACCTCACCTGGCAGGACTTCCTCGACGCCGGCGGCTGGCACGACTGACGGGAGGTCCCGGCCCCGTATGGTGCCCCAACCTCTCCGGGAGCGTGCCGTCAGACGCCGCGCAGCTCGGCGGTGGCCGAACGGGCGAGGGCGGTGGCCATCCCGCACAGCCGGTCGATGGGGCGCGAGCCGCCGACCACGAGGAGCACCTTCTCGACCGCCGTCTGACCGTCCTGGTCGGCGTACGTGCGGAAGACCACCTCGAGCTCGCACGTCCGGTCCTCCCGGTCCGGCCGGACGAAGGCGCGGTAGCCGTTCAGCCGGGTGACCGTGCCGTCCTCGGCGCTGGGCGGCCGGCCCCGGTCGTAGCTCAGGTCCACCCAGGTGTCGCTGGTGGTGCTGTCCCATTCGCAGTCCCAGCCGCCGAACCCGACGTCCGGGTCGGTGGCGTCGATGCCCGGGACGGCCTCCAGGGACTTCCCGGACAGCAGTGCGCAGGCGTACCGCTGCGCCAGCGACGCCTCCGGGAGAGGCGGCGAGCGGCGCTTGAGCGGGCCGTGGTCGAGCGCCTGCGCCGCGACGGTGGCGGCGGCGTCGGCGATCTCGCACAGATCGGCCCTGCCCTCGTCGTCCTCCCACCGCGTGCGGATCTTCACGATGACCTCGTGCACATCGGGCAGCACGAGCGTCCGCGAGCACTCTCCGCTCTCGGCGGGGTCGTCGACCACCTTGATCCTGCCCACGGTCCGTGCCGCCCCGGCCTGCTCGGGAGGCGGGTCGTGGTTGAGGTCCGCCGTGACGTCCACGACTCCGCCGCCCGGAGGGGACACCAGGACGTCGCACCGGTCGAAGTTCCCGTAGTCGAGGTCGACCTCGGTCCTGCCGAAGCGGCCGAGCGCGGCGGCGTCGGTCATGGCGCAGGGATCGGCGGTGCGGTGGTCGCCGAGCGTCAGGTCCGCCGCTCTCATGGGGGTCGACGGGGCCGAGGGCCTGGGCGACGGCGTGCCGCGCTCCTTGAGGACGGACCCGGCCGCGATCAGCAGCGCCGCGACGGCCAGGGCCGCCACGAGGAGCGTGCGGGCGGGAAACCGGCGTGGGCTCCGGTCCCGGGGGAGCGAAGGGGCGGGCAGGGGCGTTCCGGCGATCTCCGCCAGCCGTCGCCGCACCTCCTCGATCGCCGGCCGCTCCCGGAGGTCCAGCCGCAGCATCTCCCGCAGCAGCCCGTCCAGCGGCCCCACGTCCGCCGTCAGCGCGACGTCCGAATGCGCGGCCTTCCACGCCACGACGTCGGCGTCCGACTCCGCGTCGCCGGCCCCCCGGCGCGGCGGACGCCCGGCGACCAGCGCGTAGACCGTGGCCCCGAGGGAGAACACGTCGGACCCGGGGTCGGGCTGCCCCCTGATGACCTCGGGGGCGGCGTAGGCGACGGTGTAGCTGATGGCGCCGTTGGCCGTGATCGTGTCACGCCCCCCGACCCGGTACGCGGCGCCGAAGTCGGCCAGTTTCACGACGCCGTCGTCGGATTCGACGATGTTGGCGGGCTTCACGTCGAGATGCACGATGTGCTCGGCGTGCATGGCGGTGAGCGCGTCCGCGATCTGCGCGCCGATGCGCGCCGCCCGCTCCGGCGACATGGTCCGGCCGTCCAGGCTCCCGCCGGGCACGTGCTCCATCACGAGCCAGAACGTGCCGGTCTCCGGGTCGTCCACCGTGTCGTGCAGGGTGACCACATGCCGGTGGTTGAACGCGGCCAAGGCGCGCGCCTCGGCGCGTAACCGGCCGGACCCGGGGCCGTCGGCCAGCAGGCGTTTGAGCACGACCTCCCGGTTGAGGCTCAGGTCCAGGGCCAGCCAGACCTCGGTGGCGCTGCCGCTGACCAGGCATTTGACCAGCCGGTAACGCCCACCGATCGCCGTGCTCTGGCGCACCGCGATCCCCCCTCACCGGTCTGCGGAACCTCACCGCTCGGAGCGCTGGTTTCGAATTTACTGGGTGAGCGGGGAAACACGCAGCGTTTTGATGACGGCATTCCCTCACTGGCGCGTGATCCCGCTGTCAGCGTGCCTGCCCAAGCGGCCACTTTGTCGGAAACCCTTGCCCGCGTGCGGATCGTAGTCGTACCGTCACGGATAGCGTTTCCCGAGGTGTGGGGGTGGAGCTGTGGGAGAGGCACGAATGCGGGCGTCCTTTCGCGAACGGGGCGGCGTGATGTACCCGCACATCGCGTGGCAGCTGGAGGCCATGATCGCGGCGATCGTCGCCCGCCGGCCGCTCCTCACCCGCCCGACCGAGCAGGCGCTGCGGGCGGTGCCGCGCCACTGGTTCGTGCCGCCGGTGGGCGAGTCGCTCGAAGGCGACGGGCGGAGCGCGCTGATCGACCGGGAGACCGACCCGCCGGCCTGGTGGGACGCCGTCTACGCCGGGCGCGCGATCGTCGCCGACGACGGGTGCTCGTGCCCCGCGCCCTGCGCGGTCGCCGACCTGCTGGAGCTGCTGTGTCCCGCGCCGGGCCAGCGGGTGCTGGAGGTGGGCACGCGTACGGGGTGGACCACGGCCCTGCTGTGCCGGCTGGTCGGGCGGTCGGGGAGCGTGACCTCCATCGAGGCCGACGCCACCGTGGCCGAGCAGGCCGCCAAGAACCTGGCCGCCGCCGGCACCCTCCCTCACCTGATCGTGGGCGACGGCACGGCGGGCTGGGCCGAGCGGGCGCCGTACGACGGGGTGCACGCGACGTACTCCGTGCGCACCGTGCCGTACGCCTGGATCGCGCAGACCAGGCCGGGCGGGGTGGTGGTCGCGCCGTACGGCGGCGGGCACGCCCTGCGGCTCGTGGTCGGGCCGGACGGCACGGCCGGCGGCCGGTTCTCCCCGCTCGCGACCACGAAGCGGACGGGGCCCGACTCGCCGCCGGGCGCCGTCCTGGCCGGCCACGTCCTCGCCGGGCGGCACGACGCGGGCCGGACCTGGGCGGAGTGGGGCGAGCCGGAGCCGGAGCGGTTCGGCGTGACGGTCACGCCCGGCGGGCAGCGGGTCTGGCTGGACAGCCCCGAGCGGGTGGTCGGCTGACGCGCCGAAATTCGGTTGCCCGGGCGCGGGGCCGGTCGCGAGGATGCGGCGGGTGCACATCGAATTCTCCCGATTCTCCCCCGATGACGTCGAAGCGCTCGTCGACTTCCTCACCGGGCAGGAATGGCCCTTCCACGCGGGCGTGCAGGAGCCGGAAGCCGTGCGCAAGCGCGTCGCGGACGGCGGCTACGACGACGAGGAGTCCAGGACGTTCTGGGTGCTCGCCGACGGGGAGCGCGCGGGCCTGGTGCGGCTGCAGGACCTCGCCGACGACACACCCCTGTTCGACCTGCGGATAGGGCGGGAATGGCGGGGCCGGGGCCTCGGCGCCGAGGCGGTCGCCTGGCTGACCGGCTACCTCTTCGCCGAGCTCCCGCACATCACCCGGATCGAGGGCACGACCCGCCAGGACAACCACGCGATGCGGGCGGTCTTCCGCAAGAGCGGGTACGCCAAGGAGTCGCACTACCGCGAGTCGTGGCCGGGCCGCGACGGCACGGTCCACGACGCCGTCGGCTACGCGATCCTGCGCCGCGACTGGCTCTCCGGCACGGTGACACTCCCTGACTGGGACGACGAACCCCGCTGATCCAGGTGCGCCTGGCCGGGCGCGCGACCCCGGCCAGGCGCGAAGGTCAGGAGGCCTTCCGGGGGCGGTGGCGGGCGACGGCGCGGGCGTGGGCCTCGGTCAGGAGGGGGCGCGCCTGCTCGCCCGGGCTGACGATGGCGATCCAGCCCTGGGTCGCGTACTTGGGGTGGGGGACGACGCGGTCCTCGGCCGTGTAGTCGACGTCGGGGTCGTCGCCGACGAGCCGTTCCATCGCGGCGCGCCCGATGGCGATGTTGAGCCGGAACACGCCCGGCCTGTTCAGGTCGGAGACGGTGTCCCAGTCCGGGTAGTCCTTGATGACGATCGTGGCGAAGGGTTGCCGGGGGTGGGCCTCCAGGGTGCCTTCCGGGTCGTAGAAGAAGAACGTGTCGCCCCAGGCGACCTCGGGGGTGTCGCTGTTCTCCTCGATGGTCTGGGTCACGACTCCGGGGAAACCGGACACGAACTGGATGATGTCGTTCTCAGTCATGCCTTCAAGTGTTTCATTGCACCACCCAGTGAGACTTTTCCCGCAAAAAGGGCCTTCGGCCGCGTAAAAGTCTCAAAGCGCGTAGGTGGTCAGCTTGAAGGCGTGGCGGCCTGGGCGGGCTGCCCGGGGGAGGGCTCCTCGACCGGGACGTAGTCGTGGCGCATGCCGTGATCACCCAGCCACCGCCGGAGCCCGGCGACGGCGTCGGGGTCGGTCGCCACCTGGGCCGCGTACTCCGACAGCGCCACTTCCTCGCCGTCGTCGAACAGCAGGCGCGCCGGCCCCGACCACGACAGCGTCCACTTGGCCTCGCCGAGCTGGATCAGCACCGCCTCCAGCGCCTGCCCCAGCACCCCGGCGAGCAGGGTCTCCGACGTGTTCCAGCCCTGCTCGCGCAGGACGGCCTCCAGCTCCGCCTGCCGGCCGCGGGCGATCGCCTCGAAAGCGGCGTCCAGGTACGGCCGCGCGGCCCCCATGACCCGCTGGCCCGCCACCGCGAGGTCGTGGAGGGCGTCGGCGTTGCGGCCGGCGTACATGCCGTGCGCCACCAGCTCCTCCCACGAGACCGGCCGCAGCCCGGTCAGCGCCTCCGGCGTCCACATGGCCTGCTCGACGGCCTGCACCGCCACGTTCGCGTCGCGCAGCAGCGTCAGGGCGGACCGGGGGTCGGGCACGTGCGGCGGCTCCGGCAGGTGCTCGATGGCGGCCAGGCGCTCGGCCAGGCTCGGATGTGAGTCGTAGGGCGAGACCTCCTCCGGCTCCTCGCCCAGCTTGGCGATCTCGGCCTGCCGGTCGGCGTCGCTCATGAGCGCGTGGAAGCCCCCGAACACCGTGGCCGGCCGGGTGCCGCCCGCGCCGGTGAGCGACAGGTAGTTGGCGACGTACAGGTCCCAGCCGGTCGCGGTGGTCTGGATCTTGCGCAGCGCCCCCGCCATGGCCTGCCGCCCGCCGATCGCGACCGCGAACTGGTCGGCCTCCAGCTCCTGCTTGCGCGAGACGGCCTGCGAGATCCGCAGGTAGAACTTGGTGTACCAGGTGAACAGGCGCTGCACGAACGGGTGGTTGTGCAGTCCCTGGACGGTGGCGATGAGGGAGACCCGCCCCCGGTAGACCGGGGCGCCCAGCCGCGTGTGCGCGCCGCTGTAGTGGCCCAGCTCGTGCCCCAGCACCGCGCGCATCTCGTCCACCGTCAGCGTCTGCAGCAACGGCAGCCCGATGAACATCCGCCGTCGCGTCGCCTTCATCCCCAGCCAGCGTGTGTCCTCGGAGACGGCCGCGTTCACCTCCGCCACCAGCCGGATCTCGTCCGGCGGCGCGGTGCGCACGCGCTGGGAGAGGTCCTCGACCGTCTGCCACAGCATGGGCTCGTGCTCGCGCCCGATCGGCACGCCCGGCTGCTCGCCGCCCTGGCGGCGGCTCACCACGAACAGGGCCCGTACGAGCGCGCCGGCCACCAGGGTGAGGACGATCGCGGCCTTGAGGGCGTTGACGTGGAAGTCCACGAGGAGCAGGACATCGAAGAATACGGCGGCCACCAGGAAGAGGCCGATCAGAACGTAGAAGCCGGCGAGCAGGATGAAGGCCAGCACTGCTCGGAACGCTGTCGTCATGGGGGAGGGCTCCCGGGGAAGGGGTTCTCGCGAGGCTCGACCTTAGCGGAGACCGGAAACTGGATAAAATCACCAAAGCAATGCCGTACTACGATGACCACGACCAAGAGCGCTGGATTCCGGAACCTCCCGGCAATCCGGAACGCTCGGCGTTCGAGCGCGACCGCGCCCGCGTGCTGCACAGCGCTGCGCTCCGCAGGCTGGCGGCGAAGACGCAGGTCGTAGGGCCTGCCGAGTCTCTTGGCGGGGGCCAGCACATCCCGCGCACGAGGCTCACGCACTCCCTCGAATGCGGCCAGGTCGGCAGGGAGATGGGCGCCACGCTCGGCGTCGATCCCGACCTGGTGGAGACCGCCTGCCTGGCGCACGACCTGGGGCACCCGCCGTTCGGCCACAACGGGGAGATGGCGCTCAACGCGCTGTCGGCCTCGTGCGGCGGCTTCGAGGGCAACGCGCAGAGCCTGCGCCTGCTCACCAGGCTGGAGGCCAAGGTCCTCACCGAGGACGGCCGCAGCGCCGGGCTCAACCTGACCCGGGCGGCGCTCGACGCCTCCATCAAATATCCCTGGACCTGCGAGAAGTCCGCGAAATTCGGCGTCTACGAAGATGACCTGCCGGTGTTCCGGTGGATCAGGGAGGGCGCGCCGGAAGGGCGGGTGAGCTTCGAGGCGCAGATCATGGACTGGGCCGACGACGTCGCCTACTCCGTGCACGACCTCGAGGACGCGCTCCACTCCGGCCACGTCACCCCCGAGGCGCTCCGGTCGCCCATCGAGCGCACGCTGGTGTGCGAGACCGCCCGCACCTGGTACGCCCCGAAAGCCGACCTCAACGAGCTGGAGGAGATCTTCGCCCGGCTGATCACCGACCCGCTCTGGCCGCGCCGCTTCGAGGCCACGCTCGCCGACCTGGCCGGGCTCAAGGCCCTCACGAGCGGCCTCATCGGCCGCTTCTGCCGCTCGGCCCAGGCCGCCACCAAGGAGGTGTACGGCTCCCGCCACCGCGCCGACCTCGTCGTGCCGCACGCCACCCGCCTGGAGTGCGCCCTGCTCAAGGGCGTCACCGCCCACTACGTCATGGCCACCAGGGACCACAACGCCAACCAGGCCAGGCAGCGCGAGCTCATCAGCGAGCTGGCCTCGATGATCACGCTGGGCGCACCGGGCACGCTGGAGCCCGCCTTCCGGCCCGCGTACCTGAACGCCTCCGGCGACGCCGCCCGCGTCCGCGTGGTGATCGACCAGATCGCCTCGCTCACCGACACCTCCGCGGTGGCATGGCACCGCAGGCTCTCCCGCTGACCAAGTTTCTCCATCGGCCGGCACACCTGGCTTTCCCCATGACCTTCGCAGGCGGATACTGCGCCCATGGCCACATATGTGATCGTCGGTGCCGGACTCGCGGGAGCCAAGGCCGCGGAGACGTTGCGCGAGGAAGGCTTCGACGGCGAGATCGTGCTGATCGGCGCGGAGAACGAACGGCCCTACGAGCGACCGCCCCTGTCCAAGGAGTACCTCCAGGGCAAGAGCGAACGGGAGAACATCTTCGTCCACGGCCCGGAGTGGTACGCGGACAACGCCGTCGATCTGCGGCTCGGCACGCCCGTGACGCGCGTCGAACTCGACAACCATCTGGTCAGGCTCGGAGACGGGTCGCGTCAACCCTACGACAAGCTGCTCATCGCCACCGGTGCCACGCCGAGGCGCCTGCCGGGGCCCGCGTACTATCTGCGTACCGTCAAGGACAGTGAGGCGCTCAAGGAGCGCCTGGCGAGCGCTGGGAGCGTGCTCATCGTCGGCGCGTCCTGGATCGGGCTGGAGACCGCGGCGGCGGCCCGCGCGGCGGGCTGCGAGGTCACCGTCGTCGAGCCCGAGCCCACCGCGCTCAACCGGTCGCTCGGCCACGAGCTCGGCGACCTGTTCGCCCGCCTGCATGCCGGCAAGGGCGTGGACCTGCGCTTCGGCACCGCGGCCGCCGAGATCACCGAGACGGGGGTGCGGCTCAGCTCGGGCGAGCGGCTCGCCGCCGACTTCGTCATCGTCGGCATCGGCGCCGCGCCCGAGGTCGGGCTCGCCCGCGACGCCGGGCTCGACGTCGGCCAGGGCATCCTCACCGACGCCGCGCTGCGCACCTCGCACCCCGACGTGTTCGCCGCCGGCGACGCGGCCGAGCCCTTCCACCCCCTGTACGGGCGCCGCCTGCGCGTCGAGCACTGGGCCAACGCCCTGCACGGCGGCCCCGCCGCCGCCCGGTCCATGCTCGGCCAGGACGTGGTCTACGACCGGATCCCGTACTTCTACACCGACCAGTACGAGCTGGGCATGGAGTTCTCCGGCGACATCGAGGGCTACGACGAGATCGTCTACCGGGGCGAGCCCGAGAGCCTGGAGTTCGTCGTGTACTGGCTGCGCGAGGGCCGCGTGATCGCCGGCATGAACGTCAACGTCTGGGACGTCGTGGACGAGATCCAGGAGCTCATCAGGTCACGCGTCATTGTTGACCAAAAGGAGCTATCGACGGGGTGACGGCGACCACGCCGTCGTTGGTGCGCCTCGGCTTCGGGCCCTGGGTCTTGCCGGCCTGCGGGATCTTCTTCGACCCGCACTGGACGGCGCAGGCCGGCGTCTCTCCCAGCTTGCCGCGCAGCGCCAGCGTCTTCTCCCTGGGCGAGTACGTGCGGTTGCCCGTCTGCCAGGCGTCGAGGTAGTCCCACGGCTCGACCATGCCCCTGCGTACCCACCAGAAGGCCGGGCCCGTCTTCCACGAGATCGCGAAGTAGAGGTTGGCCCCGGTGTCGCGGGCGTTGCCCGTCCGGCCCACCCGCCCGAGCAACTGGCCCGCCTTGACCCGGGCGCCCGGCTTGACGCCGTCGGCGATCGTGTCGAGGTGGCCGCCGAGGTAGCGCACGCCGTCGTCGCCGATGATCGTGACGAACCTGCCCTCGCGGGCGGCGCCCGCGTCGGTGGCCGGGCTCCACTTGTTCTGGATGTTCACCTCGTCCACGACGCCGTCGATCGGGGCCACGAACGCGCACCCCTGCTGCGCCCAGATCGTCGTCTTGGGCAGCACGAGGAGCTGGCGCTGGTAGGTCGTCTTGCAGCCCTTGACCGGGAAGGTGTACTCGTACTTCGACAGCTTCGGCGGCGGCACCTTCACCGGGTCGTCGCCCTTGGGCGGCTGCTCGGCCGCCTGGTGCTCGGCCTCCGGCTCCGCCGATTCGCCGGGCGGCGCGGCGGCCGGGGGGCTCGTGGCCGGCGGGGCGGACGGCGACGTCGCGTTGACCCCCGCCAGGCCGGTGGCCTGGGAGCAGGCGCCGGTCAGCAGCAGGGCGGCCGTGACGGCCACCCATCGTCCGAGATGCCCCGATCGCATGATCTCCACCCGTGTCACCGTTTCCACCGACAACCTTTACCTTTGTAGCCGACCGGGAGCTCCCACAGAGCCAGTTTCCCCCTTTAGCAACCGACAGGTAATGCCCGCCTATCCCGTACCGCACCCGGAAGGGGCGGAACCGTCGGTGGGGCGGAATAGACTCACCGGCGTGGCTGGCCGGATCCGTGATGTCGACATCGCGCTCGTACGCGAGCGTTCACCCATCGCCGACGTGATCGGCGAGCACATCCAGTTGCGCAACGCCGGGGGCGGCAACCTCAAGGGCCTGTGCCCCTTCCACGACGAGAAGAGCCCGTCGTTCAACGTCACCCCCGAGCGCGGGATGTACTTCTGCTTCGGCTGCTCCGAGGGCGGCGACGTGATCACGTTCGTCGAGAAGATCGAGCATCTGTCGTTCGGCGAGGCGGTCGAGCGGCTGGCGCAGCGGGCCGGGATCCAGCTCCAGTACGAGCAGGGCGGCTACGTCCCCCGGCGCGACCACGGCGAGCGGGCCCGGCTGATCGAGGCGCACAAGGCGGCGGCGGAGTTCTACGCGGAGAAGCTGTTCGCGCCCGACGCGGCGCCCGGGCGGCGGTTCCTGTCGGAGCGGGGCTTCGAGCGGGCCGACGCCGAGCTGTTCGGGGTGGGCTACGCGCCGGCCGAATGGGAGGCGCTGACGCGGCATCTGCTGGGGCGCGGATTCACCACCGAGGAGCTCGTCAAGGGCGGGCTGGCCAAGGAGGGGCGGCGGGGGCCCATCGACCGCTTCAGGGGGCGGCTGATCTGGCCTATCAGGGACGCCACGGGCGATGTGATCGGATTCGGGGCGCGGAAGTTGCTCGATTCCGACGATGGTCCGAAATATCTGAATACGCCTGACTCGCCGCTTTACAAGAAGAGCCAGGTGCTTTATGGGATTGATCTCGCCAAACGGGAGATCTCCAAGCGTTCCCAGGCCGTGATCGTCGAAGGCTATACCGACGTGATGGCCTGCCACCTGGCCGGAGTGCCGACGGCGGTGGCCACGTGCGGCACGTCGTTCGGCGAGGAGCACATCAAGATCCTGCGCAGGTTCCTGCTCGACCAGGCCGAGTTCCGGGGCGAGGTGATCTTCACCTTCGACGGCGACGCGGCCGGGCAGAAGGCGGCGCTGCGGGCGTTCGCCGACGAGCAGAAGTTCGTGACCCAGACCTACGTCGCGGTGCAGCCCGACGGGCTCGACCCGTGCGACCTGCGGGTCAAGCAGGGCGACGCGGCCGTGCGCGACCTCATCGCGAGCCGCGAGCCGCTCTTCCAGTTCGCGATCAGGAGCACGATCTCCCGCTACGACCTGCGCAGCAACGAAGGCAAGATCGCCGCCCTGGACGCCGCCGCGCCGATCGTGGCCGGGATCAAGGACGTCGGGCTGCGCAAGCGGTACGCCATCGACCTCGACCGGTGGCTGGGGTTCATGGACGAGCGGTTCGTGATGCAGCGGATCGCCGAGGTGGGCGGGGCGCAGCAGGGCCGCCCGCGACGCGCGCCCCAGACGGCGCCCGTCGACCCGGGCGTGCGGGTGGAGGGGGAGCTGCTCAAACTCGCCGTGCAGCGCCCCGCGCTGCTCGGGCCCCGCTTCGACGCGCTCGACCCGCAGGCCTTCACGGCTCCCGACCACGTGACCCTGCACAAGGTCATCGCCGCCGCGGGCGGCGTGGCCGCGGGCGCCTTCGGCGGGCGCGAGTGGGTCGACCGGCTGCTGGAGCACGCGCACGAGGACGGGGCGCGGGCCCTGGTGACCCGCTTCGCGGTGGAGGCCATCCAGGCGGACGCCCACGCCGAGGAACGCTACGCCGGCGCCATGCTGGCGGCCATCGAGGCCATCGCCGTCGACCGGGCGATCGCGCAGGCGAAGTCGCGGATGCAGCGGCTCAATCCGGTGGAGGAGCAGCAGGAGTACAACAAGCTGTTCGGGGAGCTGGTGGCCCTGGAACAACAACGCCGCGTCCTCCGCGACCGCGCCGCCGGCAGCTGACCACCTCTCAGGCCGCCCACCGGCCACCGGCCACCCGAGGCTTGGCCACCTGGCACGGCCTCTCGACCACATCGGCCACCCGGGGCTTGGTCGGCCGCTGGGCCCCTTGGCCACCCGGGGTTTGGCCAGCAGGACAGCCT
Source organism: Nonomuraea sp. NPDC005650 (assembly GCF_040605375.1). Classification (NCBI taxonomy): domain Bacteria; kingdom Bacillati; phylum Actinomycetota; class Actinomycetes; order Streptosporangiales; family Streptosporangiaceae; genus Nonomuraea; species Nonomuraea sp. NPDC005650. The sequence goes on from NZ_JBEXCR010000009.1 coordinate 285,425, forward strand.
CTCGGCCGCCCGGAGTCTGGCCGGCCCGCACGGCCCCTTGGCCGCCCAACCGCATCGTCCCCCGGGGCTCGGCCGACCGCTCGGCCTCCTGGCCATCCGGGGGCCCGACTGGGCGTCGTCCACTCGGATGACGCCCAGCCGGCTGGCCACGCCACCCGCCCTGCGCCTGCGGTGGGCTCGACCGGTGGAGGAGCGGCCGGTCGTCCAATCGGGTGATGCCCAGCCACCCGCCACCCGCTGCCCGTGGACCGACGCCGCAGCCCACCCGGCCCCGTGCCGACGATGTCACCCACCCTGCGCTGCCAGCGTTGGGCTGGCCGGTGGCGTCGCGCGTGTGACGGCGCTGAGCTCAGCGCCGCCTCCCGCCGTGAAGCGGGCGTATCGCGCGGGCGGTTGGTAACAGTTCGGCCGCGATGACAAGCGGGATACCAGAGCGGTTGACCGGGGAACCTGGCGCGGTCCAACGTGCGACAAAGTGGATGGACAACGACATCCAGGCAGCGAAAAAGTTGCGTCCGGCCGGGGGGTGTTGCCGGGCGCCGGGAATCCAGACGGCGTAATTGACTTTACTTTCCTGATCAAACTCCGGCTAAACCAAAAAACGATCTCAATTCGGTAAGCACGATCGTCTTACCTTCGGTGACAAAAATGGGTCTGCCATTTGATGGAACCAATACTGCAGACTGTCTCCCGTGGGTGCATCGGTGCTGCCAAGCGGACCGCCATCGGTAGATCAGGTGGCGGACCTCGTCGCGAAGGGAAGGGAGCGCGGAAGCGTAACCGTCGATGACGTCGCAGCCGCGCTTGACCGATCCGAGTTGCCGTCCGACGCGCTGGAACGCGTCGTGCGCATGCTCGCCGAGAACGGCGTGGAGGTCCTCGAGCCCCAGGGCGACGAGGAGCCCACCCGCGCCGATGAGGAAGACGTTGGCAAGCGGGCGCCGACCAGCGATCTGGTCCGTATTTACCTACGGGAGATCGGCCGAGTGCCTCTGCTGACGGCAGAGGAGGAGGTGGAGCTCGCAAAGTCGATCGAAGCCGGTCTGTTCGCCGAGGACAAGCTGGGCAGCGGGGTCTCGCGTCTGGCCTTCCCGGAGTTCAGGGAGCTCGTCTGGCAGGGCACCCGGGCCAAGCAGCGGCTCATCGAGGCCAACCTCAGGCTCGTGGTGTCGATCGCCAAGCGGTACGTGGGCCGCGGCATGTTGTTCCTGGACCTGATCCAGGAGGGCAACCTCGGGCTCATCCGGGCGGTCGAGAAGTTCGACTATACGAAGGGCTACAAGTTCTCCACCTACGCCACCTGGTGGATCAGGCAGGCGATCACCAGAGCCATCGCCGACCAGGCGCGGACGATCCGCATCCCCGTGCACATGGTGGAGACCATCAACAAGCTCGTGCGCGTGCAGCGCCAGCTCCACCAGGACCTCGGCCGCGAGCCGATTCCCGAGGAGATCGCCAAGGAGATGGACCTCCCTGTCGATCGCGTGGTGGAGATCCAGCGCATCGCCCAGGAGCCGGTGTCGCTGCAGTCGCCGATCGGCGAGGAGGACTCCGACCTCGGCGACTTCATCGAGGACGCCGACGCGGTCGTGCCCATGGAGGCCGCTGCCTTCATCATGCTGCAGGACCAGCTCGACGACATCCTGGCCACGCTGTCCGACCGCGAGCAGCGCATCATCCAGCTCCGCTTCGGCCTGGCCGACGGCCATCCGCGCACGCTGGAGGAGGTGGGCAGGGAGTTCGGGGTCACGCGGGAGCGCATCCGGCAGATCGAGTCGAAGACCCTGGCCAAGCTCCGCCACCCGACGCGGGCTCAGATGCTGAGGGACTATCTGGACTGATCCGGAGGGATCCCAAGGAAACGGGGCCCGGGCTCACCGCCCGGGCCCTCCCCATGTCCACAGAACAGAACGACCGCAGCCGTCAGGAGCAGCCCTCGAACTGCGGGACCGCGACCGTCGACAGGTCCAGCCCCGACTTGCCGAACCACCGCTGCAGCAGCCGCGCGGTCGTACCGTCCTGGTACATGTCGGTGATCGCCCGGTTGACCGCCTCGCACCCGGCCACGTCGCTCTTGCGCATGCCCACCCCGGTGCGCTGCTCGTTGAACTGCGCGTTGGCCAGCTTCAGCCCCGTCCCGTCCTGGTTGGCCAGCCCGGCCAGGATGACGTCGTTGGTGGTGACGGCGTCCACCTGGTTGCTCTTCAGCGCCGTCAGGCACCCCTTGTAGTCGTCGAACGGCACCAGCTTCGCCGGCACCTCGCGTTCCTCCACGACCCGCTCGGCCGCGTTCGAACCCTTGATCGCGCAGATCCGCCGGCCCTTGAGATCGCGCACGTTCTTGATCGTCTCGTCGGGCCGCTGCAGGATGTCCTGGTAGGAGATGTGGTACGGCCCCGCGAACAGCACGTCCTTCTTGCGCTCCTGGTCGATCGTGAACGTGGCCAGCACCAGGTCCGCCTTGCCGTTCGTCAGCACCTTCGCCCGGTCGGCGGCCAGCACGGGGATGTAGGAGGCCTGCTTGTGCAGCTTGCGCGCGATGTAGGCGGCCACGTCCACGTCGAAGCCCTCGAACCCGCCGTCCGGGCGGCGGAACCCGACCGACGGCAGGTCGGGCCGTACCGCGATGACGATCTGGTCCTTGTCGAGGACCGACTCCTGACCGTCCGTGGCACAGCCCGCGACGACCGTCGCGAACAGGGCCAGCGCCGCCGCCAACGCCCGCTTCACCGGTACTCCTTGAGTCGTGGCCACACCCCTGCGATCATCAGCAGGCCGATCGCGCCGATGGCGAACGGCAGCAGCCGCCACAGGTTGTCCAGCGAGCCCTCACCGGACTCGATCGACCGCTTGAACACCGCCTGGTGCCCGGCCGACAGCGACACCAGCGCGCGGTCGTAGGCGTCGTACGCCTGGGCCACCGGCCCGAGCCGCTCGGCGACCGCCTCGTTGGTCCTGCCGCCCGCCACCAGCGCGCGGAACTTCGCGTCGGCGGCCTGGAAGCTCCGGAACGCCGTCATCGCCTGGTCGCCCTGCGTGCCGACGAGCTCGGGCCCCAGCAGGCCGAGGACGTCGTCGGAGCCCTTGGCGACCTGGTCGTGGTAGGTGCGCAGGTTGCCCGCCTTGAGATAGACGACCGACATCGCCTTGTCCAGGAACGTGTGCTCGTAGGTGTCGGCCCACTCCTTGTCGAGCAGGTAGCGGCTCTGGTCGCCCTGCATGCTGTTGCTGATCGAGCGCGCCTTGGCCAGCGTCAGCACCGAGTCGAACCCGGCCGACTTCGCCGTGCGCAGCGCGTTCTCGTCCTGCGAGAGCACGTTCATCCCGGAGAGCAGCGCGACCACGGTCGTCAGGGTGGCGACCAGCAGCGCGGGGCCGAACACCCGGCGGAAGCGCTGCGCGAGGAAGACCTGCAGCCAGATCAGGCAGCCCAGCGCGAGCAGTCCGGCCAGCACCACGGCGGCCCGCAGGAGGGGCATCATGACGGCCTTCTCGTCGTACGTGGCGCGCACGATCGTGCCGCTCTCCAAGGTCAGGTTGTACGCCTGAGGGAGCAGCTGGACCCGCATCAGCTTGGTGGCCTCGCGGTAGGTGAGCACCACGTCCTGGGGCGGCGGCCCCGGCGCGTGCTTGGCCTGCTGGTCCTGCAGCAGCGCCTGGCCGGTCAGCCGCTCGTAGCGGCCCAGCCGGTCGAGCATCGAGTGGACAGTCTCCCGTTCGGCATCGGTGTCCGCCAGCGACAGAGCCTGCATCAGCGCCTCGTTGGCCCTCGACCGCGCCGCCTCGTAGCGGTCGAGCGCCTGCGCGCGCTGCGGGGCGTACTGGTCGCCCATCACCAGCACGTTGGCCACCTGCGCGTCCATGTCGCTCAGCGCCAGGTAGAGATCGGCGGTGGCGACCACCTGCGGTCCCGCGTCGCGCCCGATGACCTGCAGGCCGTCGCGGGCGGTCATGCTGCCGACCGCGAGCGCCGCGAAGAGCAGCGCCAGCGAGGCGACCGTGATGCCGGTGATGATCCGGATCCTGCCCGGCACGCTCCGGCGCGCCGGCGGCGGGACCGCGGGCGCCGGCGCCGCGGGGGCCTGGGGCGCCTGGGGCTGTGCCAGGGTCACGGCGTGCCCTCCCTGATGGTGATGACGGTCCACGCGCCCAGGTGGATCCTGTCGCCCGCGCCGACCCGGACCGGCACGTTGACCTTGAGGGGCTTGCCGTTCACCTGGGTGCCGTTGGCGGAGCCGGGGTCGACCACCATCCACGAGCCGTCCGGCTGCGCGAGCAGCACGGCGTGCAGGTGGGAGACGCCCGGGTCCTCGGGCGGCCCGGTCAGGTCGATCTCGGGGGCCAGGTTCCTGGCCCTGCTGCGCCGTCCGATGCGTACCTGCTCGCCCATCAGCGCGAACGAACGCTCCGGGCAGTACGGCGGGAACGCCATCGCGGCCGCGTCGGGCCCGCCCTCGGCGATGATCTTCTCGTAGTAGGTCCGGTCGGACGCCGTGACGGCCTCGAACCGGGCCCCGCTCACGGGGACGGAGACCGGCGCGCCGCCGCCGCTGTAGTCGTGGCCGCACACCTCGCAGAACTGCCCGGCACGCGGCGTCTGGCAGATCGGGCACGCCTCGGCCGACGAGGCCGACGAGGCAGGTGCCTGGGGCTGGGGCGCCGCCGCGGGCGCGCCCCCCATCTGGGCGCCGCAGACGTCACAGTAGTCGTCGTCGCCTGACGGGTGCCCCTGCGGACAGGTGGCCATCAGTTTCCTTCCTTGCGCAACCGGCTGGTACGGATGGAGCCCGTGTCGAGTTCGAGCTCGTCGGCCTTGTCCACGTTCCTGCGCAGCCTGGCCGTGCCGGTGGCCGGATCGACCTCGACCACCTTCTCCAGCAGCCTGGCCGTGTCCTCGCGGCCCGACTCGGTGGCCAGTTGCCGGGCCTTGGCCAGTTGGGCGGTCGCGGTGTCGACGTCGCCCATCGCCCGGGCGCTGAGGCCGCCCTGGATGAGCTCGTGCAGCTCGGCCTGGCCGGTGTAGTGGGCGACCTTCTTGTTGATCCGGGTCGACTGCGCCAGGTCGTCGGTCCACTGGGCGAGCACGTTCCCGCTGGCCAGGACCTCCTGGGTGTCGGGGCGTACGAGCTTGACCCAGCCCGCCCTGATCTCGTGCCCCATCTGCCCCGGCGGCACCTCCACGCAGATGTGGTATTCGCGCTCCTCCGTGCCCCAGGAACCGGTCGGATAGTCGCCGGTCAGCGGGTTCACGTCGGTGCGCTTGCCGGTCAGGTCGAGCAGCGTGGGGGAGACCTGCTTGACGAACTTCAGCGTCGCGGTCTGCGGCACCCACACCCGCAGCGACAGCTCGGCCACGGTCTTGCTCATCGACGTCTGCGTCAGCCTGCGGAAGTACTCCGACAGATCCCCTTGGTTCCGTACGAAGTCGAACGAGCCGAGCATGGCCTCCGCGACCTTCCGCAGCTCGGCGGGCACCCAGTCCTCGCCGATCCCCAGCGAGTCGCACACGAACTTGCCGCTCCAGCCCGCCAGCACGGAGGCGAACACCTCGGGCCGCTCGTTGTTCTGCCCGTCGGTCATCAGCAGCGCGTGCCGGATCGCCGACGGGTGCGCCGAGAGCAGATGGCCGGCCAGCTTCAGCCACTCGCCCATGGCGGTGCCGCCGTGCGCGGTCAACCGGCTGATCGCCCGCTCGGCCTCGGCCCTGGTGGCCGCGCTCGCCCTGACCAGGTTGGCGTTGCCGCCGGGGTAGACGACCTTGGCCCGCTCGGTGCCGGCGACCACCGCGAAGTGGACCCCGTCCCGCAGGGTGTGGACGGCGGTCGTGGCCGCCTGCCTGGCCTCGCGGATCTTGCTGCCGCTCATCGAGCCGGACGTGTCGATGATGATCACTTCGGCGGCTTCGGAGGTGACGGACTGCGTGGTGGTGACGCCGCCGGTGGAGCCGACCGTGAGGACGGCGTGCACCTCGCGACCGTCGGTCGGGAGGTACTTGTTCTGGTCGATGGTCAAGGTGAAAGCGGGCTGGTCACCCATGCGTCACTCCTAGGGGGATCAAGGCGATGGTCACGTTGTCCTGGCCGCCGGAGTCGAGCGCGTGGCGCAGCATCTCGCGGGCCATGTCGATGGGGGTCCCGGCGCGGGGGACGGCGTAGCCGTCCAGATAGCGCCACAGGCCGTCGCTGCAGACGAGCAGCAGGCCCGGCTCCTGCGGGATCAGGGTGCGTACGTGGAGCAGGACGTCGCCGGCGTCGGCGCCGAGCCAGCGGGTGATCTCGCCGGTCTCGACCGCGTCGTCCACGGTCAGCATCTCGCCGGGCCGGTCCGGCGCGCCCGGCAGCCAGTAGGCCCGGGTGTCGCCGGCCCAGCCGAGCGTGATCAGGCCCGGCTCGACCACGGCGGCGACGTACGTGCAGGCGGGCGCGTCGTCCATGGACGTGGCGAGCTTGTTCACCGCCCGCCCGGCCAGCTCGAACGCCTCCTCCTGCGGCAACCCTCTGGCCAGCGCGGCCGAGGCGGTCTCGACGGCCACCGCGGACGCCTCGTCGGCCCTGGGCGAGCTGCCCACGCCGTCGCAGACCACGGTCACGACCGCGTCGCCGGCGGCCAGCAGCGCCACCGCGTCCTCGTTGCGGCTGCGGCGCAGGCCCCTGTCGGTCACGGCCGCCGCGCCGCCGTCGAGCACGGTCTCCGCGTGGTCCCTGCCGGTGGGCTGGCGCAGGCCGCATCGCTCGCAGTAGCCCTCGGCGTCCACGGCCGCCGCGCCGCACGACGCGCAGGTCGGCGCGCCCAGGGCGTGCCCGCACGCCTCGCAGTACGTGTCACCCTCGAACACGGGCGCCTCACACACCGGACAACTCGTCGCGACATTGCCTACAGCGCCGTTACGCTGCGGATCCATCCCAGCGCTGTTTTGCCGAGCTGCGCTCGGGGTGTTGTGATGGATGTCCTCGCTCCGCTGCGGATCCATCACAACCACGTCCTCGGCCGCACCGCGTTCGCCTGGTCGATGAGGGCGTGGCGCTCCTGGCGGGACTCGGCCGCGACGGCCAGCTTGCGGAAGATCGACTCCAGCCGACGGCGCAGCCCCGGTTCGGTGAACGGCGCCTCGGCCAGCCGCGCGTCCTTCGGTGGCGAGCCGTTCTCGAGCCAGGTCAGCGCAGAGGTGAGCAGCTCGGCGGTGAGCAGGTCGCGGCGGCGCGGGTCGAGGTCGGCCTGTTTGGCCAGCCGGTCGGCCGAGCCCACCAGGTCGTCGGTGGTGAGCCGGCTCAGGTCGGCCCCGCGTACGACGGAGACGGCCAGCGCCACCTGCGCCCGGGTCCGGTAGACCGAGTGGGCGGGCACCTCGTCGAGCGTGCCCATCCTGCCCGACCTGGCCAGCCCGAACACCGCGCTCACGTACGAGTGGTCGGTCCGCCAGACGGCCTCGTACCAGCCGGCGGCCGGCTTGCCCGCGGACTCCAGCGCGAACGCCAGCGCCAGCTTCGGCGCCAGCTCGCCGGGGAGCGCCGACAGGCACGCGTCGAACATCGCGACGGCCTCCTCCGGCCGCCCCGTGGTCAGCGCCAGGACCCCGCGGTACCAGGTCACCCGCCAGTCGCGGGGCAGCTCGATGTCCAGCTCGTTCAGCGCGACGGGCGCCTCGGCCGCGGCCCCCTCGGCCAGCAGCCTGGCCCGCATCAGCTTCGTCTCGGGCGTCTTCGGCAGCGCGGCGAGCTGGTCGATCAGCTCCTTGCCGTCGCTGCCCAGCAGCCCGGCCAGCGCGCCCGCCGCCGCGTCGTTGGGGTCGACCAGCGGCACCGGCAGCGCCTGCGCGACCGCCACCGGGTCCAGCGACCCGAACACCACGTCGCCCTCCTCCGCCAGCGTCGTGCCCACGGCGGTCCGCTCGGGCCCGAACATCGGCGAGGGCGCCGGGTACGGGGTGTTGTCCTCGATGGCGCTGACCTCCCGCAGCACCCCGACGAGCTGCTCCTCCATCTCCTCCGCGCTCTGGAACCTGTCGGCGGGATTGACCGCGGTGGCCTTGCGCAGCCACCGGGTGAACGACGGGTGCCCGCAGTCCTCGGGCAGCGGCGTGGCCGCGCCGTTCGCGTACGGGGAGAAGCCCGGGATCGTCAGCACCGCCACCGTCCTGGCCACGGTGTAGAGGTCGGCGGTGACGGCGGCGGCGTGGCTCTCGACCTCGGGGGCGTGGTAGCCGGGCGTGGCCCAGCCGGAGCCCGCCGGCGCGCCGATGGGCAGCACCGCGCCCAGGTCGATGAGCTTGAGCCGCTTGCCGACCCTGATCACGTTGGCCGGCTTGAGGTCGCAGTAGACCATGCCGTGTTCGTGCAGGTAGGCGAACGCCTGAAGGATCTCCCGGCCGTACATCAGGGCCTCGCGCAGCGGCAGCGGGCCCTGGCGGCGCAGCTCGTGCAGGGACTGGCCGCCGACGTACTCCATGACGATGTAGCCGAAGCCGCCGGAGCGCTGGAAGTTGAGGATCTTGACGATGTTGGGGTGGTCGACCGTGGTGAGGAACTTCCGCTCGGCCTCCGCCGCCGCCAGGGCCTCGGCGTCGTTGGTGTTGAGCAGGCCCTTGAGCACCACCCACATGCCGTCGAGGTTCTCGTCGGAGGCCAGGTAGATCCAGCCCAGCCCGCCGTGCGCCAGGCAGCCCAGCACGCGGTACTGGTCGTTCACCAGGTCGTCCTTGCCCAGCTTGGGGGTGAACGAGAACTGCGTGCGGCAGCTCGGGCAGAACCCGTCCGTCAGCCCTGCCCGGCCCTCCCTGGAGCGCCCGACCTTCTGCCCGCACGCCGGGTTGGCGCAGTAGCGCTTGTCCTCGGGCACCGCGGGGTCGGCCATCACGGCCGTGGCCGGGTCGCGGTAGGGCACCGACGGCAGGTCGGCGATGGTCCGCAGCTCGCCGGGCCGCGACCTGCCGCTGCTCACCGGCGAGCTGAGGGATCTGCTCACCGGCTGGGTCCGCACGGAGACGGGCCCGGAAATGGGAGCGGACGCGGGCGCCGGCGTCGGCGTGCTCGCCGAGTGGCCGCACAGGTCGCAGTAGCCGTCCTCGATCGTGCCCGTGCAGCCCGGCTGCGCGCAGCGGGTCATGGCTTACCTCCGTGGATCGCGCGCTGGTACGTCTCGACGGCCGCCGCCGCCTTCGTCAGGTCGCAGGGCGCGGTCCACAGCAGCACGCGCGCCCGTTCGAACAGCTCGGAGGTCGCCGGGTCCTCCGCCAAACCCTTCCGCACCGCCATCACCTGGCAGGCGCCGAGCCGCCCGCGCAGCTCGTCACGCCTGCCGACCAGGCCGTAGAGCGCCTTGGCCGTGGTCTGCGACTGCTCGGCGGCCTTGCGGGCCTCCTCCTCCAGGGCGGCCAGCCGCTTGGCCCGCATTACCCAGGGGTCGGCCGAGGCGTCGAGCGCGTCCAGCTCCGCGGCCAGGGACTCGGCCCGGCCGCGCGGCTGGGCCTGGGGCGGCAGGGCGATCTTCACGACGACCGCGCCGTGGGCCAGCCTGGCCTCGCTCTCGGCCCCGCGTACCCGGTCGAGCGCGGCCACGAGGTCTTCCCGCCGCCTGCCGAACTCGTCCTTGACGGTGAGCGCCAGCTCCAGCTCCGCGCGGGAGCCGGCCAGCAGGCGGGTCAGCCGGTCGAGCTCCTGCTCGACGGACGGGCCCAGCGGGTCTTCGAGCACCGAGGCGCGCAGCCGCTTCAGTTCGGCCTCCTGCGCGGCCAGGTCGGCGCCCTCGCCCAGCCGCTGTTCGAGGTCGCGGATGTGGCGCAGGTCGCTGTCGGCGCCGTCGAGGCCGGGCAGCACGGCGTTCCACACCGCGTCGATGTCGTTGAGGGCGGCGGTGACCTCGCGGAACGCGGCGTCCATCCGCGTCAGGGTCTGGTCGAGGGTCAGCCGCTCGTCCTGCTGGGGGAGCAGCGAGCGCTGCTCGACCGGCTTGGCGCCGGTCCGCAGCACCACGGACGGGCCCACGAGCAGCTCCGTCAGCCGGCTCAGCTGCTCGGGGGTCGGTCTGGAGCGCGCGGCCCTGATCTGCTCGGCGTCACGCAGCACCGCCCGGTACGCGTCGTTGAGAGACCACAGCGTGGCCAGCGACTCCTGCGCCGTGGCCCACCTCCGCCGTGTCTCCCCGCGTAAGGAGGCCCCTTTGAGCACTTGATAGGTGGTGTGGGATTCGAGATCGAGCAGGTCGCCGGAGACACGGTCGCGTTCGTCGGCCCGAGCGCGCAGTGCGTGCTCGACGGCCTCCCTGCTCATAGGTGGTCCCAGGCTCATCACGCTCCCCGTGAAGCGGGCCGCCCCCGAACCCTTGCTCCTACCGGCTCAACGGGGGGATCGGCCGGTTGGTTCCAAGAGTAGGGGTGACCCCTGACTTGTCCCTGATTCAACCCTGCATCGCCTGCAATTCGCTTAAAGGATCTTTTACCGTTGCGGACATGGGACGAATTCTGCTGATCATCGCGGCCGTCGTGGCCGCACTCGTACTCCTCGGCCCCCTTGTGGGCTTCGCTCTCACGCTGCTCAAGTGGGGACTGATCATCGGCGCCGTGGCGTTCGGCGTCATGCTCCTGTCGAAGTGGGTCAAGAGGACATAGCGTCCAGAGGCTTCACCAGGCATAGTTGTGTGATGGAGGCGCGGCCCGCGGTCGACGATGCCGCGCTCGGGCGCGAGGCACTCGCCGTGCTCGAGGCGAACTGGACAGGCACTGGCACCGTGCCCGCGCCAGGTCTCTATCCGCACCAATGGAGCTGGGACTCCGCGTTCGTCGTCATCGGCCTGGCCAGGCATCGGCCGGACCGGGCCCGCGACGAGCTGCTCAGCCTGCTGCGGGGGCAGTGGGCGACCGGGATGGTGCCGCACATCGTCTTCCACACGCGCGAGGCGTACTTCCCGGGGCCGTCCGTGTGGCGCTCGCAGGAGCACGAGGCCGCGCCGCGCGTGCTCACCTCGGGGCTCACCTCGCCGCCGCTGCACGCGCTGGCGCTCTGGTGGCTCTACCGGCACACCGGCGACGTCGCGTTCGTCAGGAAGGCGTACCCGGCGCTGGTGGCCCAGCACGCCTACCTCTCCACGGCCCGCGATCTCGGCGGCGCGGGCCTGGCGGCGATCGTGCACCCCTGGGAGTCGGGCATGGACGACAGCCCGTCCTGGGACGAGGCGCTGAACGCGCTGCCCGCGATCAGGTACGGCTACCGCAACGTCGAGCTGGAGCAACGCCACCCCGACAGCGACCACGACCGCTACGTCTGGCTGGCCATGCGCTACCGGGACGCCGGATACCGGGCCGAATACCTGCGCGACGAACATCCGTTCGCGATCGAGGACCCGATGTTCAACGGGATCTGGCTGGCCTCCTGCCAGGCCCTGGCCGAGCTGGCGCCGCTGGTGGGCGCCGATCCCGCGCCCCACGCCGAGCAGGCCGACCGGATCAGGCAGGCCATGCTCGACCGCCTGTGGGACGGCTGCTTCTACGCCCGTGACCTGCGGACCGACCGGCTGATCCGGGTCTGCACGGTGGGCGGGTTCGGGCCGCTGCTGGATCCAGGGCTGCCCAGCGACCGCCTGCACGCGGCGGTGGAGGTGCTGGAGTCGGCCAGGTTCATGGGGGCCACCGGCTATCCGGTGCCCAGCTGCGAGATCCGGGCCTCCCAGTTCGACCGTACGCGCTACTGGCGCGGCCCCTCCTGGGTGAACACCAACTGGCTGCTGCGCAGGGCCGCGGCCGTGCACTCGCTGGACCACCTCGGCCAGCAGCTCGCCAACGGCACCCTGCGCCTGGTCCGGCAGGCCGGTTTCCGGGAGTGCTTCGACCCCTTCGACGGCAGCGGGCGCGGGTGCAGGGACTTCTCCTGGAGCGCGGCGCTCACCCTCGATCTGCTCGCCGATACCGTGGAGGAATGAGCATTTTCCGCCGCCTGCCCGCCGACGTGCGCAAGTCCCTGGCCACCGAGCCCGGGGAGCGGGTGCTGACGTTCGCCCCCGGCGCGGTCTCCGGCTACGTGGTGGCCACGGACCTCGCCCTGTACCTGACGGACGGGACGCGGGTGCCGTACGAGGAGGTCGACAAGGCCACGTGGGACGAGGACGGGGTGCGGGTCCTCACCATGGACGGCACGTGGCACGCCGAGGGCATCACCGAGCCGCGGATGCTGCCCGAGACCGTACGGGAGCGCGTCAACTCCACGATCGTGGTCAACAAGCACGTGAAGCTGCCGGGGAGGGGCGGCGTGCGGCTGGTGGCCAGGCGCCGGCCCGGCGGCGAGGTGCGCGGCTGGACCTTCGTCTTCGACGACGGCCTCGACCCCGAGGACCCGGGCCTGCGCGCGCAGGCCGAACAGGCCCTGGAGGGGCTGCGGCGGAGCATGGGCGTGTGATCCCGGCCCGCGGCGGAGCCTGGGCGGGTGAGCCCGGCCCGCGGCGGACGCCCGTACGGAGCCGCGTGGGCCGGGCTCACCCGCCCGTGCCTTCGCGGATCAGTACGGGAGGCCGCTCTCGCGGGCCTTCTTGTCCACGATGTCCTCCTCGGGCCAGCCCGTGCCCGTGTCGGGGTGGTGATCGTCGGCGCTGAGGAACGGGATGCGATGCTGCAGCGTCTCACCCACCCTCGACTTGGCCATCCCGGCCAGCCTCGACGCCTGCGCGCCCATCACCCCGGCGACCTCCTGCAGCCTGGGGTTGTCCGCGACACGCTGAGCCGTCCGCTTGATTTGCTCGTACCGCTCGCGCCCGGCCCGGCTCCCCAGTACGTAGCCGATCGCCAGCCCCACAGCGAATGTCACTCGATAACGCATTTTGCACCTCCGCTGTCTCCGGGCCTACCCCGCTTGCGATGCGACACGCACTCCAGGAGTGCGCTAATCTATTCCTGCGCACGACGAAGAGGGCCACCACCCCGGACGAGATGCGCAGACGCACGATCCCGCGTAGCTCAACGGCAGAGCAGCCGGCTGTTAACCGGCAGGTTATAGGTTCGAGTCCTATCGCGGGAGCTTCACTTCCACAGCTAGGCCCCCTTCCTGGATCAAGGACAGGGGGCCTGAGCCGTTTCCGGGGCCTGTCACAGGGTCACCCGTGCATCCCGAACCGTGAGTGAGGCGGGTCAGGAGGGGCGCTTGGCGACGATGCCGGACAGCGCCCAGCCGAGGGCGAGGACGAGACCGCCGACGATGGCGACGACGCCGATGCCGCCGGTCTGGAGCACCGCGAGCAGGGCGATCAGCATCCCGTAGATCACGGACAGGGCGAGCATCAGGCGGAGATACGTCTTCTGGTTCATACGCAAACGATTGCGCGGCGCGGGACAGCGGTATGTCCCCCGATCGGTGGACATGTCACCGGTAAAATGCCGATCATGGGCAGTCCCGTCGACGCGCGGGCGGAGAACGCCTGGTTGCGTTCCTATCCCTTCTGGGACGCGTACTTCGCGATCGTGCTGGTCGCGACCATCGTCACCATCGTGGTGGACGACGGGGCGCCGGTCGCCGTCATCCTGCTGCTCCTGATCACCGTCTCGTACGCGCTGTGGGGCCGCGTGGCCGTGCGGGCGCCGGTCGCGCCGACCAAGGAGGGCTGGTGGCATGCCGCCGCCATGTTCGTCCTGTTCACCGCGGCCGACCTGCTCGCCCCTCAGTCCGCCGTCGCGCTGTCGGCGCTGATCCCCATGACGTACATGGCGCTGCGGCGGGCGCGGGCCGTGGCCGTGACGGCGGCCCTGTTCACCGGGCCCGCGATCCAGGCCATGACGGAGAACGGCTCGCACCCGCCGATGATCGCGGTGGCGGTCGTCGTCGGGCTGTCGGCCAGCACGCTGCTGGGGGTGTTCATCGACCGGCTCGGGCGGCAGAACACCGAGCGGGCCCGGCTGATCGCGGAGCTCGACCGCACCCGGGAGGAACTGGCCGAGGTGAGCAAGGAGGCCGGGATGCTGGCCGAACGCGAGCGGCTGGCCGGCGACATCCACGACACGCTGGCCCAGGGGTTCGCGAGCATCGCGATGCTGCTGCAGTCCGCGGGGGACGGCGACGACCCGTACGTGCGGCGGGCCGCGCAGACGGCCAAGGACAACCTCTCCGAGACCCGCGCGCTCATCGCCGCCCTGGCGCCGCCCGCGCTGGAGGGCGCCTCGCTGGAGGAGGCGCTGGGGCGGCTGGCCAAGGGGTTCGAGCTGCCTGTGGAGGTGAGCGTGGCCGGGGCCGCCGACGTGCCCGCCCTCGTGGCGGAGACGCTGGTGCGGGCCGCCCAGGAAGGGCTGGCCAACGTGCGCAAGCACGCCCGCGCCCGGTCCGTACGGCTGGCGCTCGAGGACGTCCCGGGCCCGGCCGTACGGATGTCGATCGTCGACGACGGGTGCGGCTTCGCGCCCTCGCCCGGCGGCGACGGGTACGGCCTGCGCGCGATGCGCAACCGGGTGACCCGGCTCGGCGGGACCGTCCGGATCACCGGCTGTCCCGGCGAGGGGACCACGCTCGCGGTGGAGCTGCCGTGCTCAGGGTGATGATCGTCGACGACCACCCCGTCGTCCGCGAGGGGCTGCGCGGGATGTTGCAGGCCGAGCCGGACATTGAGGTCGTCGGCGAGGCCGGATCGGGGGACGAGGCCGTGGCCGTCGTGCCCCGGCTGCGGCCCGACGTGATCCTCATGGACCTGCGCATGCCGGGCGGCGACGGGGTCAGCGCCATCGAGCGGCTGGGGCCCGGCCACCGGGTCGTGGTGCTGACGACGTACGAGGACGAGGGGGAGATCCTGCGGGCCGTCTCCGCGGGCGCGGCCGGGTACCTGCTGAAGGACGTGTCGCGGGCCGATCTGGCGTCGGCGGTGCGGGCGGCGGCCCGCGGCCGGACCGTGCTCTCGCCGGCCGTGGCCACGCGGCTGGCCGGGCCGCGGCCCGCCGCGCCCGTGCTGTCGGAGCGGGAGCGGGAGGTCCTGGAACTGGTGGCCCAGGGGCTCACGAACGGGGAGATCGGCCGGCGGCTGTTCATCGGGGAGGCCACGGTCAAGACGTACCTGCTGCGGGTGTTCGGGAAGCTGGGCGTCTCCGACCGTACCTCGGCCGTCCTGTCCGCCCTGGACCTCGGCCTCGTCCACCGCCACCCCTGACCCCGCCCTGGACCCCGGCCTCGTCCACCGCCACCCCTGACCCGCCCCGGTCGGAGGACCGCGGCCACGGGCCGGCGCGGAGGCGTTCCTGAAGATGTCTTCGGCCGTCTTAAGCCCTCCTTCAGGTGCGCCGCGCCACCCTCGGGCTGTCTCATCGAATCGGGGAAGGGGATCCCAATGTTCAAGCGACGCGCCGCCGTCGTCATCACCGCCGCCGCGCTCGCCCTGGCGGGCCTGGCCGGGTCCGCGCTGGCGGACGACGGTCCGGTCGAGGTGCGTGACGACGCGCTGGTCAGGGTGTACGGCGAGCCGGACTTCCCGGCCGGCCCGCTGAAGTGCTGGCTGACCGACGGCAAGGTCGTCAAGTTCTCCAAGGCCAGGGTGGCCGAGCTGGTGGACGAGGAGTACGTCGAGCCCGCCCAGCCCGTGACCGTGGGCGGCGTGACGACCGTGCCCGCGGACCGGCTGTCGATCAGCGTCCCGGCCCGGGAGCTGCCGCGCACGGTCAAGGCCGGCAAGCGCTGGCACCGCAACCGCGTCATCCACCTCACGTGCGTGTGGAACGACTACGCGAGCCGCTAGCCGCTCACCGCGCCCCCGGGGCCTCCCGGGGGCGCGTTCATTTCATCGTTTGGCGCGACAAAGCAGAGGGCGGCAGGTAAGGATGGTTTACCGGTCCTCTGGGCCGGAGCCGCGGGCAGGTCCACGGAGGCGCGGAGAGGGCGCCGCCACCAGGACGTGTCGCCGACCCGGAATCGGCGGGGCGATCCGATGACGGAGAAGTGCTGATTGCCGCGTGCGTACCTGGATCACGAACCTGCGCCCCTTCGATGCCCTGACCGTGCCGCCGGTGGTCGAGCGAACCACCGACTTCCGCGAGGCGGAGCGTTTCATCAGGCTCTTCCACGCCGAGAACCCCCAGGCCGGCGGCCTGCACGCCCGGCTGCGCGACGTCTCCAGGGACGTGGCCCGCCACGGGACCTACACGCACACGTACGAGGAACTGGAGTTCGGCGCCCGGGTGGCCTGGCGCAACAGCAACCGGTGCATCGGGCGGCTCTACTGGCGCTCGCTGAAGGTACGCGACCGCAGGCAGGTGACCACGGCCGAGGGGGTCGCCCTGGAGTGCGTCGCCCACCTGCGCGAGGCCACCGGGAACGGCAAGATCAGGCCCACCGTCACCGTCCTGCCGCCCGACACCCCGGCGCTGCGCGGGCCCCGGATCCTGAACGACCAGCTCATCCGGTACGCGGGCCACCGCACGGGCGGCGGCCGCATCGTGGGCGATCCGCACAACGCGGAGCTCACCGACCTGGCCAAGGCGCTGGGCTGGCAGGGCAGGTGCACCCGGTTCGACGTGCTGCCGGTGATCATCCAGCCAAGCCTGGGCGAGCCGCTCCTGTGCAACCTGCCGGGGGACGCCGTGCTGGAGGTGCCGCTGGTGCATCCCGAGTACCTGTGGTTCGAGGAGCTGGCCCTGCGCTGGCACGCCGTACCGGCTATTTCGGACATGTGCCTGGAGATCGGCGGCATCTGCTACCCGTGCGCGCCCTTCAACGGCTGGTACATGGGCACCGAGATCGGCGCCCGCAACTTCGCGGACGCCGACAGGTACGACCAGCTCAAGATCGTCGCGAACCGGCTCGGGCTGGACACCTCGACCGAGCGGACCCTGTGGCGGGACCACGCGCTGGTGGAGCTGAACGTGGCGGTGCTGCACTCGTTCGAGCGGGCGGGGGTCACGATGACCGACCACCACACCGAGTCGCGCCGCTTCCTCACCCACCTGTCGCGCGAGGAGAAGGCCGGGCGCGCCTGCCCGGCGGACTGGTCGTGGATCGTGCCCCCGATGTCGGGCAGCGTCACCCCCGTCTTCCACCGCTACTACGACACCAGCGTCCTGAGCCCCGCGTTCGTCCATCGCCACCAGTCGCCGTCCTTGCCATCCCGGCCTAGAACATGGTTCGGTTAGGGCATGGCAGAACTGGTGCTCTCATCGCTCGACCAGGGCGTACTCACGCTGACCTTCAACCGTCCCGACACCCTCAACGCGTGGACGGACGCCATGGGGCGGCGCTACTTCGACCTGCTGGCGGAGGCCGAGAAGGATCCGGAGGTGCGGGCCGTCGTGGTCACGGGCGCGGGCAAGGGGTTCTGCTCGGGGGCGGACTTCGAGGCGCTGACGGCGATTCAGAACGGCACCTACGACCAGGAGCCCGATCCGCGGCCCAACACGTTCCCGACCACCGTCGCCAAGCCGGTCATCGCCGCCGTCAACGGGGCCTGCGCGGGGCTGGGCATGGTGCACGCGCTCGTCTGCGACCTCGTCTTCACGGCCGCGGACGCCAAGTGGACCACGGCGTTCCCGCGCCGGGGCCTGATCGCGGAGTACGGGCTGTCGTGGGTGCTGCCCAGGCTCATGGGGCAGCAGCGGGCCATGGACGTCCTGCTGTCGGGGCGGGTGTTCACCGGGGCCGAGGCGTACGAGCTCGGGCTGGTCAACCGGGTCGTGCCGGGGGAGAGCGTGGTCTCCGAGGCGCAGGCGTACGCCCGGGAGCTCGCGGCCTACAGCTCGCCGGCGTCCATGGCGGTGATCAAGCGCCAGGTGTGGCACGACTGGGACACCACCCTGGAGGGCTCGGCCGCGACGGCCGTCCGGGAGATGACGGCCTCGTTCCGCCGCCCCGACTTCGCGGAGGGCGTCGCCAGTTTCCTGGAGCGACGCCCGCCGAACTTCCCGCCCCTGTAAACGGTCAGGCCAGGCGGTGGGCGCCGCGGGCCGGGGTGGCAGGCAGGAAGCGGGGAGCCTGGAAGCCGCGCTCCGCGTACGCGGCGGTCACCGACTCCTCGACGCCGGCCAGGCGCTCCACCGGCACCAGGGCGATGGCGGAGCCGCCGAAGCCGCCGCCCGTCATCCGGGCGCCCCGCGCCCCACCCCTGACGGCGGCCTCCACCGCGACGTCCAGCTCCGGCGACGAGACCTCGTACTGGTCCCGGAGCGACAGGTGCGAGGCGTTGAGGAGGGCGCCGATCTCGGTGACGGCGCCCGCGCGCAGGAGGCCGATGAGGGCCTCGACGCGGTGGTTCTCGGTCACGATGTGCATCGTGCGCTTGCGCTCGTCGCCCTGGAGCCGGTCGAGGGCCGCCGCCAGGTCCGTGACGTCGCGCAGGGCCGGGACGCCGAGCTTGCGGGCGGCCGACTCGCACTCGGCGCGGCGCTTGGCGTACTCGCCGCCGGCGTGCTCGTGGTGGACCTGCGTGTCGATGATCAGCATGCTGAGCCCGTGGGGGGCCAGGTCGAGCGGGATGTTGCGGGAGGCGAGCGAGCGGCAGTCGAGGAACAGCGCGTGGCCCTCCTCGCACAGCGCCGAGGCGGCCTGGTCCATGATGCCGCAGGGCATGCCGACGAAGTCGTTCTCGGCCTTCTGGCTGAGCAGGGCGATCTCCATGGGCGTCATGCCCAGGTCGTGCAGGTCGTTGAGCGCCGAGGCGACGGCCACCTCAAGGGCGGCGCTGGAGCTGAGGCCCGCGCCCTGCGGGACGTCGCCGTCGATCGCGATGTCCGCGCCGCGCACGCGGTCGCCCAGCATGGCGAAGACGCCGACGACGTAGCGGGCCCAGCCCGTCGACTGGTCGTGGCCGGTGAACGTGAGGGGCTCGCCGGAAGCCTGGAGGGAGAGGAGCCGGATGGTGTCGTCCGTACGCGGCGTGATCGCGGCCGTGACGCCCCACGGCACGGCGAAGGGGAGCACGAAGCCGTCGTTGTAGTCGGTGTGCTCGCCGATCAGGTTGACCCGGCCGGGCGCACGCCAGACGGTCTGGGGGGACGCGCCATAGGCGGCACGAAAAGCTTCAACAACGCGCATAATCGAACACTCCTCAACAAAGGCCCGACCGTAGACTAGCGCCATGGAGGAGCTGCTGGATCCCGCGCTCGGCCGGGTCCGGGTGTTCCTGAGGCATGACGACAACAAACCCCGCAAACTCCGGTACAACCTGGGCCATTCCCGCCTGCTGACCTTCGGCGGCGCGTACTCCAACCACATCAGGGCCGTGGCCGAGGCGGGGCGGCGGCACGGGATCGAGACCATCGGGGTCATCCGGGGCGAGGAGCACCTGCCGCTGAACCCGTCGCTCGCCTACGCGAAGGCGTGCGGGATGACCCTGACCTACCTCGACCGGGCCTCCTACCGGCTCAAGCACACCGAGTCCGTGCTGGCGGGGCTGCGGGCGCGCTGGGGCGAGGACGTGGCGATCCTGCCCGAGGGCGGGAGCAACGCCGCCGCCGTGCGCGGGTGCGCCGAGCTGCCGGGGGAGATCTCCGAGGCGTACGACGTCATCTGCTGCCCGGTCGGCACCGGCGGGACGCTGGCCGGGATCTCGGCGGGGCTGCCGGAGGGGAGGCGGGCGATCGGGTTCGCGGTGCTGAAGGGGGCGGGCTTCCTCGCGGACGAGGTGGCCAGGCTGCAGCGGGAGGCGTACGGGCGCACGTGGGCGAACTGGGAGCTCAACCTGGACTACCACTTCGGCGGCTACGCCAAGTCGACCCCCACCTTGGACGCATTTATCCAGAATTATCGTGTTGAAGGCATCTATGTGGCCAAGATGCTCTACGGGATCCTCGACCTCGCCCGGCGGGGCGCCTTCCCCGACGGCGCCCGCGTCGTCGCCGTGATCACCGGACAGCCCTCCATGCCCGTCGCCGGGTGAGCGGCCCCCACCGGCTCCGGCTCCGGTGATCCCCGGCGGCCCCGCCCCGCCCGCGCACGCTAGCCGCCGAGCTGGTCGAGGACCGGCGCCACCAGCGCGTTGAGCTCGCGGGTCAGCACCACCACGGTCCGGTGGGCGCGCTGCTCGACCTCGTCGTGCGGCCCCTCGGGCTCGGACGGCAGGTCGTCGAGGGGCACGGGCACCTCCAGGAGCAGCGAGGCCCGCAGGAAGGGGAGCCTGGCCAGGTCCTGCTGGGTCGGCTCGACGTACTGGCCGAAGGTCTCCTGCCAGCCCAGCCAGCCGCGGTCGCGCCACCAGGTCCGCGAGCGGGTCAGCTCCTCGGGCAGCGGCGAGACCACCCTGACGCGGGCGTAGAGCGAGCCGTCCCAGGTGTTGCGGTGACAGGTGGCGTCGAGCACGCGCCGGTCCCACCGTACGTAGCCGGGGGTCAGCGACGGCGGCGTGGCCAGCCGCCATGCGGCGCACGCGAACCTGACGGGCGCGATGTCGCCCCACTCGAACTCTTCGAGATTCTTGCGCACGTGTACGGCATAGCGCCCGTCACGGTCTCTGTCGAACTCTTGATCGATCCAGAACGCCTTGCCCATGGGGACTACGCTACGGCCTCACTCGCTCCGCCGGGGCTCCAAGTCGTACGCGCCACCCCGCATCCAGATCCGGGAATGGCCTGTGACGGAGGGGACACATGTGTAGTTTTTTCACATTGTTGGATGACTTTGGGGTGAGCAATGGCGTCAGAACAGCTCGACGCGGCCATGAGCCACTGGAAAGCGGGAGATCTCGACGAGGCCGCCGCGCTGTTCAGGCAGATCGCGGCCACAGGGGACCCGGAGGCCTCCCACCTGCTGGCCGGCCTGCTGCAGGAGCAGGGGGACCTTGACGGCGCCGAGGCGGCGCACAGATCGGTGATCCAGTCGGGCGACCCCGTGTTCGGGCAGCGCTCGGCCATCGCCATGGGCATGATGCTGGTCGCGGCCAAGGAGTGGCCGGCGGCGCACCGGGTGCTCACGATCGCGTCGGACGGTGCCGACTTCGAGGTGGCCGCGCTCGCCGACACGGCGCTGGTGCTGGTGCTCACGCAGCTGGGCGACGCGGACGGCGCGCAGGCGGCGCTGGAGAGCGCCCGCAGGTGTGACAGCCCGGCGGTGGCCGAGCTGGCCGCGCAGCTGGAGCTGCCCGAGTTCCACGTCCAGGACCCGGCCTCGGCCCGCGAGCTGTACGAGGCGGCCGAGGACGAGGACGACTACCGGGCGCTGCTGACCTGCGGCGACCCCGACGTGGTGTCGCTGTCGGCGTTCCGGCTGTACCAGATCCACGCCGAGGAGGAGGAGTACGAGCAGGCCAGGCAGGTGTGCGAGCACGCCATCGCCGTCGGCCACCCCGACCACCTGGCCATGGCCCACAAGCTGCTCGGCGCGGTGCTGGTCGACCTGGGCGAGTACGCCGAGTCCGCCGCCGCCTACCGCGTGGCCGCCGAGGACCCGAGGCCCGACATCCGGCTGCCGTCGCTGGTCGAGCTGGCCAAGGTGACCGCGTCGCTGGGCGACGTGGAGGAGACCAAGGCGATCTTCCGCCGGGTCATCGCCAGCGGGCAGCGCGAGTACGTCGTGCAGGCCCACGCATGCCTGGCCCAGATGAACGTCGAGGCGGGCGAGACGGCCGAGGCGCTGGCCGCGCTGCGCGCGGTGCTGGAGGCGGGGGAGGACGAGTGGGCGTCGATCTGCGTCACGATGCTCGGCCTGCTGCTCGACCAGCATCCGGAGGTGTACGACGAGGCCATGGAGCTGGCGCGGTTCGCGTCCGGGCACGACGACCCCGACGCCGCGTTCAAGGCCACGCTGCTGCTCGAACACGCCGCCAGGCAGCAGCCGCTGGCCGACCCCGTCGAGGAGCAGGCGCTCCAGGACACCGACGAGGGGCTGGCCCGCCTGCAGGCCGGTGACGTGGCCGGGGCCAGGCTGCTGCTGCGCGGGGCCGCCGACTCGGGCGCGGCCACGCAGTCGCTCAGGGCCATGGCGACGCTGGCCCAGCTGGAGATCGGCGAGGGCGACCGGGAGCAGGCCGACGAGCTGCTCTCGTACGTGGTCGAGGGCGACGACGTGCTCCAGGGCTTCAGCGCGACCTTCCTGCTGCACCTGCTGCGCGAGTCCGGGCAGGAGCCGCACCCCGTGCTGGCGGCGATGCTCGACCACCAGCGGCTGGGCAGGGAGGAGGGGCTGGTCCGCTACCGCGCGGCCATGGACCATCCGGATCCCGCCGTCGCCGCGATCGGCGCCGCCGTGTTCGCCCAGGTGCTGGCCTCGATCGGGTACGACCTGTCGGACGCGGCCAAGCTGTTCGAGTCGGCGGCCGAGAGCGGGGACCCGCTGGCGCTGTCGTACACGGCGGTGCTCTGCAAGGAGGTGCTGTCCGACGAGGAGGCGTCGGTCGAGCTGCTGCGCCGGGCCAGGGCGGACGGCCATCCGGTGCTGGCGCCGTGGGTGGGGTACGCGCTGGGCGGGCTCGTCGCGGAGCACGACCTGGGCGAGGCGCGGGCCGCGTACACGACGGCGTTGGACGGCGGCAACCGCGGACTGCGGATGGAGGCGGGCGCGTCGCTGTTCACGGTGCTGGAGCGGCAGGGCGACCTGCTGGCCGTCTGCCGGCTGCACGAGAGGCAGATCGAGGAGGAGACCTCCGCGGACGCCCGCTCGCGCAGCGCCTGGCTGCTCGGGCTGCACCGGGTGCGGGTCGACGACCTCGCCGCCGCGCGGGCGGCCTTCGACCTGGCGACGGGAGAGCCGGAGGAGATGGGGCGCTTCGCCCGGTTCCTCCTCGACCGCGACCTCGACGCCGCGGCCGGGGCGCTGGAGGAGATCGACGACGAGGGCAACTCCTTCCTGGTGAGCATGCTGGCCATGGAGTGCGCGCACGCCTGGCAGCGGCGCGGCGAGCTCGCCGCCGCCGACGCGGCGCTCTCGCTGGTGCTCGCCGCCGGGCACCCCGGCAACCGGCAGGAGGCGGGCTGCTACCTCGGCGCGCTGCGGAACGACGCGGGCGACAAGCGCGGCGCCCTGGAGGCGTGGGAACGGGTCGCGGACGGCGACAACGCGCCCCTGGCCGCCATGACCCTGAGCGACATCGGGCAGGTGCGGCAGGAGCTCGGGCTGCTGACGGAGGCGGCCGCGGCCTACCGGGGGGCGCTCGGGGAGCTCAGCGAGGCGCGCAGGCAGGACACGACCATCCGGCTCGCCGAGGTGCTCGTGGCGAGCGGTGCGGCGCAGGAGGCCGGCGAGCTGATGACGGCGGAGTTCGGCGAGGCCGGGCGGCTCCAGTTCGCGGCCATGCTCAGCGACCACGGCGACCTGAGCGCCGCCCTGGCCCTCCTGACGCCCGGCTCGGGCGACGTGCTCGAGGAGCAGGCGCTCGGGGAGCTGCTCGCCAGGACCGGCGACGTGGCGGGGGCGCGGGAGGCGTTCGAACGGGCCGTGGCCGCCGACGCCGGGTCCGCGTCCGGCACGCTGGTGACGGCGGGCAAGGCGCTGGCTGAGGCGGGCGACGACGAAAACGCCCGCGCCGCCTACGAGCGGGTCGTCGCCCTGGACGACGACGAGTGGTGCACGGCCGTCGCGCGCGTCCGGCTCGGCACGGCCTCGGCCAAGGAGCGCGGATGGGTGCTGGCCGACGACGGCGACCGGGAGGGGGCGGTCGCGGCGCTGACCGAGTTCGCCGGGTCGGAGCTGATGGCCGAGGTGCTGCTCGCGCTCGAAGGCAACGACGCCAAGGCCGTACGCCGCCTGGTGGCCGCGGCGGACCCGCAGGACCGGCGGGAACCCCTCGCCGAGACCCTGGACCGGGCCCGCGGGCTGGACGACGAGCACCCGGTCACGGCGCTCTGCCGGGTGGTCGCCGAGCTGGGCGAGCCCGACCTCGCCGCGCAGGCCGCGCTGGACATCGGCGTCGCTCTCGCCCGGCGCGGCCACCACTGCCGGGCCGAGCTGAGCACCCTCCCCGCCACCGAACACCCGCAGACGTCCGAGATGGCCTGGCGCAACATCGCCATCCTCCGCCACCGCCGCGGCGACCTCGACGGGGCGATCGAGGCCGCCCGCGCCGCGATGCCCGCCACCGCCGTCGTGCTGTCCGACCTCCTCGACGAGCGGGGCGACGCCGAGGGCGTACGCGAGGCGCTGACCGCCGGTGCGGCGACCGGGGACCTCGAAAGCCTGCGCCACCTGGTCGCCCACCTGCTCCTCGCGGAGGACCACGACGCCGTGGTGAAGGAGGCCGAGCGCGCCGTCGGGACCGGTGACCCCGAGACCGTGTCGATGGGCTACTGGGCGTGGGGCGACGCGTACAAGGCGCGGGACGACCTGGAGAACGCGGCCCTCATGTACGGGCGCGGCGTGGACACCGGCTTCCCCGCCACCTCGCCCGGCATCCGCGTGGACCTCGCCAAGGCCCTGCGCGGGCTGGGCGACGCGGCCGGCGCCGTCCGGGAGGTGCGCCTGGCCATGGAGTCCGGCGTGCCCGACGCGGTGGAGAGGGGCGGCGTGCAGCTGGGCCTCTGGCTGTACGAGGAGGACGACCACATGGGGGCCGCCCAGGCGTTCGCGGTCGCCGCGGGAGCCGGCTCCGAGGTGGCGGCGGGCAACCTGCGCGTCCTCGCCCGCCAGGCGGCCGGCCGCGGCGAGCACGACCTGGCCGTGCGGATCATCCGGCTGACGGGTGAGGACGCCGGCGACGTGGCGCGCGAGCTGGGCGGGCAGTGCGAGGATCCGGCCGCTGTACGTGCGTACTTCGAGCTGGCCGAGCGGGGGCCGTTCACCGAGCTGGACATCGCCGACCGGCTGGCCGAGCTGGGCGAGCACGCCGAGGCGCGGGCGATCTACGAGCGGCTCAGCCGGAGCGACGACTCGGACGTACGCTTCGTCGCCGGTGGCAGGCTGCTCGAACTGCTCGACGACGAGGGGGACGCCGACGCGTTCTTCGACGTCGCGCAGCGGGCGGCGGCCGACGCCGACAGCCCCATCCGCGGGGTGTTCGGGAGCCTGCTCGGCATGCTCCAGGAGAACCGCGGGGACACCGAGGCGTCCCTGGACACGTTGCGGGCGGCGGCCGCCGGCGGCGAGCCCATCGCGCTGGCCACGCTCGCGCAGACGCTGGTCGGGGCCGGGCTGGTGGACGAGGGGCGGGCGACGTACCTGCGGGTGCTCGACGCCGGCGACGCCGACCTCGCGGCGCGGGCGATGATCGCGCTGGGGCAGTCGTACCACGAGGAGGACGAGGAGCGGGCCCGGGAGTGGTACCTGAGGGCCGTCGAGCAGACCGAGGGGCACTACAGCGCGCTCGCGGCGATGTACCTGGGCGCGCTGGCCAAGCGGAACCGGGACTTCCCCGAGGCGCTCACCTGGTACCAGCGGGTCATCGACGCGGGGGACTCCGAGTCAGGGCTGGCCGCGGCGCACCTCGGCGAGCTGTGCTACTGGCTCGGCGACCACGACGGCGCCCTGCGCTACTACGAGCTCACGCTGGGGCTCACCGAGCAGGCCGACCTGGTGGCCGAGGCCGCCTGCCGGATGGGGGAGATCCGGTACGCGCGGGGCGACGTGGACCGGGCCCGGCGGCTGCTGGTGACGGCGGTGGAGACTGGCGACCCGTCCTTCGCCTCCCCGGCCTCGACGCTGCTGGCCAAGATGGGGTGATCCCTCCCCTCAGCGGCACCGCGCCGAAACGCGTATCCTTACGTCAGGTAGCCGAGAGGTTGCCCAGTGTAGTGAAGGAAGCTTCCGGCGCTCCGACAGGAGATCTCGTTGCGCATCACCGCAGCACTGACCGGCGGTCTGCTCGCCGCCGCAGCCGTCCTCATCGCGATCGCCCCGGCGGCGTCGGCCGCCGCCGGGCCCTCCGTCGTCACCGGCGAACAATGCCTCCGCGGAGGTGGGCAGATTCGCCGGATCGAGGAGGGCGGAAGGCGCTACTGCCACGGCGGCACGTACGACGGTCACGCCATCGGGTAGTTCGGGGTGACCGTGGCCGGATGCGGTCGTAGCGCATCACGACCACCTGCGACTCGGCCGGCCGCTCGTCGTGCGGGACGGGCGGCGGCCGAGCAGCGCCAGCAGGCCGACCGTGACCAGCCCCAGCGCCGACAGCTCCAGCTTGTCGGCGAGGGTGGCGGCGTTGGCCAGCACCCCGAAGGCGGTGTGCCCCACCAGCGCGCCACCGGCCAGGCAGAGGCTGTGCCGGTCCGTCCACCCGTCGCTCGCCGTCCACCGGCGTACCAGCCATCCGGCCAGCACCGCGAGCGCCGCCGCGCCCAGCATCGGCGCCGCCACCCAGCCGCCGTGGGTGAAAGCGGGCTGACGGGCCCCGCCGAACGGGAACAGCAGCGCCAGATACCCGAACCCGGCCAGCACCCCGAAGACCCCCATCACCCAGGGCCCGGGAACCGCCCCGACCCGCCTGCCGTCCACCCCCGACAGCGGGAGCACGCGCAGGGCCACCACCGCCAGCAGCGCCACGGCGGCCACGCACCCCGCCAGCACCGAGACCGGTGCCTGGTAGCCGGGGTCGATGGAGGTCGCCACGGTCACCCGCAGCAGCAGCCCGCCCAGCACGAACACCACTGCGGCCACCACCACCCCCGTCCGCTTCAGGTACGGCCGCTCGCGCAGGGCCGGGAAGGCCAGGTCGGCCAGGAGGATCGGCAGCGCCACGCTGAACACGGCGTGGTAGGGCAGGTTGAGCTCGGTGTAGGCGCTGTTCAGCCCGAGGAACCTCGGCGCCCACCCGGCCACCCCGTACATGGTGGGGCTGCTGAGCGCCTGCAGCACCAGTCCCTCCTCGACGATGCCGTACGCCAGTCCGAGCAGCAGGATCGACGGCCAGCCCCCGCGGCGCCGTCGTACCAGCTCCCGGATCAGCACTGTGCCGGCGCCGTAGATCGGGATCCACAGGAGCATCAGCCAGATCTGGCTGAGCGGCGGGTTGCCCAGGGTGAGCTCGGCGATGGCCGGGGTGATCACCGCGAGCAGCAACGCGGCTCGTCGGCCGCCTTTTGGTGTGTCGGGTGCGTTCATGGGGCCAGCGTGCCGGGCGGCGGGTGCCTTCCTCTGCCGGCGGACGGCCGGAACGTGGCAGCCCGGGTTGTTTTCCTTCAGACACTTCGGACACCTGTCCTGGTGACTTTGGTTGGGGTCCACGGGTGACCTCGGTTGCCCGTGCGGGGCCGCAGGGCGGGCTACGATCGGCGGTTGTGTTGCTGACCAGCGCGGATGAGGTGCGGATCGGCCGGCTGCGGTCGCGGGGCGGCTGGGTCGTGGGCCTGGGCGGGTTCGTGCCCGCGCTCGCCGGCGCGGTGGCGGTGGTCTGGGGGGATCTGGCGGGCGGTCCTGGCTGGTACTTGATCGCGGACCTTGTCGGTGGCGTGCTCGCCTGCGCGGGGGTGTGGCTGTGCCGGAGGTGGCCGGTGTCCGCGGGGCTGGCGGTGATCGCGCTGTCGGTGCCCGCCGCTTCGGCGTCGGTGGCGGCGGGGATCGCCGCGCTGATCGCGGCCCTGTATCGGCGGCCGCGCGTGGCGATCGCGGTGGGGGCGGCGGGGGTGGGGGCGACGCTGGTCAGGTTCGCGTTGCGGCCGCCCGGGCTCGCGCCGTATCCGGTGTGGGCGCTGGTCGGGGTGCTGTTCGGGGTGGCGGTGACCGGGTGGGGGATGCTGGCGCGTACCCGCCGGGAGCTGGTGCTGTCGCTGGCCGAGCGGGCCCGCCGGGCGGAGGCCGACCAGGTGCTGCGCGCCGAGGAGGCCCGCCGCGCCGAACGGCTCGGGATCGCCCGGGAGATGCATGACGTGCTCGCTCACCGGTTGTCGCTGCTGGCGGTGCACGCGGGGGCGCTGGAGTTCAACGCGGACGCGACGCCGGGCGAGGTCGCGCAGGCGGCCGGGGTGATCCGGTCGAGCGCCCGCCTGGCGTTGGAGGAGCTGCGGACGGTCGTCTCGGTCCTGCGCGATCCGGCCACACCGCCGTCGTCGGGCGGTGGGGTGGATCTCGGGGCGCTGGTCGAGGAGTCGCGGCGGGCCGGGATGCGGGTTGAGCTGCGCGATCAGGAGGTGCGCCTGTCCGAGGTGCCGGATACGGCAGGCCGCGCGGCGTACCGGATCGTGCAGGAGGGGCTCACGAACGCGCGCAAGCACGCGCCCGGCCGGCCCGTCACCGTGCTCGTGTCGGGCACGAGGGGGGCCGAGCTGGTGGTCGAGGTGCGCAACCCGCTGCACGGCGGACCGGCGGCCCTCGCGGGGACCGGGGCGGGGGCGGGGCTGGCCGGGCTGGCGGAGCGGGCGTCGCTGGCCGGTGGCCGGTTGGAGTGGGGGGAGACGGCGGAGGGCGGGTTCCGGCTGGCGGCCCGGCTGCCGTGGCCGGAGTGAGGGCGCGGTTACGCTGGGGCGCGGGCCTGGCTAGCATGGCCCGGGTGAGAGCCGACGAGAGCGCGCCGATCCGGGTGCTGATCGTGGACGACGACGCCCTCGTACGCGCCGGTCTGACGTTGATGCTCAAAGGGGCCCCCGACCTGCGTGTCGTCGGCGCGGTGGCCGACGGCGGCGAGGTGGAGCGCGCCGTGGCCGAGCACGGGCCGGACGTGGTGCTCATGGACATCCGGATGAACGGCCTGGACGGCATCGAGGCGACCCGGCGGCTGCGGGCGCGGGCGGGGGCGCCCGAGGTGGTGGTGCTCACCACGTTCGACGCCGATGAGCTGGTGTTCAGGGCGTTGCGGTCGGGGGCGAGCGGGTTCCTGCTCAAGGACACCCCGCCGGAGGGCATCGTGGACGCCGTGCGGAAGGTCATGGCGGGGGAGCCGATCCTGTCGCCGAGCGTCACGCGAAAGCTGATCGCCCACCTGGTGCCCGAGGAGGAGAGCCGGCGACGTACCGACGCCCGTCAGGTGCTGGCGCGGCTGAGCGAGCGGGAGCGCGAGGTGGCGCTGGCGGTCGGCCAGGGGAAGCCGAACGCGGTGATCGCCGGTGAGCTGCACATGAGCGTGGGCACCGTGAAGGGGTACATCTCCCGCATCCTCACCAAGGCGGGCCTGGACAACCGGGTTCAGCTGGCCCTCATCGTCCACGACGCCGGGCTGGGGTAGAGGCCCGGAGCGTCAGCTCGATGGGGGTGTCAGGAGCAGGGCGCGCATCGCGGTCTGGACGGCGTCGAGGTTCACCGCCTCCGGGGCGACCCGCCATTGGGCGTGGACGCCGATGACGGCCCCCACCAGCAGGACCGTGAACGCCTCCGGGTCGATCCCCGGGGGCAGCGCGTACGCGGGAATCCGGGCCAGCACCCCCTCCCGGAGCGCCGCGTGGAGCCGCGCGTAGTGCTCGCGGATCGGTGAGCCGACCTCCACGGCCTCGGCCAGCAGGGTGATGAACAGGCGCGTGGCAGGCAGCCGGATGAAGCCCACGACCTGGTCGAGCGGGTCGTCGGAGCGCTCCCCAGCTGGCGGGGGGAACCCCGCCAGTATGGCCTGGAGCTGGTCGTCGACCACCGCCTCCAGCAGGCCGAGCTTGTTGCCGAAGTGCCAGGGGATGGAGCCGCGGCTGATGCCGGCCTTGTCGGCGATGTCGATGAAGCTCGTCTGCCGGTATCCCTTCTCGGCGAAGAGCTCGGCGGCGGCGCTCACCAGCAGCCGGCGGCTCTCCTGAGTCCTCTCGATACGTCGCGTGGCCATGCGGAACATCTAACCAGGCATGCCGGATGGCAGAGCATGTGCTGAGCGATATAGCCTATGTCAGCCAACATAGAAACCGAGGAGGTTCTCATGCGTTGGGTGACCTATGCCACGGACAGCGGAGACCGTGTGGGGGTGATCGGCGAGGAGGGCCGGATCCACCCCCTCGCGCCGGGCGTGAGCCTGATCGAGCTGATCGCCCGGGGCGCGGAGGAGCTGCGGGCGGCGGGCGAGGCGGCCCTGGCGTCGGCGGTGCGGACGGTCCCGCCGGCCGAGGCCAGGCTGCGCGCGCCGATCCCGCGCCCGCCCTCGATCCGCGACTGCCTGTGCTTCCTGGACCACATGCGCAACTGCCAGGAGGCGGCCGGCTCGCCCCGCACGCTCGACGACACCTGGTACGAGCTCCCTGCCTTCTACTTCGCCTGCCCGTCGACGGTCGCCGGCCCGTACGACGACGTGACGATCTCCCCCGGCAGCGCCTGGTTCGACTTCGAGCTGGAGATCGCCGCGGTCATCGGCCCTGGCGGGCGGGACCTCACCCCGGAGCAGGCCGAGGAGCACATCGTCGGCTACACCGTCTACAACGACTGGTCGGCGCGCGACCTGCAGCTGCGCGAGTCGCCGCTGGCGATCGGCCAGGCCAAGGGCAAGGACGGCGCGACCACGCTCGGCCCGTACCTGGTCACGCCGGACGAGCTGGCGCACCTCCGCCGCGACGGCAGGCTCTCCCTGCGGGTCGAGGCGAGCGTCAACGGCCGGACCATCGGCTCGGGCCGCACCGACGCCATGGACTGGAGCTTCGGCGAGGTCATCTCCTTCGCCTCGCGCGGCGTGGACCTGGTGCCGGGCGACGTGTTCGGCTCGGGCACGGTGCCCGGCTGCTGCCTCGTCGAGCACCTGTCCCTCGCCGATCCGGCCGCGTTCCCCGGCTGGCTGCGGGACGGCGACGTCGTCGAGCTGACGGTCGAGGGGCTGGGCCGCACCCGGCAGACCGTCCGCGCGTCCGCCCCGCCGTACCCGCTCGCGCCCCGGCACAACCCCGACCGCCGGCCCGCACGCCCGCGCGTCAACCGGGCCCCGTCGAAGCTGCCCTACACCCGCGGGCTGCACGAGGTCGCCGCGGGCGTGTGGGCCTGGCTGCTGCCCGACGGCGGATACGGCTGGAGCAACGCGGGACTGGTCGCGGGGGAGGGCGCCTCCCTGCTGGTGGACACCCTGTTCGACCTGCCGCTGACGGCCGAGCTGCTCGCCGCCGTGCGCGGGATCACCGACCGGCACCCGCTCGCCCACGCCGTCATCACCCACGCCAACGGCGACCACACCCACGGCAACCAGCTGCTGGGCGACTCGGTCCGGATCGTCGCCGCCGAGGCCACCTGCGCGGAGATGCGGCACGAGCTGCCCCCGGAGATGCTGACCGCCGCCCAGGTCGTGGACGTCGGCCCGGCGACCCCCTACTTCCGCGAACGTTTCGGCGCCTTCGACTTCAGCGGCATCCGCCTGCGGCTGCCCGACCTGACCTACGAGGGGGAGCTGACCCTGGACGTCGGCGGCCGTGAGGTGCGCGTGACGAACCTCGGCCCCGCCCACACCGGCGCCGACTCGGTCGTGCACGTGCCGGACGCGGGCGTGCTGTTCGCGGGCGATCTGCTGTTCGTCGGCTGCACCCCGATCGTGTGGAGCGGCCCGATCGGCAACTGGATCGCCGCCTGCGACAAGATGATCGCCACCGGAGCGGACACGATCGTCCCCGGCCACGGCCCGGTCACCGACCCCGACGGGATCCGCGCGGTGCGCGGCTACCTCACCCACGTGATCGAGCAGGCGGACGCCGCCCACGCCCGCGGCCTGTCCTTCGCCGAGGCGGCCGAGGCGGTGGACCTCGGCGAGTACGCCACCTGGCTCGACTCCGAGCGGATCGTGGTCAACCTCCACCGCCGCTACCGCGAACTCGACCCCGCCGCCACACCCCCGCTGGACC
The DNA here is from genome assembly GCF_040605375.1 of Nonomuraea sp. NPDC005650. Classification (NCBI taxonomy): domain Bacteria; kingdom Bacillati; phylum Actinomycetota; class Actinomycetes; order Streptosporangiales; family Streptosporangiaceae; genus Nonomuraea; species Nonomuraea sp. NPDC005650. The sequence goes on from NZ_JBEXCR010000009.1 coordinate 316,941, forward strand.
AGCTGACGCTGATGGCCATGATGGCCGAAAGGGCGCTCTCATGAGACTGCCGAACACCGCCTACACCTCCCACCCGTGGCGCATCCACGAGTTCACGAGCGACTTCTCGGTCGAGGACGTGTGGTCGTTCCGCACTCCCGGAGCCGGGCCCGGCGACTTCCCCGCGATGCTCGCGGCGATGCTCGCGGCGATGCGAACCGCCGGCGGATTCGCGAAGCAGGCCCGGCCGGTGAAGTTCCTGTTCGCCCTTCGATGGCGGCTTGGCGCGCTCTTCGGCTGGGACAAGCCGTCGGCGGGCGTCGGCGCGCGGGTCGCCTCGCTCCGCGACCGACTGCCCGCCGACCTCCGCGACGCCCCCCGCGGCCCGGACAGCGAGAGCCTGCCGCTCAAAGCGGTGTACGAGCTCGACACGGAGTGCGCCCGCGAGCTGGCGAACAAGACCGTGCACACCGTGATGCACCTCGGCTGGGCCCGAGGGGCGAACGGCGACCACGAGCTGCGGATGGCCGTCCTCGTCCGGCCGAACGGCCGGTTCGGGCGGCTCTACCTGACCGTCATCGCCCCTTTCCGCTACCTCATCGTCTACCCGGCCCTCACCCGGCAATGGGAACGGGCCTGGCGCGACCGATGAGTTCCCGCCGTCCGGCCGGTCTGTACCGGTGACCATGACCGACATGGGCTCGTGCGGACGGAGGACAGCGAAATGAGCGGTGTGCAGCTGGGGGTCGGCCTCCCCAACGGTGGAGAGCACGCGACGCCGGAGACGATCGTCCAGGTGGCGGAGGAGGCGGAACGCGCCGGGCTCGGCTCGGTCTGGACGTACGAGCGGCTGCTCCGGCCGACCGCGCCGATCGCGATGGGCGGCGAGGGCGGGCCGGTGATGGACGCGCCGGAGGGGTTCGCGATCTCCTACGACCCGCTGGAGGTGCTCGGGCACGTCGCCGCCCGCACCGAACGGATCAAGCTGGGCACCAGCGTGGTGGACGCGCTGTTCCACAACCCGGTGGTGCTGGCCCGGCGGATCGCCACCCTCGACCGGCTGAGCGGCGGGCGGCTGCTGGCGGGCGTCGGGCAGGGCTGGATGTCCCAGGAGTTCGAGGCGGCCGGGGTGCCGATGACGCGGCGCGGCGCCGGCTTCGAGGAGCACCTGCGGGCGATGCAGGTCGTGTGGGGGCCCGACCCGGTGAGCTTCGAGGGACGCTTCTACCGGATCCCCGAGTGCGAGATCGGCCCCAAGCCGGTGCGCGAGGGCGGCCCGGTCCTGCTGGTCGGCGCGGTCGCGCCCGCCGCGATCGAGCGCGCGGCCCGGCTGGGCGCCGGGGTGTCTCTGGTGATCTTCGACTGGGACGCGCTGGCCGGCATGATCGAGGCGTACCGGCAGGCCGCGCGGGCCGCCGGGCGTCCCGCGGGACCCGTCGTGGTGCAGGTCAACGGGATGGTGAGCGCGAAGCCGCTGGACGAGCGGGCGCCGCTGACCGGCTCCGCCGAGCAGGTCGCGGGCGACCTGGACCGGCTGGACCAGCTGGACGTCGACCACGTCTTCTGGGCGATGCCCGGCTCGCCGGCCGAATCCGTCCAGGCCATCGCCCCGCTCCTGACCCGCTGAGCGGGCGTCCCGGTGCCCTGCGAATGGATCGCCGCGGCTCTCGACATTAATTAAATGACCGATTAGTCTCATCTGGTCAAACAAATGAGGTGAGACCAGATGGTCAAGGCAGGACGGCCGCCGCAGGATCCGGCGCGCCAGCTGGAGCGGGCGCACCGGATCCTCGACGCCGCCGCCGAGCTGGTCCTGCGCTGGGGTTACGGCAAGACCACGATCGACGACGTGGCCAAGCGCGCAGAGGTCGCCAAGGGCACCATTTACCTGCACTGGAAGACGCGCGACGAGCTCTTCGCCGCGCTGCTGCGCCGCGAGCGGGTGCTCATGCTGGCCGAGGTCCGCCAGGGTGCGCCGGCCACGCTGGGCCAGCTGTACGGCGGTTACGCCCGCGCGCTGCTGCGCAGGCCGCTGCTCCAGGCGCTGATGCGGGGCGAGTCGGACCTGCTGGGCAAGTTCGCGCGCCAGAAGCAGCAGGCGGGCCAGTCGGCGGCGATGGGCCCGCCCCTGGACGCGTACCTGGCGGAGCTGGTCAAGCTGGGCGCGGTGCGCGAGGAGCCCGGGGACCACGCCATGGTGGCCAACGCGATCCTGTACGGGTTCCTGTTCGTGCCGGACGGCGTGTCCAAGGAGGCGGAGGCCGACCGGATCGCGTTCCTGGTGACCGACACCGTCGACCGGGCCCTGAGCCCGGGCCGCCCCCTGTCCCGCGACGACGCGGAGGTCGTCGCGCGGGCCACCCTCGACCTCCTCACCGTCGGGGAGGAGGTCGCCGAGCGGAAGCTGGCGGCGTCCATGGGCGGGACGCAAAAAGCTCAAAGGAGCGTGTGACGTTGAAGGCCGTACTCCCTCTCGACGACACGGCGGCGGACCTCGCGACCGTCGGCGGCAAGGGCGCCTCGCTGGCCAGGCTGACCCGGGCGGGGCTGCCCGTCCCGGCCGGATTCCACATCACCACCGACGCCTACCGGGCGTTCGTGGCGGCCTTCCGCGACGAGATCCCGCACGCGGAGGACCCGCGGGCGCTGTTCGCCGGGCATGACCTGCCCGCCGAGCTCGCCGCGGAGATCCGCCGGGCGTACGACGCGCTCGGCGACGACGTGCCGGTGGCCGTGCGCTCGTCCGCGACCGCCGAGGACCTGCCGGACATGTCGTTCGCCGGCCAGCAGGACACCTACCTCAACATCAGGGGCGACGCCCTGCTCGACGCGGTCAGGCGCTGCTGGGCCTCGCTGTGGAACCCGCGCGCCGTCGCCTACCGCGACCAGAACGGCGTCCCCCACGACGACGTGGCGCTGGCCGTGGTGGTCCAGGAGCTGGTGGACGCGGACGCGGCCGGCATCATGTTCACCGCGAACCCGGTCAGCGGCGCCCGCGACGAGACCGTCGTCAACGCCTCCTGGGGGCTCGGCGAGGCGGTCGTCGGCGGCCAGGTCACCCCCGACACGATCGTCGTGTCCGGCGGCGCCGTGACCCAGGAGCAGGTGAGCGACAAGACGGTCATGACCGTCCGCACCCCCGACGGCACGCGGGAGCGGCCCGTCCCGGACGGGCTGCGGCGGGCGGCCGTGCTCGACGCGGCGCAGGCCGTGGAGCTGGCCGCGATCGGCGCGCGCATCCAGACCCTGTACGGCACGCCGATGGACATCGAGTGGGCCAGGCGCGACGGGGAGTTCGCCATCGTCCAGGCGCGCCCGATCACCGGCATCAAGCCGCAGGTCGAGGAGTGGAACGACAGCCTCAAGGGCGAGTACCTGTGGACCGGCGGCAACCTGGGCGAGGCGATCCCCGACGTGATGACGCCGATGACGTGGTCGTTCGTGCGGCTGTTCATCCATGAGGCCATGTCCGCCTCGGCCCTGCCCGGCTTCGACCTGGTCGGCAACATCGGCGGCCGCTTCTACATGAACCTGAGCGTCGTCCACTCCATCGCCGGGGCCCTGGGCATGCGCGCCCGGCTGGGCGCGGTCGAGCAGGTCTTCGGCAAGCTGCCGCCGGGGCTCGGCGTGCCGCTGGTGCCGGTGTCGCGCTGGGAGATCATCAAGCGCGTCCTGCCCATGGCGATCGGCATCCAGCGCCGCGTGCGTACCAACCTCAAGGGCATGCGCGCGTTCCTGGCCACCTCGCAGCGGCGCTGCGAGGAACTGCGCGCGACGATCGCCGCCACCGGGTCGGGCCCCGAGCTGGCCGGGCTGTGGGAACGCGAGATCAGGCCCCACCTGGTCACCTCCTGCCGCATGCTGGAGGCCGCCGGCCGCCAGGGCGGCGCCACCCTGGTCTGGACCCGCGACCGGCTGCGCAGGATGATGGGCGAGGTCACCGCCGAGGCCATGCTGACCGGCGTGAACACCGACGGCGAGCTGGCCAGCCTGGGCCCGGTGATGAGCCTGTCCAGGCTGGCGCGCGGGGAGATCACCAGGGCGGAGTTCGCCCGCGCGTACGGGCATCGCGGCCCCCACGAGTTCGAGGTGTCGATCCCGCGGCCCGGCGAGGACGACGGCTGGATCGACGCCCAGCTCGCGGGCCTGCGCGACCTGCGGGCCGACACCGAGGCGCTGCTCGCGCGGCAGCGGAAGGCCAGGGAGGAGGCGTGGGCGGGCTTCGCCGAGCGCTATCCGCGCCAGGAGGCCAAGATGCGCGCCAGGGTCCAGCGCTGGAACGCGGTCGTGCGGGACCGCGAGTCCACGCGCTCGGAGAACATGCGGGCGTTCTGGGTGCTGCGGGCCTTCGCCGTACGGGCGGGGGAGCTGTCGGGCCGGGGCGACGACGTGTTCTTCCTCTACCTGGACGAACTGCTCGCCCTGCTGCGCGGCGACCCGTCCGCGCTGGAGCGGGTCCCGGTCCGGCGGGCCACCTACGAGCGGTACGCCGCCCTGCCGCTCTACCCCGCGCTGATCGTCGGCCACTTCGACCCCGTGCGCTGGGCCGCCGACCCCGCCCGGCGGGTCGACGTCTACGACGCGCGCGGCACGGCCCTGCCGGTGAGTGACACGGTGAAGGGCTTCCCCGGCGCCCCCGGCGTCGTGGAGGGCGTCGCCCGCGTGATCTCGGGGCCCGAGGAGGGCGACCGGCTCAAGCCGGGCGAGATCCTCGTCACGACGCTCACGAACGTGGGCTGGACTCCGATGTTCCCCCGGGCGGCGGCCGTGGTGACCGACATGGGCGCGCCGCTGTCGCACGCCTCGATCGTGGCGCGCGAGCTGGGCATCCCCGCCGTGGTCGGCACCGGCAACGCCACCATGCGCGTGCACGACGGCGACCGGATCAGGGTGGACGGCGAGCGGGGCACGGTGGAGTTGCTCGGGTGAAAAGTCTCCGCCAAGTCGATCGCTTCGACAGGTGGCATGGGATGACCTTGGTGCCCATGATCGAATGGTGGACTCCGGAGAACGAACGCGAGCTCGAGGTGCGCTGCGCCCGATTCAGGCTCGCCAAGCTGACGCTCGATCGCGGCACCGCGAAAACGGACAGGGCGGATTCGGACAGGGAGGATGAGGCCGATCCGGCGGCGTGACTTCGCCGAGCTGCCCCCGTCGCTCGTGGCCGAGCTTGAGCGCAGGCTGGGCGCCGTGCGCGGCTTCGAGGAGAGCCGGGGCGGCTTCTCGGACGGCGTGCTCGGCGTGGTCGCGCTCGCCGGCGGGGAGCACGTGTTCCTCAAGGCCGTCCCGGCGGACGGCGGGGACGCGGAGGGCTACCGGGAGGAGGCGGCCGTCAGCGCGGCCCTGCCTCCCGGGGTGCCCGCGCCGCGCCTGCTGTTCACGGACGAACGGGACGGCTGGCTGCTGATCTGCTCGGAACTGGCGCCCGGACGGGTGCCGCACGAGCCGTGGCGCCCCGAGGAGCTGGCGGCGGCGCTGGACCTGCTCACGGTCTGCGCCAGGGAGCTGACCCCGGCGCCGCTGCGCGGCCTCCCGACCGTCGCCGCGCGCATGAAGGGCCGCTGCGAGCTGTGGCGGGACCCGGGCCCCGTCCGGATCGGCGCGTGGGAACGAGACCACCTGCCCAGGCTCGCGGAGGTCGAGCGGGGCTGGGAGCCGCTGGTCACCGGAGACACGATGCTCCACTTCGACCCCCGGTTCGACAACATCCTCATCGACGGGCACGGCACGGCCCGGTTCGTGGACTGGGGGCGGGCCTGCCTGGGCCCGGACTGGGTGGATCTCGTCTGCCTGCTGCTGGAGTCCGAGCTCGGGGCGCCCGACCCGGAGGAGGTCTTCGCCGGGCACCCGCTCGGGCGGCGGGCGGCGCCGGAGAGCGTGGACGCCCTGCTGGTGGCGCTGCTGGGCTACTGGACGCGTACCGCCGCCCTGCCCGGACCGGCGCACGCCCCGCACCTGCGGGAGCGGCGCGAGCACTCCCGCCGCGCCACCCTCGCCTGGCTTGGCGCCCGCTGGGCGTGAAGAGCCCCCGCTAGCCGCCGACGTGGATGCCGGGCCGCTTGGCGGGGTCGGGCTCGCTCTTGCGGAGGATCTCGCGTACGACCGGCGCCGTGTCACCGCGGCCGAGGATGAGGTAGCGGAACAGGTGCACCAGCGGCGAGCCCTCGGCCCACGCGAAGTAGCAGTGCGGCCGCACGCCCCCGGCGTCGCGGAGCGCGAGCAGGACCGCGGCGATGGCGTTGGGCGCGGCCGGGCTCTCCACCCGCAGGATGCGGTATTTGTCCACCTCCACCCCGCGCACGTGGAGCACGTCGCTGAAGCCGGACGGGTCGATGACGTCGATCTCCAGGAACAGGATGTCCGCCCGGCCCGGGACCGGGTTGACCCCGCGCTGCTCGGCCTCCTTCTCGGCGTATTCGGCCGCGTCGCCCGCCTGGCGGCGGTTGGCGATGATGTTGAGCGCGCCGTCGTAGTCGAGCGAGTCGCCGACGAACCGCCGCGCCGCCTCGTCGAACTCGATCCGGTCGGCCCGCAGCTCCGTCGTGCGCGAGACGCGCGAGATCAGCGAGATGGCGATGATGCCCAGGATGAACAGGGCGGAGATGGCGATGCCGTCGGGCTTCTCCCTGATGTTCTCCACCAGCGCGTACACCAGCACCAGGGTGAGCACGGAGAAGCCGGCCGTGGCGCCCCGCTGGCGGCGGCGGATGGCCGAGATCGTCACCGCGACCGCGCCGGAGACCATCATGGCCAGGATGCCCGTGGCGTACGCGCCGGCCTGGGCGTCGACGTCGGCGTCGAACGCGATGGTGAGCACCACGCAGATGCCCGTGTAGACCAGCACCACGGGCCGCACGGCGCGGCCCCAGTCGGGCGCCATGCCGTAGGAGGGCAGGTAGCGCGGCACGATGTTGATCAGGCCGGCCATCGCGGAGGCCCCGGCGAACCACAGGATGAGGATCGTGCTGACGTCGTAGACCGTGCCGAACGCCTCGCCGAGCCGCTCGTGCGCCAGGTACGCCAGCGCCCTGCCGTTGGCCTCGCCGCCGGGCCGGAACTTCTCGGCCGGGATGAGCACCGTGGTCACGAAGCTGGTCGCGATCAGGTAGACGCTCATGATGAGCGCGGCACTGGTGAGCAGCTTGCGCGTGTTGGCGACGCGGGAGTTCAGCCGCTCCTCGGCGGTCTTGCCGCCGGCGGCCACCAGCGGCATCATGCTCACGCCCGTCTCGAACCCCGACAGGCCCAGCACGAGCAGCGGGAAGGCGAGCACGGCCGGCCCGATGAGGCCGCCGAAGCCGCCCGTACCGCTGGTCAGCGCGTCGGTCCAGCGGGAGAGCGCGTCCGGCGAGGAGAAGACCTCGCCCAGGCCGACGGCGACGACGATCGCGTTGAGCACCAGGAAGATCGCGACCAGCGGGATGGCCACGCCGACCGCCTCGCTGAACCCGAGCAGGAACACCCCGCCCAGCACCAGCAGCAGCACCACGGTCAGCAGGACCTCGCGGCCGTGCAGGAAGCTCGGGAAGTACGGGTTCTCCACGACGTGCACCGACGCGTCGGCCGCCGACAGGGTGATCGTGATGATCCACGACGTGGCCACGAATCCCAGCAGCACCAGCACGAACAGCTTGCCCCGCCAGAACGGCAGCAGCCGCTCCAACATCGCCACGGAGCCCTGCCCGTGCGGGCTCTCGCGGGCCACCCGCCGGTACATCGGCAGCATGCCCAGCAGCGTCAGCGCCACGATGAGCAGCGTGGCCAGCGGCGATAAGGCGCCGGCCGCCAGCGCGGCGATGGCGGGCAGGTAGGCCAGCGTCGAGAAGTAGTCGACGCCGGTCAGGCACATGACCTTCCACCAGGCCTGCGGCTCGGCGTGCCCCTCGGTTGTCTCCGGGCCCGTCGGCTGCACGCGAAGCTGCAGGAGCCAGCGCGCCAGCCCGTTGGGCGGGGGTGCTGGAGGGGTCGGGCTTTCGACGACCGCGGGGATCGCGGGCCCACCGGTACCGCTCACCGGATCTTCCTCTCTCATCGAGAAACGCACACCACCCTAGGGGGTGCGGCACGCTATCACGCGGCTGGTCCGGCGAATCTCCCCACATCCCCCCGAACGCGGACCTGACCGGTAATTGAGTTGCCCCCCGCCGAAGCCCTCTGATGTGCTGACCCCGAATCCAGGACGACCAAGAGGAGCAGCGAATGCGGACAACGTTTATGTCCCCCCGGATCGAAAGAGCCGTCTATTCGAAGGACATGACGTTCGTTGCGTATGCTCAACTTGGGGATCTTGGCGCATGTAGACGCCGGTAAGACCAGCCTGACCGAGCGGCTGCTGCACGCCGCCGGCGCCATCGACGAGATCGGCAGTGTCGATGACGGCAATACCCAGACCGACTCACTCGCCCTGGAACGCCGGCGCGGCATCACGATCAAGTCCGCGGTCGTCTCGTTCGCCATCGGCGGCACCACGGTCAACCTGATCGACACGCCCGGCCACCCCGACTTCATCGCCGAGGTGGAGCGGGTGCTCAACGTGCTCGACGGCGCCGTGCTGGTCGTCTCGGCCGTCGAGGGCGTGCAGGCGCAGACGCGCGTGCTCATGCGCACGCTGCGCCGCCTGGGCATCCCCACGCTCGTCTTCGTGAACAAGATCGACCGTCGCGGCGCCCGTCACGACGGGATCGTGCGGGAGATCGCGGACAAGCTCGCCCCGTCGGTGGTGGCCATGGGCTCCACCGCCGGCCTGGGCACGGGGGTGGCCTCCTTCACGCCGTTCGACGGCGCGCCGGCCTTCGCGTCGCGGCTGGTGGACGTGCTGGCCGGGCAGGACGACGCGCTGCTGGCCGCGTACGTGGCCGGCGAGGAGATCCCGTACGCCAGGCTCCGCGCCGAGCTGGCGGCGCAGACGGGGCGGGCGCTCGCGCATCCGGTGTTCTTCGGTTCGGCGATCACGGGCGCGGGTGTGGACGCGCTGATGGCCGGGATCGAGGAGCTGCTCCCCGCCGCCCAGGGCGACCCCGGAGGGCCCGTCTCGGGGACCGTCTTCAAGGTCGAGCGCGGCCAGGCGGGCGAGAAGATCGCGTACGTGCGGCTGTTCTCGGGCACGGTACGCACCCGCGACCGCCTGCGCTTCGGCGGCGACCAGGAGGCGGACGGGTGTATTGAGGGGAAGGTCACGGCGATCAGCGTGTTCGACCGGGGCGGGGCGGTGCGATGCCCGTCGGTGGGCGCCGGCCGGATCGCCCGCCTCTGGGGTCTGGCCGACGTCCGGATCGGCGACGCGATCGGCCTGCCGGGCAAGGCCGGGCCGCGGGGGCACTTCGCGCCGCCGAGCCTGGAGACGGTCGTGGTCCCGCGCCGCCCCACCGACAGGGGCGCCCTCCACCTCGCGCTGGCCCAGCTCGCCGAGCAGGACCCGCTGATCGGCCTGCGCCAGGACGACCTGCGGCAGGAGGTGTCCGTCTCCCTCTACGGCGAGGTGCAGAAGGAGGTCATCCAGGCCACGCTCCTCGACGACTTCGGCCTCGACGTCGCCTTCCGTGAGACGACCACGATCTGCGTCGAACGCCCGATCGGCACCGGCGAGGCGTTCGAGGTGATCGCCACGGACTCCAACCCGTTCCTCGCGACCGTCGGGCTCCGCGTCGAGCCGGCCCGGGGTGCCGGTCACCGTAACCATGACGGGGCCGAAGGGAGCGCGACCGCAAACACGCAGTTCCGGCTGGAGGTGGAGCTGGGCTCGCTGCCGTACGCGTTCATGAGGACGATCGAGGAGACGGTCCGCGAAACGCTCCGGCAGGGCCTGCACGGCTGGCAGGTCGAGGACTGCGTGGTCACCCTGACCCACTCCGGTTACTGGGCCAGGCAGAGCCACATGGGCGGCGGGTTCGACAAGAGCATGTCCAGCACGGCCGGCGATTTCCGCAACCTCACCCCGCTGGTTCTGATGACCGCGCTGAAGCGGGCCGGGACCAGGGTGCTCGAACCGGCGCACCGCTTCCGGCTCGAACTCCCCGCCGACACGCTCGGCTCGGTGCTGCCCGCGCTGGCCCGCCTGGGCGCCGTCCCCCGCACCCGGACGCCCGGCCCGGCGGGCGGGGTCGAGGTGGAGGGCGAGATCCCGGCGGCGAGCGTGCACGAGCTGGAGCAGCGGCTGCCCGGGCTGACCCGCGGCGAGGGCGTGCTGGAGTGCGCGTTCGACCGGTATCAGCCCGTACGCGGACCGGTCCAGGAACGCCCGCGCACCGACCACAACCCGCTCAACCGGAAGGAGTACCTGCTGCACGTGGTGCGCAGGGTCTAGGCGCCGTCCTTGTCGGAGTCGGCGGCGAAGACGATGGCCCCGAGGTAGCCGTCATCCTCCTTGGTGATCTTCATGAGCATGCTGTCGTCGTAGATGTTGTCGTTGTCGTTGAACGTGTCGCGCCCCGTGTGCTCCGAGTACGGCGACTTCGCCATGACCGCGCTGTTGAGCTTCTCGTCGAACATCATCTGCGTGGTCAACACGCGCTGGTTGCTGAAGTGGACCATGGCGTGGATGTGGATCGTGCGCCCCCGGTACCAGCCCGGCCAGATCGTGGTGAACTCCACGATGCCGTCGGCGTTGGTGACCTGCGCGCCCCGCAGATACCGCTTGTCGTCGGTGGGCGTCAGGTCCGCCATGTCGCCCTCTCCGCCGCCGCCCGGCCCGCCGCCCGGTCCGCCGCTCGGCGGGGCGCCGGTGGGCGCGCCGCTCGGGGGAGTGCCCCCGCCGGGCGGGTTGCCGCCGCCCCCGCCGGTCGAGGCCGCCTCGGCCCCCGAGTAGAGCCCGGCCGCGTCGCAGTGCCAGATCTCCACGACCGCGTTGCTCAGCGGCTTGCACGTCTCGCTGTCCTGCACCTTGACGGCCACCCGCAGTCGCACGCCCTGCTTGTCCTCGCGGATGTCGCTGCGGACCTTGTCGGCGTCGAAGTAGTACGGGCCCTGCGTCGTGGCGCTGGTCAGCTTGCACGTGCCGGCCCCGGCGAACAGCGAGGTGAGGTCCTTGGCCGTGGTCGCGGTGGGCGTCACGCTGGCGCCCGTGGACGTCGTGACGGTCGCCGTGCCCTCGGCGCTGGAACAGGCCGCCAGCAGGCTGCCGAGCCCGAGCGAGCTGATGCCGGCGAACAGCCGCCGCCTGCTGACGCGCTGACCTTCGTGATCGTGTCCCACTATGGTGTCCTTGTCCGGGATGCTCCGATGTTCCGGACCTCACCGTAGGACGGGACCTCTTGGGACCGCCTTTGCCGTGGATGAAGTTCTCATGAGAGCGGGACGCGGTCAGCCGCCGTCCCGGTCGGAGTCGGCGGACAGGATGATCGTGCCCAGGTAGCCGTCGCCGTCCTCGACGACCCGCAGCAGCATGCCGTCCTTGAAGATGTTGTCGCCGGTGTTGAAGGTGTCGCGGCCGGTGTGCGCCGCGTAGGGCGGCATCGCCAGCACCTTGGAGTTGAGCGCGTCGTCGAACATGATCTGCGTGTTCAACACGCGCCACTCGCTGAAGTGGACCATGGTGTGGATGTGGACCGTACGGCCCGGGTACCAGCCCGGCCAGTTGGTCAGGAACTCCACGATGCCGTCGCCGTTGGTGACCTGCGCGCCCCGCAGGTAACGCTTCTCGTCCGACGGCTTCATGTCGCTCATGACGGCCTTGTCGGTGAAACCGCCCGGGGGCGGACCGCTGGTGGCGTCTTCTTGCGACTCCTTCTCCGCTCCCGAGTAGAGCCCCGCGGCGTCGCAGTGCCAGATCTCCACGACGGCGTTGCTCATGGGCGCGCACGTCTCGCTGTCCTGCACCCTGATGCCCATCCGCAGCCGCACGCCAGGCTTGCCCTCCCGGATGTCGCTGCGGATCTTGTCGGCGTCGAAGTAGTACGGGCCCTGCGTCGCGGCGGGGGTCAGCCCGCACACCCGCGAACGGGCGAACAGCGAGGCGAGATCCGCGGCCGGCGGCCTCGACGCCGCCCCGGCCCTGGAACCGGGCGCCGACAGGACGGCGCCGAGCCCGAGCGAGCTGATGCCGGCGATCAGCCGCCGCCTGCTGACCCGCTGACCTTCGTGATCGTGTCCCACTGGAGTTCCTTCTTGCGTTCCTGCACTCAGACGAACCTCTCATGGGAGGACGGCCTTTCGGCGGAGGCGCGGCCTGCGATTCATGACATTCAAGTCGAAAGCCTTTTCGGTGATATGAAACTGTAACCAGCCAGCTCGCGAGCTGATCAGCGACCGCCTCTCCGGATAGGCGCAGTTAGAAGGCTATGCATACAGTTGCAGTGGCCGATTGACAGCCCCCGCCCGGTCGTTCTACTTTCCCGAAAACCTTTTAGGTTCACAGCTTCGATCCCTGTCCGTGATGTTAGCGCTAACACAAGCAATCGCTAGATTGTAAGGGGCGAACACATGAGACGACGCTGGGCGGCGGCCCTCACCGCGGCACTCGTGCTCATCCTCGGCAACGCGACGCCCGCGAACGCGGGCGCGCCGATCACCACCTCGATCTACACGGCCGACCCGGCCGCGCTGGTCGTGGGCGACACCCTGTACCTCTACACCGGCCACGACGAGGCCCCGACCGGCGGCACGAACTTCGTCATGCGCGACTGGCACGTCTTCACCTCGACCGACGCCGCCAACTTCACCGACCAGGGCGCCAAGCTCTCGATCTCGAACTTCTCCTGGGCGGGCGCCGACGCCTGGGCGGGCGAGGTCGAGCGCGGCGCCGACGGCAAGTACTACTGGTACGTCCCCGTCAACGGCAACGGCGCCGGCTGGATGGACATCGGCGTGGCCGTCGGCGACAGCCCGCTCGGCCCGTTCCGCGACGCCAAGGGCGGCCCGCTGATCAGCGACAGCACCCCCAACTCCTCGCCGCTCAACATCGACCCCACCGTCTTCACCGACGACGACGGCCAGGTCTACATGTACTGGGGCTCCTACTACGGCCTGCGCGCGGCCAAGCTCAACTCCAACATGACCTCCCTCAACGGCTCGGTCGTCACCCCGAGCGGGGTGTCGAACTTCTGGGAGGCCCCCTGGATGTTCAAGCGCAACGGCGTCTACTACCTCGCCTACGCGGCCAACGACTCGGCCTGCTCCGCGCCGGGTTACGCCTGCATCAGGTATGCCACCGCCAGCAACCCGCTCGGCCCCTGGACGCACCGCGGCGTCGTGCTCGACCAGGTCAGCTCGACCACCAACCACCCGGCGATCATCGAGTACAAGGGCCAGTGGTACATGGTCTACCACAACGCCGCCGCCCCGGGCGGAGGCAACTTCCGCCGCTCGGTGACCATCGACAAGCTCTACTTCAACGCCGACGGCACCATGCAGAAGGTCGTCCAGACCAGCGGCGGCCCCACCACCCCGGGCAACCTGGCGGCCAGTGCCACCCCGTCCACCTCGTACGTCTCGCCATGGGAGACGCTCGGGGCGGTCAATGACGGCTACACCCCGGCGAACTCGGCCGACCACAGCCACGGCGCCTACGGCAACTGGGACCACCAGGGCACCGAGTGGATCGAGTACCGCTGGCCGACCGCGCAGACCGTCTCCAGGTCCGAGGTGTACTGGTTCGACGACGACCTCGGGATCGACCTGCCGGCCTCGTGCCAGGTGCAGTACTGGAACGGCAGCGCCTACGTCAACGTGCCCGGAGCGTCGGGCTGCGGCGTGGCCGCCAACACCTTCAACAGCACCACGTTCACGCCGGTCAGCACGACCCGGCTGCGGCTGAACATCACCTCCAAGTCCGGATTCTCGACCGGTGTGCTCGAATGGAGGGCCTTCTCATGAGGCGCGCCCTGTTAGCCCTGCTGCTCGTGGCGGGATTGATCGTCGCCGGTGCTCCGGCGCACGCGGACCAGACCATCGGCTTCCCAACGTTCAGCGGCCCGGCCGTCCCCGCCCCGCCGGGGTCGTACACGCCGGGCAACATGATGCAGGCCATCTACGACGCCGAGAGCTCCGGCACCGACTTCTGGATGGACCGGCTGCTGTCCCGCTCGGGCAACGACCCGGCCGGCACGTGGCTCATGACGCGCGGCCGGGCGCTGTTCATGAAGACCCACACGCCCGGCACGCTCGGCTTCGCCGGGCAGGTGGCGTACTGGGAGAGCATCAACAACAACAACGCCTTCACCGTCGCCGTCACCCCCGGCACGTTCACCGAACAGGTGAACTCGCGCTGGCAGGCGCCCAGCTACTGGAAGAGCCGGCACACCAGCGGCTCGATCACGATCGACCAGACGAAGTTCATCACCGACAACAACGTGGCCGTGGCCAACCTGGCCATCACCAACGGCGGCTCCGCCTCGACGACGCTGCAGTTGCGGGCCACCTCGCCGTACGCGACCACCGGCAGCGGCAGCGAGCTGACCGGCCAGGTGAACGCCTACAACAACCTCACCACCCTCTACCCGAGGCTGACCGGTGACGGGTTCACCGTCTCCAGCGGCGGGCTGAACAGGTCCGTCACGATCGCCGCCGGGGCGACGACGACCGTCAAGGTCGTCATGGGCTTCGTCACCAACGAGATCCCGGCCTCGCGCACCGACTACGACGCCTACGCCGGCTACACGCCCGCCACCGCGTTCGCCACGCACGTGCGCGCCTACAACAAGTGGTGGGCCGACAACGTCCCCTACATCGACGTGCCCGAGCCCGGCATCAAGAAGAACATCTACTACCGCTGGTGGCTGATGCGCTTCAACAACCTGGACGCGGACATCCCCGGACAGACCTTCCAGTTCCCCACCTCCGTCGAGGGCGCGCTGGGCTACAACAACGCGATCGCGCTGACCCAGCCCATGCACATCGACGACCTCAAGTACCTGCGTAACCCGATCTACTCGTACGGCGACTGGCTGAGCGTCGGGCAGATCTCCAAGAACGGTCGCTTCCTGGACAACCCCGGCGACCCGGAGAACTGGTCGAACAGCTACACGCAGTACATCGGCGAGGCGGCCTGGAAGAGCTACCAGATCCACGGCGGCCAGCCCGGCATCGCCGCGAACCTGGCCCGCTACGCCGAGCAGGACGTCAAGGGCCAGCTGTCCTACTACGACCACGACAACAACAAGCTCATCGAGTACGACTGGGGCGCCCTGACCGGCAACGACGCCGACGCCGTGTCCTTCCACTGGAAGCCGGGCAACATGGACCGGGCCGAGTCCGCCTACCAGTACAGCGGCGCGCTGGCCGCCGCGCAGGCGTACGACGCGATCGGCAACACGGCCAAGGCCAACGAGATGCGCACCCTGGCCACGCAGATCCAGAACGCCATCGTCAACGTGCTGTGGAACCCGAGCAGGCAGCTCTTCGAGCACCGGCTGAAGTCCACCAACGAATGGGTGCCGTGGAAGGAGATCAACAACTACTACCCGTTCGCCGTCGGCGCGATCCCCAACACCTCCACCTACAAGCAGGCCCTGCGGCTGTTCGACGACCCGGCGCAGTACCCGATCTTCCCCTTCTACACCGCCAACCAGGCCGACAAGGCGGCCTCGGGCACCGGCAGCAACAACTTCTCCACGATCAACTCCACCGTGCAGTTCCGCCTGCTCTCCTCGGTGCTGCGGAACTACCCCAACGAGTGGATCGACCCGACCTGGTACAAGAAGCTGCTCTACTGGAACGCCTGGGCGCAGTACATCAACGGCAACACCCAGTGGCCGGACGCCAACGAGTTCTGGGCCGACTGGAACGGCTCGTCCATCACCTACCGCTCGTGGATCCACCACAACATCCTGGGCAGCAGCAACTGGACCGTGATCGAGGACGTCGCCGGGCTGCGGCCGCGCAACGACGCCAAGGTGGAGCTCTCGCCGATCAACATCGGCTGGAGCAACTTCACCGTCAACAACCTGCGCTACCGCAACGCCGACCTGACCATCGTCTGGGACGACCCGTCCGACGGCGTGGTGCGCTACCCCGGCGTGCCCGAGGGCTACTCGATCTACATCAACGGCAGCCGGGCGGCCACGGTGTCGTCGCTGGTGCCGTTCACGTGGGACCCGGCCACCGGTGACGTCACCACCAGCGGTTCCGTCACCTACCACGTGGCCGTGCCCGGGCTGCAGGCGCCCGCGCAGGTCACCCAGAACAGTCCCCGCATGGTCGACATGCTGGCCAAGGCCGGCGTCGACCTGACCGCCAACCTCACCAACCTGGCCTCCGGCGCCACCGCCACGGCCTCCACCACCGCCTCGGGCAGCAACACCGCGGGCGCGGTGGACGGCTTCCCGATCAACGAGCCGTTCTGGGGCGGCACGACCGCCGGGCAGGACTGGTACGAGCTGAACTTCGGCTCCGCCAAGACGGTCAACGAGGTGCGGCTCTACTTCAAGGACAGCCGCCCGGCCAGCGCCACCTACCGGGCGCCGGCGTCGTACGACATCCAGTACTACAACGGCAGCGCCTGGGTGAGCGTGCCCGGCCAGGCCAAGACGCCGTCCGCGCCGCGGGCCAACTACAACGTGGTGCAGTTCTCCGCGGTCAGCACGCAGCGCCTGCGGGTGCTGGCCACGGCCGCCTCCGGGGCCAGGACGGGGCTCACCGAGATCAAGGTGTTCAACCGGGGCGGGACGCAGCAGCCCAATCCCACCAACCTGGCGTCGTCGGCCACGCCGTCGGCGTCGAACACCTCGTCGTGGGAGAGCGTGGCCGCGATCAACGACGGGATCGACCCGCCGTCGTCCAACGACACCGTCAACCCGCGCTGGGGCTGCTGGCCGGAGACCGGGCAGCAGTGGGTGGACCTGACCTGGGGCTCGGCGCAGAACCTGAACCGCGCCGAGGTCTACTTCTTCGACGACGACGAGGGGATCGACATGCCCGCGTCGTGGAAGCTGCAGTACTGGAACGGCAGCGCGTACGTGGACGTGCCGGGCGCCTCGGCGTACACGCTGACCAAGAACGCCTACAACAGCGTCACCTTCAACGCCACGAGCACGACCCGCCTGCGGGTGCTGCTCACCGGTAACGGCACCAACTCCGTGGGCCTCCTGGAGGTCAAGGCCTACGGCCCATGACCCCCGTCGTCTGATCGAGCGGGCCGCCTGCCTCAATGCAGGCGGCCCGCTCCGGCCTTCGCCGGGACGAGGGCGCGCAGTGCCCGCGGCGGGTGGACGCGGGTGAACAGCGTCGGGGTCCAGCCGGCGTCCGAGCCGACGGCCGTGCCGTGCGCGGTGTTGTACGCGGCCACCACGTCGGCCGGGGCGCCGTCCACCAGGTTGCCCTTGGCCGTGATCGCGGTGCCGTTGAACACCGACAGGACCTTCTCCGCCGCGATGCCGTCGAAGGCGTTGTTCTCGGCGTAGACCTTGGAACCGAAGCCCACGCCGATGCTGTAGCCGTGGTCGTCGCCGCCCGTGTAGTAGTTGTTGTAGACGTGCACCTGGCCGAAGCGCACCCTGGGCGTGCGCTGGCCCAGGCCCTCGAAATAGTTGTGGTGCAGGGTGACCTTGAGCTTGTCCTCCTCGCCGTAGCGCGTCGGGCTGTCGGTGTTGCCGATCAGGGTCACCTTGTCGTGGTCGCTGAGGTGGTTCCAGGAGAGTGTCACGTACGTGGAGGCGCGCACCACGTCCAGGAGGCCGTCGTGCACCTGGTACGGGCGGCCGAAGTAGCGCGGCTGGCCCGAGTCCGGGTTGTCGCCGTCGTTGAGCGTGTTGTGGTCGAGCCAGACGTGCGTGGATCCGGAGACCTCGACGTTGTCGAAGGAGGCGTTCCAGTTGCCGTCCGCGCCGTCGGTCGGATCCCACTGCGGGAAGCAGTCGGAGGTGTCGGTGATGGTGAGGTTGCGGACGATGACGTTGTCGGCGTTGCTGACGCGCACGCCGAAGCTCTTCAGCGCCGCGTCCGCGCCGAGGCCCATGAGGGTGACGTTGGAGCCGACGGTGACCGTGACGTGCTCGGCCATCTTCGCGTACGACGCCTTGCGGGCGTCCTCCAGCGGGCCTGAGGGGAGGCTGGTCCGGCCCCAGACGGCCGGGTCGTAGGCGGCCAGGTACGCGGGCAGGCTGTAGCCGTTGACGCCGTAGTCCTCGCAGGTCAGCGGGGTTCCGTCGGCTCCGGTGTCGGCGTCTATGGCGCCCTTCACGTACACGATCCTGGGGGTGTTGTCGGCCGGGTCGCCGAGCGCGGCGATCAGTTCGGCCCGGGTCCTGACGACGTGGACGTCCTCGGGGCGGGCGGCCGAGCCGCCGGTGGTGCCGCTGGTGGCGGCGGCCCAGCCGTCGTCGCGGGGGAGCACCTCGCGGCCGGGCTCGGGCGGGGTCGGGCGGTGGCGGCGGACGGGGTTCCAGCCGTCGGAGCCCGCCAGGTACCGCTCTGGGGTGAAGGTCGCGGCCTGCTCGGGGGTGAGCTGCGGCCGGTCGTCGTTGACGGCCGCCCCCGGGCCGTGGTTGCGGTACTCGGACAGGCGGGCGTCGCGCCAGCTCAAGCCGGACATGTCGGTCCAGGGCGCGTCCTTGATCTGCTGGCCCAGCCATGACTCACGCACCAGCACCTGCCCGCGGGCTGTGGTGGAGCCGCCCGCCGGCCACGGGCGGCCCAGGTGGAACGTGCGGGCGGGCGCGTCGCTGGTGAGATGGCTGCGGTAGATCAGGAAGCCGTACGGGTTGCTCAGTTCGGTGCTGGCGGCGGTGACGTAGCCGTTGTTGTCCGCGCTGCCGCGGGTCCTGCCCTTGATCAGGCAGTGGTCGAAGACGGCGGTGGCGCGGCCGAAGATGAAGTCGACGTCGCCCTCGACGTAGCAGCCGGTGAAGTACTGCCTGGCGGCCGTCGTTGCCGAGGCGGTGTTGGCGTACAGGGTGTCCTGGTTGCCGATGAACCGCACGTTGTCGTAGACCTGCCGGTCGCCCGTCGTCCGCACGGCCACGGCCTGGCTGTAGCCGTGGGCGGCCTCGTCGTAGGCGTTCTCGAAGGTGAGGTCGCGGGCGGTGAAGTCGGGGGCGCTGATCGTGTACGAGGCGCTGCCGGAGGTGCCGTACGGTCCCGAGCCGTCCGGCTTCTGCGCGGCCGCCGAGGCGTCGAACGTCAGCACCACGTCGCGCGGGTCCCGCGTGGCGCCGACCAGGGAGATGTGCGGTTTGTCGGCCGGGATCACCACCTGCTGCCGGTAGGTGCCCTTGCGGACCAGGATGGTGACCCGCCGGGTGTTGCCTGTCGGGACGGCGTCGACCGCGGCCTGCACGGTGGTGTGGTCGCCCGTGCCGTCCGCCGCGACCACGATGGTGGCGGGCGGTGGGGCTGCTGTCACCGGAGGCAGGGCGATCAAGGGGAGAAGTAACAGGAATCGCATGAGGCGACCTCGCCGAGGGGCGTGCGGCAATCGGTTGCATGAAACGCTGACTCAGCCCCCTCATCTCGTCAATGCTCTGCAGTGAAACTGCACCGGCCTGCGACAATCGATTGCAAGATTTCGGGTGATCTTGACCGCTGGAGCGCGCCGCATCTACAGTCCGCCTGATATTTATCGGTGTTTCGCTGAAACTTTCATCGGGAGCATCGTGCGCACCCTCAGAGCTCTGGTGGCCGCCGCCCTGTTATGCCTCGTGCCCGCGATTTCCGCGCACGCGGCGGCGGACCTCACGT
Source organism: Nonomuraea sp. NPDC005650 (assembly GCF_040605375.1). Taxonomy (NCBI): domain Bacteria; kingdom Bacillati; phylum Actinomycetota; class Actinomycetes; order Streptosporangiales; family Streptosporangiaceae; genus Nonomuraea; species Nonomuraea sp. NPDC005650. The sequence continues at coordinate 336,528 of NZ_JBEXCR010000009.1, forward strand.
ACGACTTCGAGAACGGCACCACCCAGGGATGGGGGCCGCGCGGTGGCGGCGTCTCCGTCACGGTGACGTCGGACGCCGCCCATGGGGGCACGAGCAGCCTGCTGACCACCGGCAGGACCGCCACGTGGCACGGCGCGTCGATCGCCGCGCCGTTCGTCAGGGGCGTCGGCTACACCGTGACCGCGTACGCGCGGCTGGTGAGCGGCCAGCCGGCCGGCACGATCGCGCTGACCGTCCAGCGCACCCCGGCCGGGGGCAGCACCACGTACGAGCGGGTCGCGGCGGCCACCGTGACCGACGGCGGGTGGACGCGGCTGTCGGGAAGCTACCTGTTCACCGACGAGTCCGCCGACGTGCAGCTCTACGCCGAGAGCTCCGACGCCACCGGCCAGTTCTACCTGGATGACATCGTCGTCACCCCGCTGGGCGACCCCACGCGCGAGCCCGTCAGCAGCGACTTCGAGGACGGCACCGCGCAGGACTGGGCGCCCAGGGCCGCCGCCGTCCTCCAACCGGGCGCGGAGGCCGCCCACGCGGGCAGCCGCTCGCTGGCCGTGACCGGCCGCTCGGCCTCCTGGGACGGCCCCGCCCTCAACGTGCTCGGCCGGATGGCCAAGGGCGACAAGTACGCCCTGTCGGTGTGGGTGCGGCTCGGCCCGGACGCCACGGCGGGCCGGCTCGGCCTGTCGATCGAACGCAGGACCGGGGGCACCCCCAGCTACGAGCGGGTCGTCGCGCCGAAGGACGTGCCGGTGGGGGAGTGGGTGCAGCTGTCCGGGACGTACACGCTCGCGTACGACGTCGAGTTCCTCAGCGTCTATGTCGAGTCCGACACCGGCACGTTCCCCTTCTACCTGGACGACTTCTCCATGAAGTACCTCCAGCCCAAGCCGATCCAGACCGACATCCCCGCGCTCAAGGACGAGGTGCCGTTCGTCATGGGCTCGGCGCTCACCAGACCTGACGCGCTCGGCGTGCACGGCGAGCTGCTGGCCAGGCACTTCAGCGGCGTCACCCCCGGCAACGAGCTCAAATGGGACGCCACCGAGCCCCGCGAGGGCGAGTTCGCCTTCGCCGACGGCGACTTCCTGGTGGACTTCGCCACCCGGCACAACATGACGATCCGCGGCCACACGCTCGCCTGGCACAGCCAGACCCCCGACTGGGTCTTCCAGAACGCCGACAAGGAGACGCTGCTCAAGCGCCTGGAGACGCACGTGCGCACGCTCGTGACCAGGTACAAGGGCAAGATCGCGGCCTGGGACGTGGTCAACGAGGTCGTGGACGAGAACCAGCCCGACGGCCTGCGCCGCTCCAAGTGGTACGAGATCGCCGGGCTCGACTTCATCCGCACCGCCTTCCGCGTCGCCCACGAGGCCGACCCGGACGCGAAGCTCTTCATCAACGACTACAACACCGAGTTCCCGCGCAAGCGCGAGGCCCTGTACGCGCTGGTCAAGCGGCTCAAGGAGGAGGGGGTGCCGATCGACGGCGTGGGCCACCAGCTCCACCTGAACATCGAGCACCCGCCCGCCTCCTCCGTCGAGGCCACGATCGAGCGCTTCGCGACGCTGGGGGTGGACCAGCAGATCACCGAGCTGGACGTCAGCATTTATACGGACTTCGTCTCCTCGTACGACACGATCCCGCCCGAGCTGCTCGTCCAGCAGGGCCACCGCTACAAGGAGCTGTTCGACGTCTTCCGGCGGCAGGCCGCCAACCTCAGCTCGGTGACCGTCTGGGGCGAGTCGGACGACGTGAGCTGGCTGCGGTCGTGGCCGATCCCGCGGCTGAACGCGCCGCTGCTGTTCGACGACGACCTGCAGGCCAAGCCCGCCTACTGGGGCGTCGTGGACCCGTCGAAGCTGGCCCCGGCGGTCCACAGGCTGGAGGCGCCCGCCGGGACGCCCACGGTGGACGGCAGGCGGGACCTGGAGTGGGACCTGCTGCCGGACTCGCCGATCGCACGGGTGGGCGACGTGTCCGCCGGCTTCCAGGCCCGCTCCTCGGCCAAGGGCTTGTACGTGCTCGCCGAGGTCACGGACCCGACCGTCGGCAAGGGCGACCAGGTGACGTTCACCGTGAACGGCACCCCGTACGTGGTCAGACGAACCGGCGGCCCGAAGGCGGCGGTGCGCCCGACCGCGACCGGCTACCGCGTCGAGGCCCTGATCGGCACGGGCGGCACCACGAACGCGATCGCCCGTGACACCGGCTTCGCCGGCCCTCCACCTCCGGCGGCCGGTAGTGACTCGGACGCGGTCGCACGTGACGCCGGTCATGCGGGCCCAACGACCAGCAGCGCCTCGGACGCGATCGTGCGTGACGCCGGTTATGAAGGACCCACACCCTCGGCGACCAGCAGCGACGTGGAGGTGACCGTACGCGACTCCGCCGGGGCGAGCACCTCCTGGACGGGGAAGGTGACCGCCACACCCGCGGTCAAGCTCACCTCCGCCGCCCACCGCACGCCCGTCCTCGACGGCGTCGTGGACCGGGCCTGGTCGGCCGCGCCCGAGATCCGCACCGCGACCTGGATCCAGGGCACGTCCGGCGCCACCGCCAAGGTGCGTTCGCTGTGGAGCGGGTCCACACTGTACGTCCTGGCCCAGGTCGCCGATCCGACGCTGAGCGAGGAGTCCCCGAACCCGTGGGAGCAGGACTCCGTCGAGATCTTCGTGGGCCCGGGCAACGGCAAGACCAAGGGCTACGAGGACGACGACGGCCAGTACCGGATCAGCTTCTCGGGCCGGATCACGGTCGGAGGGACGTTCGACGCGGGCGGGGTGAAGGATCACGTGAAGGCGGTGGCGAAGACGGTGCCCGGCGGATACGTCGTGGAGGCGGCCATCGACCTACCCACGATCACGCTCGCGCCGGGAACGCTGCTGGGCTTCGACGCCCAGGTCAACGACGCCACGGGCCCCGCCCGTACCAGCGCGGTGACCTGGAACGACAACACCGCCCGCAGCTACCTGGACACCAGCCACTGGGGCGTGCTCCGCCTGACCCAGGGGTAGGATGACGCCCCCGAACCGTCGATCAGCCATGTCGCCGATGCCGTCGTCATGCCGGCTTGAGAGGAAGTCGACTCAGTCCGCGACCAGGTGGGAGGCCCACTTAGGGATCTTGTCGAAGTCGTCCGCGTTCAGATCGATCCGTTCGGGCGAGGGCAGCTTCTCCAGGGAGCCATCGGACAGGTCGAGGATGGTCAGCGAATCGAGTTTGCCTGACCATTCGGGTAACGCCTGGAGGTGGTGACCGGCCAGGTCCGGATTGCCCGGGCTATCCGTGACAGGCAGCCGGGTATGACGTGCGACTCATCCGAGCGCCCTCGAGCCTGTTCGTTCTCGGAGGGGGCCGGACCCCGGCTACGAGTCCCGGAGCAGGGCCGGACACTCGTCGGCGACGATGCAGGCCAGTTCGACACGGGATGCGATGTCGAGCTTGGCGAAGATCCGGCGGAGATGGGTGGAGACCGTGTGCGGGGAGAGGAACATTCGCGCGGCGGCCTGGCGGTTCGTCAACCCTCGGGCGATCAGCCCCGCCACCGCGCGTTCCGTATCGGTGAGGCTGTCCCAGCCGAAGGCGGGCCGCTGTGGTTGGTCCCAGTGGCGGCGCCGTACACCCAGTGCACGCAGTCTCGCTCGCACGCGAGCCGCGTCCCGGAGCGCACCGATGTGCTGGTAGCCGTCGAGCGCCCGGTCCAAGCTCTCGATGGCCTGCTCGCGGGCGGAGGCGCCGGGGGTGTCGGCCAGCAGGACTCCGAGATCTTCGGCGCCCGAGGCGCGTGCCCACGGTTCAGGCTGATCGGCGGTGGAGGCCAACGCGGCGGGGTCCTGGTAGAGAAGGCCGCGGGCGTGGGCGGCCGTGACGGCGATGACGGGGAAGTCGGGATTGTCGCGGGCCAGAGACTCGGCCGTGTCGACGATGGTCTGAGCATAAGGACGATTGGCCGTGGCCAGCGCCAGCCGGGTCATCCACGCGGCCATGAGAGGCGTCGTCATGAGCGCCCAGCACCGCTCGTCCTTGTCGGTGTAGATGGCGTGGAGTATGTCCACCGCCTGTTCGGGATCGCCTTGGGCCTCGGCCACTGCCGCCATCACCCACCGTTCCCACACCCACCCGAACAGCATCCCCGGCGCGGCGTGTATGGAGTGGTAGCGCTCGATGTGCCGGGCCGCGCCTTCGATGTCGCCACGCCGCATGGCGATGAGAGCGAGCATGGACACTCCGACGCGGACGAACCCGAGCGTCCCCAGCTCGTCGGCGATCGTCAGCCCGGTCTGGGCCTCGGCGGCGGCGTCATCGAGGTGACCGGCGGCCAGCCGCAGAACGGAGCGGAACAGCGCGGGTTGCGCGGCGAGCACGGTCAGCCCGAGGTCTTTGATCTCCTCCTCGGCGGCGTGGATGGCGATGTCGGTCTCCTCGAACTGCCGCATGGCCCGGTAGTTGAGGCTCAGCAGGAGGCGCGCGTACGGGCGCTGGATGGCCTCGACCCTGCCACCGTCAGCGATCTGCACGGCTTCGTGCAGGTACGCGAACGAGTCGGTGACCCGCCCGTCGACTATCGCGAACCGGGCGAGAAGGAGGAGAGCTCCTACGACGGCGGCGTCGTTGTGCTGCCCGCGGTCGGTCAGAACGGCCACGGCCCGCAGCCGCCCCTTCCCGAAGTCGTTCAGGCAGATGAGCCCCCAGAACACCGTCCATTCGGCGATGCCGCGAAGGTCATCCGGCATGTCCTGCTGGGCCAGCAGGTCTTCGACCTCGGCCACAGCGTCTGCCGGCCGGCCGCTCAGGAGCAGGATGTACGCCAGCGCGCGGTGCAGGCGAAGGGCCTGGGCAGGCGGTGCCCTGCCGAGCGCGGCACGGGCAAGATCGGCCGCTTCCGTCAGCCGCCCGATGGCCGTCAGGGCGTCGATCGCGGTGGCGGCGCGACCGAGCCAGCCAGGATCAGTGGGATCGCTGAGCGCCAGCGCCCGCTGAGCAAGGTCGGCGGCGGTCTGGGGCGAGGATCGGAGCACCTCGCGCGCCGCCTGATCCAGTCCGAGCAGTGCGGTTGCGTCACCGCGACTGGCACCGTGGATGAGGTGTGCGGCGGCGAGAACGGCTGACCCGCTCCGTCTGAGCAACATCTCTCCTGCGTCGCGATGCAGGGCCTGCCTCACCGGGACAGGGATGGTCTCGACCACCGCCTGCCACAGCAGGTCGTGCCGGAAGGCCAGCTCACCCCCGTCGGGTTCGACGATGCCCGCCGACATCGCCTCCTCCAACATGGGCAACAGGCCACTGGTCGATTCGCCGAGCATTTCGGCCAGATCCTTCACCGAGAACGAGCGGCCCAGGACCGCGGCGCCTTGAAGCAGATGCCTGGTCCGCTCGGACACTCCTTCCAGGCGTTCCTGCGTCACCGCCCGAGCCCGTGGCAGCCGTCCGGAAACCAGTCGCGCGTGACCATCGACGACCTGGAACACACTCTCGCTCTTGAGCTTCTCGAGGAGATCGACGAGTAGGAAGGAATTGCCGTCCACCAGGTTGGCCAGGGCCAGCACCTCCGGGTCGGGCTCCGCCCCGAGGACGTCGGTGACGACGTTCGCCACCGCCTGCTCGTCCAGCGCCTTCAGCCTGATCCGCACCGCGCTGTCGTGCTCCAGTACCTCGAACAGACGGTCGAGGCGGGGGGTGTCGCCGCTGCCGGTCGTACGGGTCAGCATCCAGACGAGCGGGTAGGAGGCGAGGTCTCTCGTCATCGACCGCAGGGCCAGCAGCGTCATCGGGTCGGCCCACTCCAGGTTGTCCAGCATCAGGAGCAGCGGCCCTTCGGCCACTCGCTGCTCAAGCTGCTCCTGCAGCCCTTCCAGCAACAGCAATCGCTGATCGGCCGGACCCGAGATGCTCGCACAGTCCCCCAGGGAAAGAGATTCCCCGAGGGCCGACATCAGCGGGGCCAGCGGTACCAACTGGGTCAGTTCGTCCGCCACGCCCCTGGCGATCCCCAGCCCCGCCTTCCCGGCGGCGGTGGCGGCCACGTCGAGCATGCGGCTCTTTCCGACCCCCGGCCGGCCCTCGATCAACACGACTCCACCACGGCCGGCCTGAGCCGCCCGGATCAGGCCGACGACCAGCTCCCACTCGCGTGCACGGCCACGCCAGCCAGGCCACGAAGCCCCGCAGAACTCGGGCCCACCTGCCGTTTCCGGGACATTGTGGGATATGTCCCCCATAAATGCATTACACCGCGGCCGTAGGCAGCCCCGCAAACACGCTCACGAAGCTTGTCGATCACTCGCGCCGAGGATGGGATTCACACAGGCATGCGATACGCCGCATTCCTGCGCGGTGCAGGCTCATATTCACTCCCTCATCTCTTCGTACGAGGGACCCTCCCGGCTGAGGGCGCCGGCGAGAACGTCAGCCCTCTGCCGGCTGGCCTGACATCCCCTCGGATCTCATTTCGAAAGGATGGCAACAGTGAACCTGTCCGACAACTGGCTGATACTCCTGTGTCCTCTGGTCACGCTGCTCATATGGACGGCCGTCGCGAAAGGCCTCACACACCTGCGGGCCGGCCACTCCGCGGAAGCCGGTCGGCCCGACCCCGTCGGGTGGACAGATCGGCTCCGCGCCGGGGTCGTTCAGGAGACCGACGACCCTGCCGGCGCGCCGCGGACGGACCCGATGACCGGCCTGATGACCGGCCCGATGGGCGGCGGGAACGTCCGCCGGCATCCCCTGAGCCTGCCGATGCGGAACCGGTGGGGGCCGCGTTCGCTCCGAGGACAGATCACCCTTCTGGTCGCCGTCGTGGCCGCCGCCGTGGCCGTCCTCACCCTCCTCACCGTGGGGGTGGGGACGCGTCTGGTGGCCTCGGCCGGCACCGTGCAAGGGCAACCATCCGCCGCGCGAGGCCGGGCCGCGTCGGCCACGCAGGGCCGGGCCGCGGTGGCGGCTCAAAGCGGGGCCGGTGCCGCGCTCTGGTCCCCTTCGCACGACCACGGGCGGAGCCTTCGGCCCCGCGCGCCGCGCACGCCGGCCTACGCAGCCGCGTCCCGGGCGGTCGCCGTCGACGCGAGGCGACCACCCCCGGGCCGTACGCGATCCGGCTCGCTCCCGTTGATCGTGGGGCTCGAAACCGCCGAACTGATCGCCCTGGCCGGGTGGAACACCTGGAAGGTGACCGGCAGGCTGCTACGTCCTCTGGAGGCGGTCCGCGCCGAACTGGCCTTGATCGACTTCAGCGACCTGCCCGTCCGCATCCCGGAACCCGAGTACGCCCAGGAGATCAGCCGCCTGTGTCGCATGATCAACAACGTTCTGGGACGCCTGCACCAGGCCAAGAAGGAGCTTGAGGAGATCGCGCACCGCCAACGGCAGTTCGCCTTCGACGTCTCCCACGAACTCCGCAATCCCATCGCGGGCCTGCTGACACAGCTCGAAGTGGCTCGCCAGGATCCCGGCCCGGCGAGGTTGCCCGAAGTGCTCGGAAGGACGTTGGACCAGGTGGAGCGGCTCCAGACGATCACCGATGACATGCTCTGCCTGGCTCGCGTACGAACCTACGCACCCGCCGAACGACAGCAACTCGATCTCGCCGCCCTGGTCCAGACGGAGATCTCCCGCCGGGCGGACCGGCTCCCGGTGCGGCTCAACCTGGCCCACGGCACCACCGTCACCGCCGTGCCGTCCCAGATCGGCCGGTTGCTGGCGAACCTGCTGGACAACGCCCAGCGGCACTCCACGCATTTGGTCCGCGTCGAGGTGTTCGCCACCGAGGACGCCGTCGAGCTCGCGGTCAGCGACGACGGGCCGGGGATCCCGATGGACGACCGGGAGCGGGTGTTCCACCGTTTCACCAGGCTGGACGACGGCCGCCGGCTCGACCGCAACGGCACCGGGCTCGGCCTGGCCATCGCCCGTGACATCGCCCACGCGCATCACGGCACCCTCGGCGTCGAAGAGAGCGTTGCCGGCGGGGCGTGCTTCGTTCTGCGGCTGCCCCGAGTCCGATCATGCGAAATGGGGTCATCGTGAGGCTCGAACGGTGCTCGATCCGAAGTCGCATGGCGCTGTTCACCGGCGTGGCGGTGGGCTCGCTCCGCGTCGTGTTCTCCGTCGTCTTGTCCGCCCCGTCCAGGTGGTCGATCCGGACGGACAGGTGGTCGCCGCGACCAGGGGCCTGCGGCACAAGCCCGTCATGGCGCATAAGAGCCCCCGACGCGCGGCCAACGCCGTCGCGTGCCAGTCCGTCCTCGCGTCCGGCCGATGCCACATCGTCGTCGCACAGCGCGTGTACCGCAACGGCGACTGGACGATCTGCAACGCCGCACCGATGCTGCCGTTCTACGTCTACCCGGGGGCGGTGACCCTCTTGATCGCGGGGACCGCCTTCTTCACGATCGCCGTCGCCTACGGAGCGCGGCAGACGGTCACCCGCTCTCTCGGAAAACAGTCCTCAGCGCTGGCACATGATGTGGAGGGCTACGGTGAAGGTACGACTCGAGTGGCCACCACAAGGTCGTGCAAAGCGGCCCTGTCGCGGCGCACCAGCAGCAGCGCGATCGAGACCCCGGCCAAAGCGTACGAGGCAATCAGAAGGGGCATGGCGATGCCTTCTTCGTGGCCGCCTGCCAGCCGAGACACCGCCATATGAGCGCACTGCCACGGGAGCAACTTCACGACATTGCGTACTACGATCCGTACCGCACTGGGCCGCTTCCCCCTCGTAGTGACCACCACAAGCCCTGCTCGTCGCTTGCCCCACGTGGCATGGTGCCGCCCTGCCTCGCCGATGGTCAGATACGCTCCGACGGGCAGCATGCTCAGCCCAGTGATCAGCAGATCGCTGCCCACCATGCCGAGCCCATCGAACGGCCGTACTCCCGCGAGGTACAGCGGGACGAACACCACGGCCAGCAGGGCCAGCCAGACGACGATCACCAGATAGTCCCAGCCAACCGCCACCAGCCTGGGACGTAACGCCGCCCGACCAACCTGCGTCTTCCTCAACTCGTTCAGCACGCGCCGCCTCCTCGACCAGCACGATGATTCCACCTGCGTTCGTTACGTCCGCCATAGCAGTCGATGCGACCGCCGGCGCCGATCGTGAACCCGGCTACCGCAATCACAAGCGAAACACGTGCATCAAAGCCTCAAACCCTCGTAAAACACCCTCTCAGACCCAGGTGTAGTTCTGGTCCGTGACAGGCGGGAGAAGGGGATTCCCGGGCGGGGCATCCGGCGCGGGCAGCGTGCTGATGGCGGACCCGATCAGCGGCAACAGTGGCAGGAGTTCGGCTTCGCGGTAGTTCACCCACGCGACGACGCCCGGTTCGCTGCCGCCGTCCGGCAGGTCGTCGTACTCGACGGTGGCCAGCCGCGCGCGGACCTCGGGGGTGACGTGGCAGCGGAAGATCATGTGGATCTTGCGCGGTGGCGGGGTCCGGCCGGGCCGGGTGACCCGCTGGTCCTGTATCCAGCACAGCTCCGGCGGCGTCGCGTCGTCGAGGTTCAGTCGCAGTTCTTCGGCGAGCTCACGGCGTAGAGCCTCGATCAGGTCCTCGCCGGGGTCCACGTTGCCACCCGGCGGCGTGTAGTGGGAGCCGTTCGGCCTGTCGCGGCGGATCAGGGCGATGTCGTCGCCGCAGAAGATCAGGCCGCCGGTGCGGATCTTCACGCGGGAGAAGGGAGCCGTATCTGTCATGCACGCAGTGTCGCCCCGCGCAAGCCCGGGGACGCGGCGAAGGCCGGAGCTCCCGTGTACAAACGAAATTGGTCGGCGGCTCCAGCTCGTTTCCCGCCCGGCGCGCGACAGAAAAACGACAGGCGGCCTTCCTAGGCTTGGGCACGAGCGCACGGCTCATCGCACTGGGTCGGAGGGCTGGGGGTCAGCCCGGTTTGGGACGGCAATCGTCTCAATTGGAGGGCGCGACGTAGTTTCCCTTCTTCTTCGTCTCAGTCAATCCATCCGAAGAGAATCCCCTTCAAGAATGGTGTGAGATGCGAAAAAGGTCTGTGTTAGAACGGTCGGCGATCGTTGCTCTCCTCGTGACAGCGCTGCTGGGCGGCCTGGTGAGCGCGGTCGCGGCGGAAGATCGCGTACCGCCGGGCGGGGACAAGGTGCCGCAGTCCGAGTACAACATCAAGGACTTGCCCGGGGCCCCTCCCGGCAAGGTGGCCCCGCCCACCTTCAGCTTCGAGAAGCCGCGCGCGGTGGTCAACGGAATGACATATGTCGGCACCGCGTACATCGTCAATTCCTACACCCACGACGGCTACGCTTACTGCCTCGACGCCCACGCCGGCGGTGGTGGCGCGCCCAACTCCCCGGTCGGGTTGTGGCAGTGCAACGGCGGTCCGACATTGGCATGGAACGTCTACACCGTAAGCGGTTCGGGCTCCTACAGCTACAGATTCATCAATTACCAGTGGAACCGTTCGCTCGACTACCCGGCCGCGTCGAACGGCGCCAATCTCTGGCGGTACGGGGTATACGACTATGTCGACAGTCGCGGCCAGAGATTCTGGCCGTACTGGCGTCCTGAAACGGGTAACTGGGAGATCTCGGTGGAGCTCGGTGGTGCCCTCAACATGATGGACGCGTACGGGACACAAGCCGGCAACGGCACCCCGGTCCTCAACGGGCCGTACTCGGGTCATCCGCGTCAGCGGTGGGTGTTCTGCTGGCTGCCGGACGGCGTCTGCGGGTGACCGTCGCCATGACCTCGGCGCCGGGGATGAGCAGTGAGATCGACTTTCGCTGCGGCGACAGCTCCACAACCGGCGATCGCTGAACGAACCTGCTCTTCACGAGGGTCTCTGGGCTCGGGTCAACACAGCTCGTGGACGCCATCCGCGACGTGGTTGTGCGGCGAGGGGAAGGGCGCGGACCCGAGCCCAGCGCGGAGATCATCGCTTCGCAGTCGGTACGAGCCGCCCCATCTGGCGAAACATCGGGACCACCACGCCATGAGCAGGCACGCCGGGGGCAAACCTCGACCCTCCTGGGTCACCCACGACCGCCTCGTGCACGCCCGGCCTTCAGCGGGTCCCGTACTACTCCCGGGGGACCCGAACGAGGGTCAGGGACTATGCCACCCGTGGAGCCGTCGAGTACGAGTACTGCATGGAGGGCGGCTCGTACCGGATCCGGCGGACGGAACTCCACGGCGACGGGAAACGCACGGTCATGGAGACCGGCCGTGGCAGGACGCGGCTCGCCGTACTTGACCTATGGAAGGTGATCGTTATGGGGAGGCCGGGCTAGGACGGCCGTGCACGCCGCGTGACAGGAGCGCGGAGCTGCGGAGAGTCGTCGCCGGTTCTGAGCACGTGGAGGGTCATATCTTCTTGACGACGATCGAATCCGGGACCAGCTTCTCCAGGTCGTCCACGTCCGAGGTGAAGATGGTGACCTGCCCCTTCTGCCGTCGTGCGATGACGGCGAGCACCGCGTCGATCGCGTACTTGTGGCCGTGCAGCCCGGCATCGGCCAGGAGCCGGCGGGCCTGGCGGGCCTCGTCCTTGCCGATGTCGGCGACGTTGAGCCGGGACAGCACCCAATCCCAGCGTTGCTCGGTGATCCTCCCGTCGTACGCCTCGACCACCGTCATCGGAGACGTCACCACCTCCGCCTGCCCTCGGGCCGCCAGGTCGAGCCAGGCGATCATCCTCCTGTCGCCCTGCACGGCCAGGGACAGGGCCTGGCAGTCGAGTACGAAGATCCGCAGCGGCTGCTGCCTGTGCTCACCGCTTCGCTTCGTCACGCAGCCTCTCCTGCGTTCGGCTTTCCGCCGGCGCGGCGGCGCTCGTGCTCGGCGTCGAGATCTGCCAACTCCTCGATCGCTGCCGCGCGCTCGTCTCCGGCGACCGGGCCGTACTCTTCCTGCAGCCAGTTCACCAGTTCCAGCAACCGATCCCGGTCGCGCTTGAAGCGCAACGCCTCGGCAACGTAGGCCGACAGGCCACGATCTGCCGCCTCCGCGCGGATCTCTTCGAGGAGCTCCTCAGGGATCGTCACCGTTATTTTCTTAGTCGCCATACTATTGACCATACTCGAGGTACCTGTGGACTTACCAGGAGGCGCCGAGCGCTCAAGCCGTTCCCGGTCGCCACTCCTGGCCCGACTACCATGTGACCGTGACCACGAGCCCCCGACACGTCCGTAAAGGGGCCGTCCCGAGCATCCGCGACGTCGCCGCCGCGGCCGGCGTCTCGCATCAGACCGTCTCGCGCGTGCTGAACGACTCACCCCGGGTGCGGCCCGACACCCGGGCCGCGGTGCTGGCCGCGATCGACCGGCTGGGGTTCCGCCCCAACCGGGCCGCCCGGACGCTGGGCCTCGGCCGGGCCAGCGGCGTCACCGTCGTGACCTCCAACACCATGCTGTACGGGTACGCCTCCACGCTCCAGGGCATCGAGGAGGCCGCCAGGACCGAGGGCGTGGCGCTGGGGATCAGGGTCGTGGAGTCGGCCGAGGTCCGGCAGACGGTCGACTACGTCAGCGATCCGAGCGCGGGCGGCCTGGTGGTGATCGCGTTCGACCCGCTGGGCACGGCGGTGGTGCAGGCGCTGCCGTCGCACATCCCGGCCGTGGTGGCCGCCGAGCCGGTCGCGCCCGACCTGGGGCGGGTGGCGATCGCGCTGGACGAGCGGCGGGCCGCCGCCGACGCCACCCAGCACCTGCTCGACCTCGGGCACCGTACGGTCCACCACGTGGCCATCCCGTCCGAGGGCCGGGCCGGCGGGCGGCACGCGGGGTGGCGCGACGCGCTGCGGCAGGCGGGGGCCGAGATCCCGTCGGTGCTGGGGTGCGGATGGGACATCGAGTCGGCCTACGCGGCGGGGGAGCGGCTGGCCCGGTCGCCCGGGGTGACGGCGATCCTGTGCGGCAACGACGACATCGCGCAGGGGGTGCGGCGGGCGCTTTACGACGCGGGCAAGGACGTTCCGGGGGACGTCAGCATCGTGGGCTTCGACGACATCCCGGGCTCGGCCTTCTGGACCCCGGCGCTGACGACCGTGCGCATGGACTTCGTGGGGCTGGGCCGGGCCTGCTTCCACGCGGCGCTCGCCGAGCTGAGCGGCCAGCCGCAACCGGACATCTCCCTGGTCCCGCCCCGCCTGATCGTCCGCGAGTCCACCGCCCCTCCACGGTAGGTAGTAGGTGGGCCGGGGCTCACCCACCCCTTGACCGTCTGGATGGTGGGCCTGCTGGACCCCGCCCCGGGCCACAGGAATCCTCCGCAGAGATCCGCAACGGGTCATTCATGTGGAGGAGCACGTCAGCAGCCATTCACGCAGCTGATCGTCATCACTGAGACTGATCAACTGCACCAGCCCCCAGTTCTCGCGATGGTTGGGGGCGTCGAGCAAGTGGTTCTGCCAGTCTTCGGCGTATTCGCGCAGCGCATCGACCGTCTCCATGACGGCCTCATTGAAGGTCCGGCCATCGGCTGCGATCGGCAGACCAGGAATGAAGATCGACCAACCGCCGTCGTCGGAAACCGCTTGTGCGCGAGATGGAGTGCCTTTGGCGAGATGGTGGCGCAATCTATCGACGTCTACGAGGGCGGTCGTGGCCGACTCGCGGCGCACTGTGGCCAGGCGGCCGCGTTCGGCCGCGTCCAAGAGTGCTTTGAGATGGGCACGAGCCTCGGTTTGAGCCCGGCCCACCTTGCCCCCGGAGCGCGAAGCGCTCTCATGGCGAAGACCTTCGGCCCGGGGCGGAATCCAGCGGGCCTACCATCCAGACGGGCAACGGGCGGGTGAGCCCGGCCCACCTATGACTCTCGCCGTGGGGGGCGGACGGAGTTGCGGACCACGATGTGGGTGCCGAGCACGACGTGCTGGCGTTCGTCCCGGTTGAGCGCGAGCCGTACCGCCGTACGTCCCAGCTCCTCCGTCGGGATGTGCACGGTCGTGAGGCCGGGCTCCAGGTCGGCGGCGAACGGGATGTCGTCGTAACCGGCCAGCGACACGTCATCCGGAACCCGGAGTCCGGCCTCGCGCAGCGCGGCGAGCACGCCGATGGCCACCATGTCGGTGGCCGCGAACACGGCGGTGAAGCGCGCCCCGAGCGCGATCAGCCGGCGCGTGCCCTCGTAGCCGTCGCCCCGGCCGAAGCCTCCCGGGATGACCAGGTCAGGGTCGTACGGCACCCCGAAGGACTCGTGCGCCCGCACGAACCCGCGCTCCCGGTCGACCTTGGTGGTGCTGCGATCGGTGGGCGACGAGGCGCCGAGCAGGGCGATGCGCCGGTGGCCCTGCGACAGCAGGTGGCTGGTCATGGCGTAGGCGCCGCCCTCGTTGTCGTACTCGACGACGGTCGTGGGCACGTCGTCCCCGAGCGGCGGCCGCCCGCACAGCACCAGCCTGGAGCCCGCCTTGTCCAGGGCGTGGGCGAAGTGGGACATGCGCTCCCGGTACGTGTCGTCCAGCGAGCCGCCCCCCACCAGGATCACCGCGTCGGCCCGCTGCTCGCGCATGGCCTCCACGACGGCCAGCTCCCTGGCCGGGTCGCCGTGGGTGGTGCACACCATGCACAGCCGCCCCTCGGCGGTGGCCTGCTGCTCGACGCCCTTGGCCACGTACGCGAAGGACGGCCCGGTGACGTCGTCCAGCACGAACGCCACCATCTTCGTGCTCGCCCCCGACAGGGCGCGGGCGTGCACGTTGAGCACGTAGTCGAGGTCGCGCATCGCCCGCAGCACACGTGTCCTGGTGGCCTGGGCGACCGGGTAGTCGCCCTTGATCACCCTGGAGACCGTGGTCGCCGACACGCCGGCCCGGGCGGCCACGTCGCGGATGGTGACCCGCTCGTCGTCGGTGAGCACCCCTTTTGTGCTTACTTTTCGCGACAAGGTTGGCCCTTCACGGTTTTCGGCAGGTGGAGCGGGCATGGGAGATTGCGCCATCCCACTGAAGTCTATGGCCAGGGAGATCCGCGGGCGCAAGACGCGATCTCCGCGCCTCCGGCGGCATCATCCCGCCTGGCAGGGCGGGGCGTACGGGAAGCCGGGCACGTACTGGGCCCACTCGCTCCGGGTGATCGCCATGCCGGACACCTCGCAGACGTGCTGCCTGGCCTGCGCCACGTCCAGGCTCCAGAGCTGCGCCGTTCCGTTGCCCGACACGCTGGCCAGCACGTTCCCGTCCGGCGTGAACGCCACGCCGTTGACCCAGTCGGACCCGGCGAGCACGGCCCACGTGGCCGGCCGGGCCCGGTCGGCGAGGTTCCAGATCCGGATGGTGCCGTCGCGCGCCCCGGTGGCCAGCCGGCGCCCATCGGCGGTGAAGGACACGCTGGTCACGGCGGCCGTGTGGCCCAGCAGGACCGCCACCTGCGCCGGGCGCTCGGGACGGGACAGGTCCCAGAGCCGGGCCGTCCCGTCGGAGCCCGCCGAGGCCAGCGTCCTGCCGTCCCTGCTGTACGTCAGGCCCAGCACGCTGTTGGTGTGCGCGGAGTAGTCGGCCAGCAGGCGCGGGGCGGCGGGCTTGGACACGTCCCAGAGCCGGATGGCCCCGGTCCCCGAGCCGATCGCGAGCATGCGGCCGTCGGGGCTGAACATGGAGGCGTTCAGCCAGTTGTCGGCGTCGCCGGGCGAGGAGACCATCTTGGGCGCCCGGGGGTCGGCCAGGTCCCACAGGTACGTCCGGCCGTCCCGCGACGTCGTCACCACCGTCCGCCCGTCGGGGCTGAAGGCCGCCGACTCCACGACGTTCACGTGCTTCTTGAGCGTCGCCACGAGCTTCGGGGCGGCCGGCCGGGAGACGTCCCACAGCTTGGCCGTCTGGTCGGCGGCGCCGCTGGCGAGGAGGCGGCCGTCCGCGCTGAACCGCACCGAATAGACCACGCCGGTGTGGCCGGACAGCGTGGACAGCGGCCTGGCCAGGCCCGGGTCGGAGATGTCCCAGAGCCTGACGGTCCTGTCGCCGGAGGCCGTGGCCAGGACGCGGCCGTCCGGGGAGATCGAGAGCGCGTTGATGGGGCCGGTGTGCTCGTCGAGGCGGGCGCGGTAGGAGACGCGGGCGGGGTCGGAGACGTTCCACAGCCTGGCCATGCCGTCCGCCGACGACGTGGCGAGCGTGCGGCCGTCGGGGCTGAAGGCGGCCGCGGTCACCGTGTTCGCGAACCCGGTCAGGGTGGCCGTGCGCCGTGGCGCGGCCGGGGTCGAGACGTCCCACAGGGTGACGGAGGCGTCGGTGGCGGCGCCGGCCAGCAGGTTGCCGTCGGGGCTGAACGTGACGTCGTACACGAAGTCTCCCCGTCCCTGCGCGGTGCCGACGCGCTCG
This sequence comes from Nonomuraea sp. NPDC005650, assembly GCF_040605375.1. NCBI lineage: Bacteria > Bacillati > Actinomycetota > Actinomycetes > Streptosporangiales > Streptosporangiaceae > Nonomuraea > Nonomuraea sp. NPDC005650. The sequence continues at coordinate 352,818 of NZ_JBEXCR010000009.1, forward strand.
GCCGCGGTGACGTCCCAGAGGTAGATCGTGCCGGTGGTGGAAGCGGTGGCGAGGTGGCGGCCGCCGGGGTCGAAGGTCACGCTCCAGGTGCCGCCTTTGTCCGGCGCGTTCAGCACCGTCGGGCTGCCGGGGTGCGCCGGGTCCAGCACGTCCCAGACCGTGGTGCTCCCGTCGCCCGCCCCGGTGGCCAGCAGCCGCCCGTCGGGGCTGAAGGCCACGTCGTTGAGCACGTACTTCTGCCGCAGGAGGGCGATCTGCGCCGGTCGGCGGGGGTCGGCGATATTCCACAGCCGGATCGTGCCGTCGTAGGAGGCGGTGGCCAGGAAGCCGCCCTTGGGGCTGAACGCGACCGAGCTCACCTTGTTCGTGTGGCCCGTGAGCGTGGCCAGGGCGCGGGGCCTGGCCGGGTCGGAGACGTCCCAGAGCCGGGCGGTCCGGTCCACGGACGCGGTCGCGAGCACGCGCCCGTCCGGGCTGAACACCGCTCTCACCAGGCTCGCGGTGTGGCCCCTGAGCTCGCTCACGGCCTTGGGGCGGGCGAGGTCGGAGACGTTCCAGAGCCGGGCGGTGGCGTCGCTGGAGGCGGTGGCGATCAGTCGGCCGTCTGGGCGGTAGGACACCCACTCGACCGGGCCCCGGTGTCCGATCAGGCGGGCGCCGACCGGGTGCGCGAGGGTGCCGAGCAGCGCGCCGCGGGATTCCGGGGTGTCGGCGATGCGGTAGGAGACCAGGGAGAGCTGGGCGCCGAGCGAGGCGTCGGCGGCGCCGTTGGCGGAGTCGGCCACCTGTGTGGAGACGGCCTGGTCACGCTGCCTGGTCACCTCGCCGGTCTGCCGCAGGGCCAGGACGCCGGCCGTCACGGCGGCGAGGAGGAGGACCGTGAGGGCGGCGATCACCTGGCGGACGACCCAGGTCCGTCGCCTGCGCCGCCGCCGCGCCGCGTCGAGGAACTCCCGCTCGGTCGCCGAGAGCCCGCCGCCCCAGCCGCCCTCCCCGGCGGCCTGCGGCGCCCGGGTCGCCCGCACGGCCTCCTGCGCCGCCGCCAGGCGGCTGTCCGCGTACAGGTACGCCGGGTCCTTGCCGTGCCGCTGCCACGTGTCCGCGTCCTCGGCCAGGCGCTGGCGGACCAGCAGGCCGACCCGGTTGGCGTCGATCCAGTTCCGGAGCCTGGGCCAGGCGCGGATGAGGGCCTCGTGGGCGATCTCCGCCTCGTCCTCGTTCACCGTGAGGAGCCGCGTGCGCACGAACTCGTCGAGGACCTGCCGCGGGACGCCCCCGGGAGCCAGGTCGGCCAGGGCCACCCGCCTCCTCGTGTCGTCGGTCTGCTCGTCGAGGTGCACCAGCCGTACCAGCAGGTCCCGCGCGATCGGCTGCACGTCCGCGCCGAGCCGCCGCAGGGTCTCCTCGGCGCTCGTCGCCAGCGCCCGCGCGATGCCGCCCGAGGCCCGGTACGCGGCCATCGTCAGCGTCCCCTGCGTACGGCGCTGCCAGGTGGCCAGCAGCGCGTGGGAGAGCAGCGGCAGCACGCCGCCCGAGTGCTCCACGCCCCCGGCCCCGACGTCTTCGAGCAGCAGGTCGGTGAGCCCCGGCTCCAGCGAGAGCCCCGCCCGCGCGGCCGGCCCCTCGATCGCCGCGCGCAGTTGCGTCACGGTCATGGGCCCGACGATCGCGGGCCGCTGCATCGCCTCCAGCAGCCCCGGGTACGACGCGCAGTGCCCGAAGAAGTCGGCCCGGACGGAGACCACCACGGCCGCCGACCTGGACAGCGCCACCAGCTCCTCGATGAAGCGCCGCCTGGCCGGCTCATCAGGACAGGCGGTGAAGACCTCCTCGAACTGGTCCACCACCAGCAGCAATCGCCGGGCCCCCGGGGCCAGCCTGCGGGCCAGCTCCGCCGGCGGATCGGCTCCCGGGGCCAGTACGACGCACGACAGCTCCTCCGCCACCTCGTGCCGCAGCGCCGGGATCAGCCCGGCCCGCAGCACCGACGACTTCCCCGCCCCCGAAGGGCCGGTCACGATCAGCGGGCGCCCGCTCCTGAACGTCTCCCGCACCCTGGCCACCAGCGTCCTGGTCAGCTCCTGCCGCCCGAAGAACACCTCAGCGTCCTCGGGCCCGTACACCGCCAGTCCCCGGTACGGGCTGACCTCGTCACCGGCCTCCGCGACCGGCGGGACCGGCAGGGAGCGCGGGGCCACGTAGGCCGGGTTGGGCGCGAACGCGCGGCGATCGCCCAGGTCGGTGGCCTGGCGGCGGGGCCGGGGGAAACCGGCGTCGGGGAGCCTGCGGGCGAGGCTGTGGTAGACGTGGTCCAGCGTGAACACCGAAGGCCCCGCCGGGTCGCCCTCCCGCAGCAGCCTCATCAGCGCGCCGCTGAACGCCGTGTGCCGGACGCCGGGCAGCGCCCACGAGTTCTCCTCCCTGCTCGACGACGTGAGCAGGTACGCGCCCTGCCACATCGAGTCGAACACCCGCTCCACCGCCTGCGAGGACGCCCCGTGGGCGCGGCCGGCGAAGCAGCAGTCGAGGACCACGACGACGAGCTCGGCCCGCGACGCGGACAGGATCCGGCGCACGATGCCGTACGGCAGCGCCTGGTAGCCGGGGACGCCCTGGGCGAGGTCCACGGTGGCGCGGGTGGCCAGGTGCAGCTCGTTGTCCGGGCTGACCAGGCCGTGGCCGACGTAGTAGAACATCAGGACCGACGTCGCCTCCCGGGCCAGCCGGTCCAGCGCCAGCCCCAGCTCGGCGGGGGTGCCCGGGTCGAGCCGCACGGTCAGGTGGGCGGGGGCCAGCCCGCCGCGCTCGACCAGGCACCGTCCGATCTCCGCGACCGTCGCCGGCACGGCGGGCACCTCGGGCAGCCGCGACTCGGGCAGATGCCGCCCCGTGCCCGCCACCAGCACGCGGGCGCCCTCGGACGACAACAGCAGGGGTGGACCGTTCCAGCGCGGGCGCGAGCGCTCGATTGTCGCAGATTCGTCCTCGGTCATCCGGCGCTCCACGGCGTGGAAGGTCGATGGGCGGCACGTGCTGAGAGGCGCCACCCCAAGCGCGCCTCGTGATCCCCCGACAACTCCCGGTTGCTAGGGTACGCACCTTTCCGGCCCGCCGTCGAGATCCCGGATCGGGCCGGGGATCACCAGTTGGCGGGCAGCCCCGGCGTCGTGGCGGGGAGCGCGTGGCCGGGCGGGTGGATGATGTACGCGACGCCGCCGCTGCTGGAGCTCCGCAGCCACACGTTCTCGAAGGCCGCCCGAGGATAGACGTGCCGCACGGCGGCGTTGCCGGACGACGCCGGATCGTTGGCGATCACGTCGCCCGTCGAGGTGAAGCCCACGATCGCCATGAGGTGCCCGTTGGTGCCGTACCCGGCGCCGGGCAGCTCGCCCTTCTTGAACGACTGCGACGTGATGACCGGGATGCCCGCCTTGATCAGCAGCTCCAGCTCGGTCAGCGAGCGCAGCCGCGTGACGAACCCGTCCATCCCGTACCGTCCGGCGTAGGCGGTGTTGAACGGCCAGTTGCCGGCGCCCTGGTAGGCGTGGTCGTAGGTGTAGCGGGCGGCGTAGTCGACCTCGGGATTGGGGTCGGAGGGGTCGACCCAGGAGGTGTCCTGCGCGCTCGGCCACCTGCCCCAGTAGCCGAGGACCATGGTGGTCGAGGTCGGGCTGCACCAGGCCTCGCCGCCGCCGTCCCATTCGGGGTAGTGGCCCTGGTGGATGTTCTGGGAGCGGCGCGGCACGTCGAGCTCCATGCCCCAGGCGCCGCCGCCCGGGCTGACCGGCACGGTCTTGCGCTCGGGCACGTTGGAGGCCATGACACCGGACGTGCGCACGCGCGGCGTGACCGTGGAGCCGGGCGCGCGGTAGAGGGTCAGGCGCAGCTGGTAGGCGCTGATGGGCTTGCCCGCCGCCGCGACCAGCGTGTCGGTCGCGACGCTCGCGTCGGCGTCCCCCTGTCCCGGCACGGAGGTGCGGCGGATGTCGCCTTCCGCGTACGCCCAGCGGCCGAGCGAGAACCACTTGGTCAGCCCCTCGGCGTTCCTGGCCCGCGCCTCGACCTGCATCCAGCTGCCCGGGGGGACGTCGGCGGTCCAGGACGCGACCAGCTGGGTGGCCTCGAACCCGATGGCCTGCTCGGGGCCGGTCCAGCGGGCGTACTCCCAGGTCCTGGTGCCGAGCGCGTCGGTGTAGGAGACGGTGCCGGCGGCCGTGCCGAACGACAGGCCGCCGCCGGGCGTCGTGCCCTCGTTGGTGCCGGAGGCGAAGTCGGCCCGTTGGAAGACGACGTCGGACGTGAGGGCGAGCGGTTTCGCCCCGGCGGGGGCCGAGAGCGTCGTGGCCAGGATGAGACCGGACAGGAACACGGTCAGCGCGCGCATGAACCCCACCTTCTGGCACAACCGCTGTGTGAAGCATCCGGAAATCTACGTATCAACTCCCGCTGCGCAAGTTTCATGAGTTCCGAAAGGTTTCGGTAAGTATTTCCCCAAGTAATGGCAGGCGATGGCAGATCTCGGGAATCTCAGATTCCGAAACCTTTCCATGATTCGTTGACATATTTCGGGCATTTCCGCAAACTGGCAGTCCAGTGTGTGGTGCGGTGAGCTCCGGGTGCCCGCCGCACCACACACCTTCCCGAACGTGACCTGGCGGGCAGACCGTGCTGACGGTGGGAACCTGGGACGTATGCGCAAATACGTGATCCTGGGCGTCCAGGGCAGCGGCAAGGGCACCCAGAGCACCCTGCTCGCCGACGACCTCGACCTCGTGCACATCAGCGTCGGCGACATCTTCCGCTGGCACGTCAAACACCACACCAAGCTGGGCGCCCAGGTCCGCCGCCTGGTCGCGGCCGGCGAACTGGTCGGGGACGACCTGGTGGAGACCGTGGTCAGGGACCGGCTCCAGCAGCACGACTGGAACTACGGATTCGTCATCGACGGCTTCCCCCGCAGCCGCCGCCAGGCGGAGTTCTTCCTGGAGAGCTACGACATCGACGGCGTGATCCACCTGGACCTCCCGGACGAGGAGGTGCGCCGCCGCGTCCTGGCCCGCCGCCTGTGCTCACGGTGCGGCATGGACTACAACCTGATCGCCCACCGCCCGTCGGAGGAGGGCCGGTGCGACGTGTGCGGCGGCGAGCTGGTCTCCCGCGCCGACGACACCCCGGACGCCCTGGCCAGACGCCTGCGCGACTACCACAGCAAGATCGATCCGGTGGTGGAGCTCTTCCGGGGCAAGGAGTACGTGATGACCATCGACGCCCGCGCGGACAAGACGACGGTCCAGCAGACCATCCGCACCCGCTTCAACCTCCCGCCCTACACCCCTGCTCAGTGAGGGACCAGGGGCCCGCCTTTGACGCACCTCATGACGAGGAACACGGGGAACCTCGCCGCGTCCGGTCGCTTCGCGACCCACGCGGGAGCCGGCTCGGGCTCGGCGAGCTCGTCCACCCACAGACCGTGGCGGCGGAAGGTGTTGACGTACGTCGAGAGCGTGCGGTGGTTGGCGCCCACCTGGCGGCGTAGCGAAGAAAGCTCCCCGTCGGCGCGCCACCAGCCCTCGGAGTGGTAACCCGCGCTCTCCGGCCAGGAGCCGGACACGCTCTGGCCGCCGGGGAAGCACGGGTGCAGGATCGAGCAGGCGAAGACGCCGCCGGGACGCAACGCGCGGGCGGCGGTCGCGACCGCGCCTTCGAGGTCGTCGATGTCGGAGAGGCCGAAATTGCAGACCACCGCGTCGAACGGGGGAAGGTCGCGCAGCTCTCCGGCGTCGGACCGGGCGGCGTCCGCGTGCAGGTAGCGGATGCCCAGCGGCGCGTCCTCCTCGGCGGCTCTCGCCTTCGCGACCAGAGCCTGTGAGACGTCCACGCCGACGACGGCGGCGCCCCGGCGGGCGAGCTCGCGGCTGACCCGGCCGTGGCCGCAGGCGAGCTCCAGCACCTGCGCGCCCGCGACTGGCCCCAGCAGGTCGAGCAGGCGTAAGGAGGCCGGGTCGCCGAGCACGTCGGCCCAGCCGGTGGCGTAGAAGTCGGCGATCTCGTCGTAGCGCGCGGCACCGGGCATGTCCATGACGCTACGCGCCTCGATCCGCTGAGGGGCGGGTGTTCGTCGAGCGCGGAACACCTCCCGCGCGGCCGGGCAAAGGGTTGGCCACGGCGGCGCATGGTTCCGGTCGGGCCGCCCCGGGAGCGGGGCCGGTGAGAGGAGGATCATCCCTGGTCAAGCGGCACGGCGCGGGAGGACGGACATGGGCATGCCCGGGATCGCGGCGGTCATCGCGCTCGTCGCCTTGGGCGGGTGGACCGGAGCGTACGGGTCCGGCTCGCCGGCGGCGTCCGGCGCCGTCCCGGCCGCGCCCCGCGCGTTCCGGGACCCGGATCTGCGGATCACCGGGACCGTCAGCCCCGAGCCGATGGTCATCGGCGGGGAGTCGGTCTACTCGGTGACCGTCACGAACGCCGGAGCCCGGCCCGCCGAGAACGTGACGGTCATCGACACGCTGGACCGCAACGCGATCCCGGGGCCGGTCCCCGACGACTGCTCCCTCATCAGGCGCGGCGGCGCCATCGCCTGCGGCGGGCCGGGGCTGACGCTCCCCGCGGGGCGGAGCGTGAGCTACGAGATCCCGGTCACGATCGACCCGGAGCTCCCGGAGGGCGCGCACGTCCTCAACCGCGTCGAGGTCTCCGCCTGGGGGATGGGCGGCGGCTCGACGCGGATGATCAGCCCGACCCGGGCGCTGGTCCGGGGCCGTCCGGAGGCCGCGGGCCCGGACGGCGGCGCGGTCGACGACTGCGTACCCGCCACAGGTGCTTCGGAGGACGCGCCGGTGGAGGGTCCCGGGGGCGCCTGCGCCTCCGCCGTACCCGAGCCGGTCCCGGCTCCGCGGCCGACGCCGAGCCCCGACCCCCCGAAGGACCCGGACCCCGGGCCCACGGCCGATCCGGTGCCGTCCGCCACGGCGGAGGCGGGCCCCGCTCCGGGCCCCACGGCGGGCGACGACGCCGGGCCCGCGCAGCCCGTCCCCGGTGAGGGCTACGTTCCGCCCCCGCCCGGCGAGGGTTCGTTCCCGCCCGGCTCCGACCAGGGCCTGGTCCTGCCCAGCCCCGGTCAGCCGGCTTCCGGCGAGAAGGTCCGGCCCGGCGAGGTGCCGTACCCGGAAGGGCTCCACGAGGGCGGATACCAGGTGGGGGTCCCAGGGGGACCCGCCCGCCGCGAGCCCCGGCCGGAGTCCGGCGGCGAGGTGCCGGAGCCGGCGGGCGACGACCTGCCCCTGGCCGGCGCGTCGGGCTGGCTGCTCGGCCTGGGCCTGTCCGTGCTCCTGGCGATCAGCCTGCTCGTACGGCACTTCTCCCGCCGCGAACAAAAGCAGGAGGAAGCCCCCCGCGCTCCGGCCGGCAAGGGACGGTGAGGTTCAGCGAGTGCGGGAGGACAGCGCGTCGCGGGTCCACGAGCCGAGCACCAGCAGCGTCTTGGTCCCGGTCACGTCACCCGCCCGCCGGAGCCGGTCGATGACCTGCTGCAGATGCCCGAGGTCGCGTACCCGTACGTGGATCAGGGCGTCGGGGTCGCCCGCGATCGTGAACACCGCCTGCACCTCGGGCACGTCCGTGGCGGTGCGGACTATCTCGCTCACGGGGGTCGTGCCCGGATAACGTAGCTCCGTGAACGCTTCGATGCCCCACCCGAGCTTGGCGTAGTCGATCTGCACCGTGAACCCCGTGATCACCCCGAGCTCCCTGAGCCGGTCGACCCGCCGCTTCACCGCCGCGACCGACAGCCCCACCAGCTCGGCCATCTCCGAGAACGTCCTGCGCCCGTCCTCCCGCAGCAGCCGCAGGACGTGATGATCGATGTCGTCCACATCAGGCATGCGAGAACCCCTTCGTCAGGCGCAAAGAACATCAGCCGGCAAGCCCAAGCGTTCACATAGTTTGCGTCTTCCGGGCACTTTCTCATCTAATACTTGCGCATATCATGCCCGCGTTGCTGTGCTTGGCACACAAGTACGAGGCCAGGAGGTTCGAGCGTGAGCGAGCCAGCAGTGTCGCTCGACGACAAGTACACGGCGCCCGACGGCCGGGTGCTCATCTCCGGCATCCAGGCCCTGGTGCGCCTGACGCTGGAGCAGCGCCGGCTGGACGAGGAGCGCGGGTTGGACACGCGCGTGTTCGTCACCGGCTATCAGGGCTCGCCGCTGGGCGGCGTGGACCTGGAGATGAAGCGGGCGGCGCGCTTCCTGGACCCGGCCGGCGTGGTCTTCCAGGCGGGCCTGAACGAGGAGCTGGCCGCCACGGCCGTGGCCGGCACCCAGCTGCTCGACCAGGTGCCGGGCCGGCGGCACGACGGCGTCACCGGCTTCTGGTACGGCAAGAACCCCGGCCTCGACCGCGCCGCCGACGCCATCCGGCACGCCAACACGGCCGGCACGGCGCCCCTCGGCGGCGCGGTGGCCTGGATCGGCGACGACCCCGGCTGCAAGTCCTCCACGCTGCCCAGCTCGTGCGAGCCCATGTGCCAGAGCCTGTCCATGCCGCTGCTCGCGCCCGGCTCGGTCGCGGAGATCGTCGAGTTCGGGCTGCACGCGGTGGCCCTGTCGCGCGCCACCGGGCTCTGGGCCGGGCTGAAGATCGTCGCGGACATCGCCGACGCGTCCGCCACGGTGGACCTCGGCCCGCTGCGCGACGGCATCCCGATGCCCGACAAGAAGGATCGCGGCGCCGCCCCCATCCTGCTCGGCCCCGCCGCGCTGGACGCCGAGCACGACCTGCTCACCCGTCGCCTCGACCTGGCCCGCGAGTACGCCCGCGCGCACGGCCTCAACCGGGTGATGTCGGGCGCCGGCAACACCGCCCTGGGCATCCTGGCCTCCGGCACCACGTACGCGGTGGTCCTGCGCGCCCTCGCCGACCTCGGCCTGGACGAGGCGGCCCTGGACGCGCGCGGGATCCGGCTGATCAGGCTCGGGATGCCGTTCCCGCTCGCGTACGACGACCTGGCCGCCATGACCGCCGACCTGGACAAGGTGCTGGTGGTCGAGGACAAGGTGCCGTTCCTGGAGGGGCAGCTCAAGCAGGCCCTGTACGGGCGGGAGCGCGTGCCGGCGGTCGTGGGCCGGGAGCTGCTGACCGCGCGCGGCACCTTGGGCGCCGAGGACGTGGCCAAGGCGGTCGCCGCCTGCCTGGGCATCGAGCTCGCCCCGCGCGAGAGGGTCCGGCCGAGGCGCATGCTGCCCTTGGTGGCCGCGCGCACCCCGTACTTCTGCTCCGGCTGCCCCCACAACACCTCCACCCGCACCGCCGACGGCACGCTGGTCGGCGTCGGCATCGGCTGCCACGCCATGATCGCCCTGGACGGGCACGGCCGCGGCACCCAGGTGGGCATCACGCAGATGGGCGGCGAGGGCGCGCAATGGATCGGGCTGGCGCCGTTCACCGAGGACCGGCACTTCGTCCAGAACCTCGGCGACGGCACCTTCCACCACTCCGGCTCCCTGGCGATCAGGGCCGCCGTCGCCGCCGGGGTGACGATGACGTACAAGCTGCTCTACAACGACGCCGTGGCCATGACCGGCGGCCAGCGCGCCGAGGGCCGGCTCGACGTGCCCGCGCTGACGCACGAGCTGGCCGTCGAAGGCGTGCGCCGGATCGTGGTCACCTCGCCGGAGCCGGAGACGTACCGGGGCGTGCGGCTGGCGGGGATCGCGTCGGTGCGGCACCGCGACGACCTGCCCGAGGTGGAGCGGGAGCTGGCCGCGCTCGACGGCGTGACCGTGCTGATCCACGACGACCGGTGCGCGGCCGAGGAGCGGCGGCTGCGCAAGCGCGGCAAGCTGCCCGTGCCCACCGAGAAGGTCGTGATCAACGAGCGGGTCTGCGAGGGCTGCGGCGACTGCGGCGAGGCGTCGACGTGCCTGTCCGTGCAGCCGGTCGAGACCGAGTACGGCCGCAAGACCCGCATCCACCAGGCCTCCTGCAACTCCGATCTGAGCTGTCTCAAGGGCGACTGCCCGTCGTTCCTGCTGGTGGAGCCGGGCACCGTGCGCCGGCGCCAGGCGCCGCCGCCCCCCGAGGCGCCGGAGCCCGCGAGCAGGCCCGGCGAGGCCCTGATCCGGATGCCCGGCATCGGCGGCACCGGGGTCGTCACCGTCTCGCAGATCCTGCAGATGGCCGCCCACCTCGACGGGCTGCACGCGGCCGGGCTGGAGCAGACCGGGCTGGCGCAGAAGGGCGGGCCCGTGGTCAGCGACGTGCGGATCTCGGCCCGGCCCCTGGACGGCTCCGTGCGGGCCACGCCGGGGAGCGTGGACGTGCTGATCGGGTTCGACCTGCTGGGCGCGGCGGCCGAGCCGAACCTGGCCGTGGCCTCGCCGGAACGCACCGTCGCCATCCTGAACACCGCCGTCGTCCCGACCGCCGCCATGGTCACCGGCCGCGCGGCCGTGCCGGGGCACGCGGACGCGGTCGCCCGCGTCGAGTCCGCCACCAGGCGCGTCGAGTGCATGGACGCCCAGGGGCTGTCGGAGACCCTGTTCGGCGACCACATGCCGGTGAACCTGCTCCTCCTCGGAGCCGCCTACCAGCACGGCTGCCTGCCGGTCTCCGCCGCCGCCATCGAGCGGGCCATCACGCTCAACGGGGCCGCCGTCGAGCAGAACCTCGCCGCCTTCCGCTGGGGCCGCGCGAGCGTGGTCGAGTCCGCTTCTCCTGAGGTCACGGTCCCCGAGGGGTTGGACGAGGTGCTGGCCACCCGCGTCGCCGACCTGACCGGCTACCAGAACGCCGCCTACGCCCGTACGTACGAGGAGGACGTGCGGCAGGTGACGGCCGTCGCGGTCGAGCGGGCGGGCGAGGAGGCCGGCGCCCTGATCGGGCTCGCGTACGCCCGCGCCCTGCACAAGCTCATGGCCTACAAGGACGAGTACGAGGTCGCCCGCCTGCACCTCGACCCCGTGGAGAAGGAGCGCAGGGAGCGCGAGTACGGCCCGGACGCGGTCGTGTCGGTGCTGCTGCACCCTCCGCTGTTTCGGGCGATGGGGCTCAAGCGTAAGATCAAGGTACGCCGTTCCGCCGGGATCCTGTTCCGCGGGCTGCGGGCCGCCAGGGTGCTGCGCGGGACGACGTTCGACGTCTTCGGCCTCGCCCACGTACGGAAGGTCGAGCGCGAGCTGGTGATCGAGTACCGCGACCTCATGCGGACCGCGCTGGCCAAGCTCACCCCCGGCAGCGCCGGCACGGTCGCCGAGCTCGCGGGCCTGCCCGACCTGGTCCGAGGGTACGAGGACATCAAGCTCGCCCGGGTCGCCGAGTTCCGCGACCGCGCCAAGGCCGCGCTCGCCCGGCTGGACGAGCCCGTTATGAGCCAGGAGGGATCGTGACCGTTGACCGGCTCCTGCCCGACCAGGATGCCAGGGATCTCATCGAGCTGACCCGCGAGATCGCCGACAAGGAGCTCGCGCGCCGGGTCGACGAGCACGAGCGCGCCGAGACGTACCCGGAGGGGCTGTTCGCCACGCTGGGGGCGGCGGGGCTGCTCGGGCTCGCGTACCCGGAGGAGCTCGGCGGTGGCGGGCAGCCGTACGAGGTCTACCTGCAGGTGATCGAGGAACTGGCGATGCGGTGGGCGGCCGTCGCCGTCGCCACCAGCGTGCACACGCTCTCCTGCTTCCCCGTCGCCGCCTACGGCACCCCGGCGCAGCGCGAACGGTGGCTGCCCGACATGCTGGCCGGGCGCCTGATCGGCGGCTACAGCCTGTCGGAGCCCCAGGCCGGGTCCGACGCCGGGGCCCTGACCTGCAAGGCGGAGCGCGTCGAGACCGGCTACCGGATCACCGGCAACAAGGCGTGGATCACCCACGGCGGGCTCGCAGACTTCTACGCGCTGTTCGTCCGGACGGGGGAGGGCTCGCGGGGCATCTCCTGCTTCCTCGCGCCGGGGGCCGCTGACGGGCTGACGTTCGGACGGCCCGAGGAGAAGATGGGGCTGCACGCCGTACCGACCACCAGCGCCCACTGGGACGGGGCGATCCTCGAGGAGGACCGGCTGATCGGCGAGGAAGGCCAGGGGCTGCAGATCGCCTTCAGCGCGCTCGACTCCGGACGGCTCGGCATCGCCGCCTGCGCCACCGGCCTCGCCCAGGCCGCGCTCGACGAGGCCGTCGCGTACGCGAAGGAACGCCAGACGTTCGGCAAGCGGATCATCGACCACCAGGGGCTCGGCTTCCTGCTGGCGGACATGGCGGCGGGGGTGGAGAGCGCACGGGCCACCTACCTCGCCGCGGCCCGCCGCCGGGACGCGGGCCTGCCGTACAGCACGCAGGCCAGCATCGCGAAGCTGGTCGCGACGGACACGGCGATGAAGGTCACGACGGATGCGGTGCAGGTGTTCGGGGGGTATGGGTATACGCGGGAGTTCCGGGTGGAGCGCTACATGCGCGAGGCCAAGATCATGCAGATCTTCGAGGGCACCAACCAGATCCAGCGCCTGGTCATCAGCCGGCACTTGGCTAAGTAGCCTCTGACATGCGGAAACCCTGCTTCCCTGTGCTGGGAGGCGGGGTTCTTCGGCTTGGGAACGGGCCCTAGATGATCACTGTTCCGTCCCTGTTCCGTGAGAGACCTCGCGCGGACGGCACGGCTGGTCGTCGATCGCCTTGCGGGCGCGGCCGTGGGAGCCGGGCATCATGTGGGCGTAGACGCGGAGGGTGAAGCCTGGGTCGGCGTGGCCGAGGTACTCGGCGAGTTCCCTGACCGAGACGCCGCCGGCCAGCATGACGCTGGCGTAGTAGTGCCGGAGCTGGTGCAGCCCCTCCTTGCGGGAGGTGGTGTAGCGCCTTCGCTGGCGGGAGTCCTTGCCCGGGGCCGGGATCACGCTGGCTTGCCCGCTGGACCGACGACCGCTACATCAGGTCCCGGACCTACAGCGAGACCGTCTGGAAGCCCGCACTCGTCTCGGAACAGCAGATTGTGCGTGCGTGGCTTGCCGTCCAGCTTCTCCCAGGGCAGCGAGCAGATCAGCGGGGGATAGGCCGAGACGTGCCGCTTGACGGCCTCGGCCCGCCCAGCCGGGGAGCGGGATGACCCGTTCCCGGTCGTTCTTCGGCAGGGCGTAGGCGTGATCGCTGCCCAGCTTCTTGATCTGACGGCGTATGCGGAGCACGCGCTCCTCGAAGTCGACGTCCTCCAGGGCGAGGCCGAACAGCTCACCCTGCCGCAGCTCGCAGGCGGCTCCGATCATCGGGAGCAGGCGGAACAGGGGGCGGGTGGGCATGGGACGGGCGGCCGCGCTGGTGGTGACCTCACGGATGGCTGTCGCCAATCGGGCGGTGTTTCCCGCAGGGAGCTCGGCTACGCGGCTGGAGCCGTTCAACCAGGATCGCCGAGTGGGTGGAGATCTGGAACATCTTCAATGCTCACCATGTCGAGACCACAGGGGTTGCGGATGCCGTGTCTTCTACCTCCAGATCGCTGAGGCGCTGGCTCGCCCGCCTGCGGTGGCCGAATTCGGAGCAGATCGCCATGAGTGGGAGTGGGCCGAAGGGCTCGAACAAGGATGGGCGCTTTTCGGCATGCCATCGAGGTCGCGCTGCAGCGAAGCGGCGCTTAAGGACGGGCTGGTGGATGAGTCCGTGACGCAGCGCAGCGCGACCGCGTGGTTTGGCCGCGTTCGCGCCAGGCGGCTCCATCGCAGCGGGATGGACGACGTCGAGCTGTCGTCGGAGGCACCGCATCTCGACCACTGACAGGTCATTTCTCCACTTCGCGTGACCGATGATCAATGGTGTAAAGCTTGAGCAAGTCCCGGCGTACGGCCTCGGAGTTGTCGGCGAAGCGCGTGTCACGGTCCCGCTGGATCATCCAGTCCAGCACCCGTGGAATCACGGAAGTCGCGGCCCAGAGGCCAGCGAGGAGCAGCATCACCGCCCACGGCGGCAGACTGCTCAAGAACGCGATGAGGAATGTGGACGTAGGGGCGATGACCTGGACCCCGGCTCGGGCTGCTCGTCTCATGCGGTCAGGATGCGGCTTGGGTTCTGAAGTCCGGCAGGTACCCGTCACTGAAGTTCCATGGCGCAGCACCGCAGTCGCTCAGTCAGGATTCACGGAAATTACAGGCAGGTGTCCGGATCCTCTTGTAATGTGCCGTCGTGACTGTCAGTGGTCTGGTCAATCGCCTGAATATTCTTGGGTCGGTGGAGTTCTTCGCCGACTCTGGTCGGCGGGTCGGGCTGTCAGGTAAGAACGCCGCACTCGTCTGCAAGCTCGCCCTTTCTCGGAATCCCGTGCCTGCGCGCCTGTTGTCCGAGCTGCTCTGGAACACGTCGCTGGATTTGACCTCGCTGAACACCGCGATGAGCGCCATCCGCCGGACAGGAATAAAGGTGAATCTGGAGGATGGGGTCTACCACCTCGGACTGGCACGCAGCGATATTGATGCATGCATATTTCTGGACACAGTCTCCAACGTTCGTAGCGTGACCGAGATCGATAAATTGCTGGCCCTCTGGCGGCAAGATCCGCGAAAGCTGGGACACGATCTGCCCTTGTCGACATGGAATGAGACCTTCCGCGCCCGCGACACGCTGCTCCAGGCGATCTCGGCGTTGAACACCGCGGAACGCGACCGGCTGACCAGCCTGGACCAGTTCCTGGAGCTGTTCCCCACGGACACCGTGGTCCGTACGTACCACCATTCATGGTCACAGCTGCCACGGCCGAAGGTGCTCATTGTGGACGACCAGATCGGACCAACCCTCAAGGATCTGCTGCGGCCTGACTACGAAAGCACGGTCGTCACTTCTCTGACCGCATGGTCGGACCTGATCGGCGGTGGTGGCCGACTCCACATCGATGTGGCGCTGGTGGACTTCCACCTCACCGCCGATGGGGAAGACGAGCAGGGACTGCGGGTGCTCACCCATCTTCGTGATCATTACGATATCCCCGTGCTCCTGATGTCGGTGAGCCCGCCCACAGGGTCGTTCGCCACCTTTGTCCGGGACTATCGGTTGGCTGATGTCTACAACAAATCCAAGCGCGGTGGCTTCGACGACATCAGGAATGTGGTGAGTGATCTGTTGAAGCGGAAGGAAGGCTGATTCGGAAGTAGGCGCCGCCCAAGCTGGACGCCTCCGGCATCGCCTGGACGGTCCCGCCGTAGTAACCCAGCAAAGTTTTGGCGTCCGGCAGGCCCCGGCCGCCGCCCGGCCGGAGGCTGGCTGGCTCCCCGCGCAGAATCTGTTCGCGTACCTCATCGGGTAGTCCAGGCCCGGAGTCCTCCACATCGATGATGGTGTTCCCGTTCGATGCCCCCACGCGCAGAAGAACCGTGCCCCCGGCAGCGTCCGCCTCCATGATCGCCCGCCGAGCGTTGCTCAGTAGGTTGTCGATGGCCATGCTGACGAGCAGTCGACTGGCGACCACAGGATGCGACTGCGGTTCGCGCTCCTCCACGACGATCCTCAGATGTCTTGTCTCGCGTTTCTGGGCTATCTCCACAAGCAGGACCGCCACATCGAACCTGTCCGGTTTGGTCACTTGCTCCTTGGCATCGTCGATCGCGACCTGGTGATACGTGTCGAACTGCCGGAACTGGGAGATGACCTCTGTCACCAGGTCGCCGAGCTCGTCAGGAAGGGTGTGCCGATAGTCCTCCAACGACGTGACCATGCTGCGGAATGCCATGAACGAGTTCGTCTCCAGATGGTCGATCGCCTCCTGGACGGCACGCAGCATGAGTCGGTCGGCGAGCCGGGCACGCTGGTCGGTCAGTTCCTGCACGGCTTTGCGGGCTGCCGACTCCGTGGCCGCGGTGTCACCGGTCAGCAGGCGCGGCAAACCACCGGGCAGTAGGCTAAAAGAGCCTCCCTCCGACGTCAGCAACCTGGTCGAAACGGCATGTTCCAGGACTCGGGGCAGATCAGGGAACAGGCGAACCCCCGCCTCGGAGATATTGGCTGGATCGACGAGAGCATTGATCATTTCCTCGATCTGGCTCGCGTCGAAGTCTTCCATCCCGTATGCGGAGTAGAGCAGCAAGGCGGCGTACAACACGCTAGCCACTTCTGGCTCGTCGGTGAGTTCCGCCATCACCTGAGCGCGGAAATCCATGATCCGTCGAAGATCCGTCCGCCAGCGCGCCAGGCTGTCCGCCGTGAGCTCGCGCAGCCGTTCGTCACCGTCGAAGAGCTGCCGCATGGCCACGCCCAACGCCGCCGGTAAGCCGGATGTGTCATGCATCAGGATGTCGATTGCCGCGTCGGCCGCAAACACCCCGAGCAAATCCATGACCCACGCGATCTGCCAGCGGCCGCCGTCCGGACGCGCCGACGGCAGCACATCGGCGAGCGGAAGCTGAGAGCAGACCATCCGCAGCAGCGCCACCCGCCGGGCGGCCGCACTCGGCCGCTGACCATCTGGCCCTCGTGCGGCTAGGGCCTGTTTTAGAAGTCGGGTGAGGAGTCTCGGGTGAGGGCTGCGTGTGCTCGCGATGCCTGAGCGGTCCAGATGGTGACGTCGGAAGCGA